>DATFFQ010000122.1:0-11163 GCA_035249955.1 Gemmatimonadaceae bacterium
GCGGTGCTCATCACACTGTATCAGCGTGGGTGAACGGGTCGCGTACCACGGCGCGTCGGCGGAGGAGGTGCGGGCACGGCTCGACCTGCCACGTGTCGAGATCCGGCGAACGGTGTCGTCCACGCTCGATGTGGCGCACGAGCTCGCGGCCGATGGCGCGCCCGCTGGCACGCTCGTGGTGGCCGACGAGCAGACCGCCGGCCGCGGTCGCAGCGCGCGGCACTGGTGCTCGGAGCCCGGCGCGGGCATCTGGCTCACGCTCGTCGAGCGACCGACCGATCGGAGCGCGCTCGACGTACTCTCCATCCGCGTGGGACTTCGGGCGGCGCGCGTGCTGGATCGTCATGCGCCGGAGCGCGTGTCGCTGAAATGGCCTAACGACTTGCTCGTCGGCGGGGGCAAGGTCGGCGGGATCCTGGTCGAGACGCGGTGGCGGGATGCGCGGATCGACTGGGTGGCTCTGGGTGTGGGCATCAACCTTCGCGTCCCGACCGGCGTGTCGGGAGCGGCCGCACTGATGGCCGGCACCAGCCCCATCGACGTGCTTGCCGAGCTGGTGCCGGCGCTGCGTGGCGCGGCGTCGGCGCGTGGCGTGCTCGCTGATGGCGAGCTGGAAGAGTACGAGCGCCGCGACTCGATTCGTGGGCGCATGGTGCGCGAGCCGGCGCAGGGTATGGCGTCGGGACTCGACAGGTCGGGCGCACTCATCGTGCGCCAGGCAGGGCGGGATGTGCTCTGTCGGAGCGGGTCGGTCGTGCTCGCTTGAAACGATCTGAGCCGAAGCGCAATAAATTATTGCGACCCAATAAGATGCAAGGACGACGTCGGCACGTCGTCGGCCCTTGACGCTGGCGGTGAGTTTCTGTATTATTGCCCTGTTAGCACTCTATGTTGATGAGTGCTAACACCCGCTCATACACTCGCAGTCCGTGAACCCATAATCAGGAGGGGCGCTACTCATGGCCACCAAGAGTGCCACGACGGTGAAAGTGTCTCCGCTGGCTGATCGCGTCGTCGTGAAGCCGCTCGAGGAGACCGAGCAGATGCGCGGCGGGCTCTACATCCCCGACACCGCCAAGGAAAAGCCGCAGCAGGGCGAGATCGTCGCCGTGGGACCCGGCCGCTACGAGAAGGACAAGCGCGTGCCGATGGACGTCAAGGTCGGCGATCGCGTGCTCTACGGGAAGTACAGCGGCACCGAGGTCACGCTCGACGGCGACCAGTATCTCATCCTCAAGGAGTCGGACGTCCTCGCGATCGTAGGCTGAAGCGTTTCCACCTCTCGGACTTCTAAAGACAGGACTGACACATATGGCCAGCAAGGAACTGCACTTCAACGTCGACGCCCGCGCCGCGCTCAAGCGAGGCGTCGATCAGCTCGCCGACGCCGTCAAGGTCACGCTCGGCCCGAAGGGGCGGAACGTCGTCCTCGACAAGAAATTCGGCGCTCCCACGGTGACCAAGGACGGCGTCACCGTCGCCAAGGAGATCGAGCTCGCGGATCCGCTCGAGAACATGGGTGCCCAGATGGTCAAGGAGGTCGCCACCAAGACCTCCGATCTCGCCGGTGATGGCACCACCACCGCCACCGTCCTCGCCCAGGCGATCTTTCGCGAAGGGCTCAAGAACGTCACCGCCGGCGCCAACCCGATGGCGCTGAAGCGCGGCATCGACAAGGCCGTCGCCACCGTCGTCGAGGAGCTCAAGCGCATCAGCGTGCCGACCAGTGGCCGCAAGGAGATCGCGCAGGTCGGAACGATCTCAGCAAACAACGACAAGGAGATCGGCGAGCTGATCGCCGAAGCGATGGAGAAGGTCGGCAAGGACGGCGTCATCACGGTCGAGGAGGCGAAGGGCCTCGAGACCAACCTCGAGACGGTCGAGGGCATGCAGTTCGACCGCGGCTACCTGTCGCCCTATTTCGTGACCGATCCCGAGAAGATGGAAGCCGTCCTCGAGGACGCCTTCATTCTCATCCACGACAAGAAGATCTCGTCGATGAAGGACCTCCTCCCGATCCTCGAGAAGGTCGCGCAGATGGGCAAGCCGCTGCTCATCATCGCCGAGGATGTCGAGGGTGAGGCGCTCGCGACGCTGGTGGTCAACAAGCTGCGCGGCACGCTGCGCGTCTGCGCGGTGAAGGCCCCTGGCTTCGGCGATCGCCGGAAGGCGATGCTGCAGGACGTCGCCGTCCTCACCAACGGACAGGTGATCTCCGAGGAAGTCGGCTTCAAGCTCGAGAACGCCGTGATCAACGACCTGGGCCGCGCCAAGCGCATCGTCATCGACAAGGACAACACCACGGTCATCGACGGCGCCGGAACCGAGGACAAGATCCAGGGCCGCATCAACGAGATCAAGGTCGCGATCGACAAGTCGACCTCCGACTACGACAAGGAGAAGCTGCAGGAACGCCTCGCGAAGCTCGCCGGTGGCGTGGCCGTGATCAACGTCGGCGCCGCGACCGAGAGCGAGATGAAGGAGAAGAAGGCGCGCGTCGAAGATGCGCTCCACGCGACCCGCGCGGCCGTCGAGGAGGGCATCGTCCCCGGTGGTGGCGTCGCCTTCATTCGCTCGCAGCGCGCGCTCAAGGCCTTGAAGCTCGAGGACCACGAGGAGCAGGTCGGCGTCGAGATCGTGCGCCGGGCGATCGAGGAGCCGATGCGTATGATCGTCCAGAACGCGGGTGGCGAAGGCTCCATCGTCGTCGAGAAGGTGCGTGGCTCGAAGGACGACAAGTACGGCTACAATGCGCTCACCGATCAGTACGAGGATCTGGTGGGGGCCGGCGTGATCGATCCGACGAAGGTGACGCGCACCGCCCTGCAGAACGCGGCCTCGATCGCCGGTCTGCTGCTCACCACCGAGGCGATCGTCGTCGAGAAGAAGGAGAAGGAGTCGGCTGCTCCGGCCGCCCCGGGCGGTGGCATGGGCGGCATGTACTAGGGAGTCGCGATGAAGGCTTAGGGATGGGGGATCAGCATAAAGGGTGAGATCGCGATTGATCTCACCCTTTGTGTTGGTCCGTCCCCTAGTCCCGAGTCCCTAATCCCTCACCCCGTCAGAGCGAGAAACTCAGCTGCTCCCCCGTCGGCCGCGCGCCCCCAGGTCCGAACGGGCCCACGATGCCACGCTGTGGCGCCGCGCTCAGGCGTCCTCGAAATGGCGAGCGCCGCAGGCAATCGGCCACTTCTGCGCGGGCGATCTCCGGTGTGTTGTTGATCTCGCTGAGATGCGCCAGCACGACCTCGCGGAGCCCTCGGTGCGCCGCGTCGCGCACCAACTCGCCCGCCGCACGATTGCTCAGATGCCCCGTGCTGCTTGCGATCCGGCGCTTGAGCATCCACGGGTACGGACCGGTGCGCAGCATCCCGCCATCGTGGTTGGACTCGAGCACGAGGAGGTCGAGCTCACGCAGCTCCCGGCGGATCGCCGGCGTGCCGCATCCCAGGTCGTACGCGATTCCCGCGCGCACCCCACTCTCTCTCGCCGTCGCTACCAGCGCCACCGGCTCCTCGGCGTCGTGTGACGTGAGGACGGTGTGCACCTCGACGTCACAGAACGTGAGCGTCGATCCCGCGCGAAACCCACGCGCCGCTGCGTCCGCGAGCCCAGGGCAGGCGGCCAGCGTGCCCGTGGTGGCGTGCACCCTCCACCCCCACCGCTTCACACCGCCGGCTGCTCCGCGTACGTGATCGCTGTGCTCGTGCGTGATGATCACGCCTTCCAGCGACTCCGGCGCGACGCCAATGCTGCGCAATCGCTTGCCCAGCGATCCGGCCGGAAACCCAGCGTCGATGAGAATGCGCGACGCGCCGCACTCGAGGAGGAGCGCGTTTCCCTTGCTGCCGCTCCCTAGCACCCACAGTCTCACTCCACCGCTCCCGCGCTCCTCGATCGCGCATACGCCTGCGTGAGCTGTCGCCGGGCGCCGGCTCCCAGCGTCTGCTGCCGCCGGCTCATGGAACGCTCAACCGTGACCAGGAACTTCTCCAACTGGTACTCCCGAAGATCCGCTCCCTCTCCCCATGAGAAGGGCGGCACGTACTTGGGCGGCATCTGGCTGCCGTACACGTTCGAGCCGGCTCCGATGACGCTGCCCGTCGTCAGGCGGAGCCCGATCCCGGTCTTCACGTGGTCCCCGAACATCGTGCCGAGCTTGAGCACACCGGTGTCGCGCATGCCGCCCGGCGTCCAGAGCGATACCGTGCCGTACGTGTTCTTGAGATTGCTCGTGATGGTGCCCGCGCCGAGGTTCACCCAGCGTCCCAGGTACGAGTGCCCCACGAACCCATCGTGCGTCTTGTTCGCGTTCCCCAGCACTATACACTCGCTGATCTCACCGCGCACGATGCTCCCTTCGCCGATCGAGCAGCCGTGTACGCGGTCGCCGAGCACCGTGGCTCCGCTGGAGACGGCGCACGGACCGACGATGCGGGTGAACGCTCGGATCGTGGCGCCGCGGCGCACGAGAATCGGACCGGCCAGCACATCCAGCACGACATGCGGCTCGATGCTCGCGCCGGCCTCCACGAACACGTGATGGTCGCCGAGCACTGTCGCCTCCGGCGTCACGCACTCCAGTCGCGGCCCGATCGCCCTGATGTCGTCGCCAAGCTGCCACAGCAGATCGACGATGAGACTCCACACTTCGTCGAGCCACCGGCCGGCCAGCTCGACTCGCCGAGCGGCAGGGCTGGCCAGCGCTTCGAGCTCGGCCAGGCCACCGGCCATCTCGTCGGCGGGGACGCTGCGCGACACGCGCACCGCGGCCACCCGGCCGGCACAGGTCCACACGTCCGCGTCGGTCGTCGCACCCACGGCCGGCACGCAGCGGGAGTTGGCGAGGATGGAGCCACTCGGAACCGACTCCTGCCACACCGGCGGCGCGCCGGGCTCGTCGAAGCCGGCCAGGTGGGCAGCCGTGATCGATCCTGTTGCAGTCGCCGACAGCGCGTGCTCCCACCGACGGCGAATCAACGACACGCCGGCGCGCAGCTCGCTCACGGGCCGCGTGAGCGCGAAGGGCTCGAACGTGCGCGATCGCGCATCGTCGTAGAGGAAGAGATTCGTCACGCGCGCTCGCGGACGTCGGCGGGAAGGGAATCGACCAGCCGCTTGAGGTCGGCGGCACGGTCGACCGTCGTCACCAGCGTGAGATCGCCGAGCGCGACGACCACCAGATCGGACACGCCGTAGAGCACCACCGTTGGGCCTTCGGCGTACACCACGTTGTCGGTCGCGTCGACGGCGTGCACCCGGCCGGCGCTGGCATTGCCCCGGGCGTCCCGTGACCGTACCCGGCGGAGCGCCGCCCACGTCCCGACATCATCCCAACCGAAGTCGCCGGGAATCACGAGCACGCGGTCGCTTCGCTCGAGCACGCCGTGGTCGACCGTGATCGGCGTCACGCCGGCGAAGAAGCCGGCCAGATCGGCGCGCTCGGCCTGGCGGAGCGACGGCGCGATCTCGGGCGTATGCGTGCGGATCTCGTCGAGGAAGTCCCCGGCGCGCCACGCGAAGATCCCCGAGTTCCAGAGAAATCCCTCTCGCACCATTCGCTCGGCCGCGGCGCGGTCGGGCTTCTCCGTGAACGACGTGACGCGCCGTGCGCCGTTCACCGGCGGCCCCGGCTCGATGTAACCGAAGCCAGGATCCGGTCGCACCGGTACGATGCCAACCGTGACCAGGCTCTTGTACGCACCGGCAACCTGTGCCGCCTGTCCGAGCACTGTCCGGAATCGGTCGGCGTCGGCGATCGACCAGTCGGCATGGACGCACAGCATCGCCGCGTCGCGCCCATCGCGGCGCTCGACCTCGACCGCCGCCCAGGCGAGCGCCGGGCCGGTGCCCGCCGACTTCGGCTCGGCGATGATGTTGTCGCGAGGGACGTCGGGAAGGAGACTCGCGACGCTTGCGGCGAGATCCGCGTTCGTGATGATGAGCGTATGCTCCGGCGCGACGAGCGGCGTCAGTCGCGACACCGTGTCGACGAGGAGCGGCTGTGTACCGGAGAGCGGGAGGAGCTGCTTGGGGCGCTGCCGCGTGCTGAGCGGCCAGAAGCGCGAGCCCACGCCTCCGGCCAGGATCACCGACCAGAGCGTCAACGCTCGCTGGCCCCCAACTCCTCGGGCGTGACGCCCGCCAGCTCGGCGGCTCGGGCGTACAGTTTCTTCGGGCTGAAGGGCTTGGTGAGAAACTCGTTGGCACCGAGGTCCATCGCCGCGCGGTAGTGCTGCTCCTGCCCCGCGGCCGTGAGCACGATGCAGGGTACCTGCTTGAGCTTGGGGTTGGCTCGCATCTTGGCCAGCACGTCGAGACCACTCACGCGGGGCATCATGAGGTCCAGGAGAACCAGCGCCAGATCGTTCTCGCGCTCCATTACGTCCAGCGCTTCGCGTCCATCGTAGGCGAGTGATACGCGGAACGGGCCCTGCTCGAGCTTCATCTTGATGATTCGACCGATGTGCGGCTCATCGTCGGCGACGAGCACGTGCAGGCGTCCATCCTGCGCGATCGATTCCATCGGCTACACCAGCGTCGCGAGGTTTTCCCGATTGCGGCGGAGCTCGAAGAGCAGGTGACCGAGCGTCACGCTGTGCCGCGCGAGTACCAGCAGCAGCGCATCGGGCGAGAGGACGGAGACCACCGCGACGCCGCCCTCGTATTCCAGTATCGTGGTCCTGAGCGAGCCGCGATTCACGTGCGAGCCGAACTCATCGGCGGCTCCCACCACGGCGGGGGCCAGCGCCGCCACGCTTTCGGCGTCCAGACCAGGCACGGTCTGGCCATCGATCACCAGTCCATCGCGTCCCAGAACGACGGCAGCCTCTACGCCGTCCCGCTCGCGCAGGGCGGCGACCAAGTCGCGAATGGTGGCCATCCAAGCTCCAGGGTAAGTGGTGCGAAGGTAGGCGGCGCCATAGGCGAAGTCAAGCGATCACAATCGCTTGTGTTCTCTCTGCACGCGCCGTATTCTTCGCCGCCGGATCACGTTTGGCCCCGGTTCCTCCTACCACACATGAAGGCCCGACCTTTCCTCGTCATAGCCGGGATCGCGGCGCTCAGCGCCTGCGGCGATCCCACCAACATCGACGCCACGTTCGAGACGGTGGAGGACACGCTCACCGTGTTCGCCTTCACCGGAACGCCCATCAACGTGCCCACGGCGCTCAACACGCTGGAGCACATTGTCGTGCGGGCCGAGGCGGGCACCAACTTCGACGTCGTCTTCGACATCGACGCCGGCGGTCAGGCGCTGATCCTTCCCCCGCGGGTCGTCTCGGGGATCGGCAATGCTGCCGTCACGCGGAGCGATGTCGCCTACGATGCGCTCCTGCTGGCGCCGACGACGGGATACGTCGAGAACGAGCAGGTGCCCATCGATCCGGGTGACGTCATCGTGGTCCGATCGGTGGCCGGGGCGTGTGTGGGGCGCATCAACCAATTCATCTACTCGAAGCTGGCCATCGACAGCGTGAATCTCGGGAACCGCACCATCCACTTCCGCATGCGCGTCAACCCGAACTGCGGATTCCGCTCCTTCGCGCCAGGCATACCTCGAGAGTAGGCGTGCACGACATTCGCGTGTTCCGCGACAACGTCGACGCATTGCGAGACGCGATGCGCCGCCGCGGCCGCGCCGATCTGGAGCCGCTCATCTCGCGTGCGCGGGCTGTCGACCAGGAGCGCCGCGCTGCCATCCAGGCGGTGGAGGAGCGCAAGGCAGCCCGCAACAGTGCCAGCCAGGAAGTAGCGCGTCGCAAGAAGGCGGGGGAGGACGCCTCCGACCTCATCGCGCAGACTCGAGGGTTGGGCCAGGAGATCGCTCGGCTGGAGCAGGAGCTCGCGGCGAGCGAGGGCGAGGCCTCCGGCTTGATGATGGAGTTCCCGAATCTCCTCCTGCCAGACGTGCCGGCCGGCGGCGAGGAGTGCAACGTGGTCATCCGCAGCTGGGGGACGCCGCGCGACGAGGCCGGCCTCGCGCCGCACTGGGAGATCGGCGAGCGGCTCGGCATGCTGGACCTGAGCCGCGGCGCGAAGATCGCCGGCAGCGGCTTCCCGCTGCTTCGGAACGACGGTGCGCGCCTGACGCGCGCGCTCATGACCTTCATGCTCGAGCTGCACGCCAGGGAGCACGGATACGAGGAGCTCTGGGTTCCGCTCCTCGTGAATCGGGCGTCGGCAACGGCGACCGGTCACCTGCCCAAGTTCGAGGACGACATGTACGCGATTCGGGGTGAGGAGCTCTACCTCATCCCGACGGCCGAGGTGCCGGTGACGAGCTTGCTGCGCGATGAGGTGCTCGACGGCTCGCGACTGCCGCTCCGGTACACCGCCTACACGCCGTGCTTCCGTCGCGAGGCTGGTGCGCACGGCAAAGACACGCGGGGACTGCTGCGGCTCCACCAGTTCGACAAGGTCGAGCTCGTGTGGTACGCGACCCCCGAGCAGTCGCCCGAATGCCACGAGATCCTCACGCGCCACGCCGAGACCGTATTGCAGCGCCTGGGGCTGCCGTATCGGGTGGTGCTGCTGGCCGGTGGCGACACGGGCTTCTCGAGCGCCAAGACGTACGATCTGGAGGTGTGGTCGCCTGGCGTCGGCAAGTGGCTGGAGGCGTCGTCGTGCAGCACCTTCACCGACTTCCAGGCGCGGCGAGCGAACGTTCGCTTCCGCCCCGCACCGGGTGAGAAGCCGCGCTTCGTGCACACGCTCAACGGTTCGGGAGTCGCCTTCGCGCGCACGATCGCGGCGTTGCTCGAGCACTATCAACGTCCCGACGGCAGGATCACCGTGCCGGAGGTGCTTCGACCGCACCTCGGCACCGATACGCTGGGCTAGGCCATGCGCCGCGCCGCGCCGGTCGTGGTGCTCGGCATCCTCATCCTGCTGCTGCTCGGCTCGTACGTGGTGTACACGCGGGGTGTGGTGCTCCAGCTGCGCGGCGACGCGTCGCACTACGCGCGCATGTACAGCCGCGTTTTCGACGCGCTGGCCGATCCGAATCCGGACGCCGCCAACGCCGCCCTGTTCGACCTCGCCGCCAACATCCGCGATCTCGGCGTTCCCGTCATCGTCACCGATGCCGCTGGACGCCCCACCGCGACCGCGAACCTGCCCTTCGAGGCGCCGTTGTCCGATCCACGCGTGATGGAGTATGTCGAGCGACTCGACCGCACGAACCCGCCCGTCGTCGAGCCGGGGATCGGCACCGTCCACTACGGAGACAGCCAGCTCGTCACCAGTCTGCGGTTCATTCCCGTGCTGCAGGCCGCGCTGCTCGCCATCGTCTTCGTGGCCGGCGTCTACGTGCTGCGTACGCGGAGTCGCGCCGACCGCGAACGGGTGTGGGCGGGGATGGCGCGCGAATCGGCGCACCAGCTCGCCACGCCGCTGTCGAGCATCAGCGGGTGGATCGAGCTGCTGCGTGAGCGCGCCGGCGACCCGGTGGTGGCGTCCGCGCTGTCGCACATGGATGTGGATCTCGAGCGCCTCGAGCGTGTCGCCCATCGCTTCGAGCGCATCGGTCGCCCGCCCCGTCGCGATCCGGTCGACGTCGGGGAGCTCGCGGCCAACACGGCCACCTACTTCCAGGCGCGCGTGCCGACGCTGGCGCACCGCGTCGAGATCTCCGTCAAGCGCGACGACGGACCGCTGGTCGTAGAGGGTGATGCCGTGCTCCTCGAGTGGGCGCTCGAATCCCTGGCGAAGAACGCCCTCGATGCGCTGGCCGGTCGTGGCGGACACCTCGAGATCAGCGCCGAGCGACTGGAGCCGGAGAAGGTGCGCGTGCGCGTCGCCGACGACGGACCCGGAATCGCCCGCGAGCTCCGGTCCCGCATCTTCGAGCCAGGGTTCTCGACCAAGGAGTCGGGGTGGGGCATCGGGCTCTCGCTCGCCAAGCGAATCGTCGAGGAGAACCATCGGGGCAAGCTCGTCCTCTCCGCCGCCGATCACGGGGCAACGTTCGACGTTATACTTGAAGGATGAGCGTGACGGCGGCGACGAGCGACGTGTTGGCCGGACTGAATCCCTCGCAGCGCGAGGCGGTGCTGCACTTCGAGGGTCCCCTGCTGGTGCTCGCCGGGGCCGGGTCGGGCAAGACGCGCGTGCTCACTTCACGCATCGCATGGCTCATCGAGCACCACGGCGTCGACCCGAAACACATTCTCGCGGTCACGTTCACCAACAAGGCCGCCGGCGAGATGCGCGAGCGCGTGGCGCGACTCCTCGGTGGCGAGCCGTCAGGGATGTGGATCGGCACCTTCCACGCCGTCGGCGCGCGCATGCTGCGCCGCGAAGCGCGCCTGGCCGGCCGCAACGCCGCGTTCACGATCTACGACGAGGATGATTCTCTCGCGCTCGTGAAGCGTGTCATGGATCAGCTCAAGATCCCGGCGAAGCAGTGGAGCCCGCGGGCCATCCGCGCCGCCATCTCCGATGCCAAGAACGCACTCGTCTCACCGGTAGAGTACGCGTCGCTGGCCATGGATTCGTTCACGCGCGCCGCCGCCCAGGTGTACGAGCCAATGGATGCCGCGCTTCAGCGAGCGAACGCCGTCGACTTCGACGACCTGCTCGTCCTGCCGGTGCACGTGCTGCGTGAGCATTCCGACCGCCTGGAGACCTATCGGCGGCAGTTCCAGTTCATCCTCGTCGACGAGTACCAGGACACCAACCGGGCGCAGTACCAGCTCGTGCGCTTGCTGGGCGGCGAGCACGGCAACGTGTGCGTCGTCGGTGACGACGACCAGTCCATTTACGGATGGCGCGGCGCGGACATCCGGAACATCCTCGACTTCGAGAAGGATTTTCCCGCGGCACGGATCGTCAGGCTGGAGGAAAACTACCGGTCGGCGCCTCCCATTCTCGATCTGGCGAACGTCGTCATCAGCGCCAACGCGGCACGCCGCGGCAAGACGCTGCGCGCGACGCTCACCGGCGGCGAGCGGGCGACGCTGATTGGGTGTCTCGACGAGCGTGACGAGGCCGAGGTGGTGGCCGAGGAGATCCTCGCCAGACAGGGCGCCCACCAGAGCCTGTCGCTCGGCGACATCGCGGTTCTCTATCGCACCAACGCGCAGAGCCGCGCGCTGGAAGAAGCTCTGCGACGCCGGGCGCTGCCCTATCGGCTCGTGGGCGCCGTGCGCTTCTACGATC
>DATFFQ010000123.1:0-36955 GCA_035249955.1 Gemmatimonadaceae bacterium
ATCGCCCTCGCCATCGCCGGCACGCTCGCGCTCATCATTGCCGTCATGCTCTGGCGAAACATCAGCCGCCCGGTGCGCGATCTCGAGGCCGGCATGGCCGCGGTGGCAGACGGGAATTTCAACTACCGCCTGTCGGTGTCGCCCACGCGCCGCGACGAGTTCGGACGGCTGGCCGCGAGCTTTCGAACCATGGAGGAGCAGCTAGCGCAGCTCGACCGACTGCGCGCGGAGTTCATCTCGGTTGCGTCGCACGAGCTCAAGACGCCGATCAACGTCATCCTCGGCTACCTCCAGCTGATCGAGGATGGCGTGTACGGGTCGATCGCCCCCAAGCAGCGGGAGATCCTGCGTACGCTCGACACGCAGACGCGGTCGCTGGCCCGCCTCGTTCACCAGCTCCTGGATGTGAGTCGTTTCGAGGCGGGCGCCGGGAAGCTCGATCTGAGACCGATCGAGCTGGATGAGTTCCTGGGCGAGCTGGAGGCGACCTTCCGGGTGCTGTCGATGCAGCGCGGCATCGATTTCCGCATCGAGCGCAGCGGATCCCTCCCGGACGACGTGCTCTGGGATCCCGATCGCATCAATGAGGTTCTCGGCAACCTGCTCTCCAACGCCTTCAAGTTCACCGGCCGCGGCGGCACGATCGAGCTGGCGGTCGAGTGCGCCGAGGACACGGTCGGCATCGTCGTTCGCGATACCGGCACGGGGATACCGCCGGCGCAACTTCCGCACATCTTTGAGAAGTTCTATCAGGCGGACAACCAGGGAGAGGCCAGTCAGGGAGGCTCGGGATTGGGGTTGGCCATCGCCAAGCAGATCGTGACGGCGCATCGTGGGACCATTACGGTCGACAGCACGCTCGCCGTGGGGACGACGTTCCGCATCACGCTCCCCATCAACGCGCGCACCAAGACGAGCGGGCGACAGCAGCCGATCGCGGTCGGCGCGCAGCCGTGACGCGACCGCTACTGGCCGCCGCCGTGCTCGTCGTGCTCGGGTGCTCCTCGGCGTCGCGCCGGGAGCCCGTCATGCCGGAAACGACGATGGAATGGCTCATCGTCCTCGACAGCGCGTCGAACGCCGCGGCCGTGCGCAATTTCACGCTGGCCGACTCGCTGTTGGCGCGCTTCGCTGCCGCCCACCAGCAGGCGCCAGAAGCGCGCGAGGCGCACTTCTGGCGCGCGCTGCTCAAGCTCGATGCGGCGAACACCGGTGCTTCACCCGCTGACGCCGTCGCGCACCTGGACGCCTACCTCGCCATCTCGGCGCACGGACCCGGCCGGCGGGAAGCAACGGTGTTGCGCCGCCTCGCGCTGGCCCTCGACTCGACGAGTCGCCTCGTGGACTCGGCGCGGTCGGAGGTGGCCCGCCTGAACGCCGACAGTACGAGCCGCCAGACGGCGCGTGAAGTGGAGATGCAGCGCGAGATCGACAAGCTCAAGGAGCAGCTCCAGCAAGCGAACGCCGAGCTCGAGCGCATCAAGAGACGGCTCGCCGAGCCGAGACCCTAACGCGGGACGCCCCCGCGTCCGGCATCCATCGACTCACCCCACTCGGAACAACTCTATCGCCCTGGAATAGCGCTCAGCGAGCGTCCGGCGAATGCCGGCGTGCTCGGGGCGGGACAGGTCGGGATCGCGCGCCAGCAGCGAGCCGGCAACATCTTGGGCCAGGATGTTCAAACGCTCGTCGCGTATGGGGTCGGCCACGCGGAACGTCGGCACACCGCTCTGCCGCTCGCCGAAGAGGTCGCCCATCCCCCGCAGCTGGAGGTCGGCGCGGGCGATCTCGAACCCATCTTCGGTCTCTACGAACACCCGCAGCCGGTCTGCCACCTCGGGGCTCACGTCCCCGAGCAGGATGCAGAACGACTCTTCGGCTCCGCGTCCCACGCGCCCGCGAAGCTGGTGAAGCTGCGAGAGACCGAAGCGCTCCGGATGCTCGATCAGCATCACCGTGGCGTTCGCGACGTCGATGCCAACCTCGATCACGGTGGTTGCCACGAGCACGTCGATCTGACCGTCGCGAAAGCGCCTCATCGTCTCCTCGCGTTCGTCGGCCGGCACGCGGCCGTGTAAGAGCGCGACGCGGCGGCGCGCGAACACGCCCGTCGCCAGCTCCTCGTACATCGTCGTGGCCGCCCGGAGATCCGTCTTCTCCGATTCGTCGATGACCGGGTAGACGATGTACGCCTGCCGCCCCTGCTCCAGCTGCCGATCGATGAACTCGAGCACGCGCCCACGCGCCGACTCGGCGCGCAGCGCCGTGCGCACCGACTCGCGGCCCGGAGGACGCTCATCGAGCACGCTCAGATCGAGATCACCGTAGAGCGTGAGCGCCAACGATCGTGGGATGGGTGTCGCGCTCATGAGCAGGACGTCGGGGCGCTCACCCTTGGCGCCGAGTGCGGCGCGCTGCTCGACGCCGAAGCGGTGCTGCTCGTCGATCACCGCGAGGCCGAGCCGTCCGAACGTGGCACTCTTCTCGAGCAGCGCGTGCGTCCCCACCGCCACCAGCGGTGCGCCGCTCGCCAGCCGCTCCGACGCTTCGCGCCGCTCGCGCGCCGGCAGGCTTCCCGTCACCAGGAGCGGCCGCATCTCGAGAGGCTCGAGCAGCCGCGTGAACGTACGCGCGTGCTGCTCGGCAAGGAGCTCGGTGGGTGCCATGACCGCAGCCTGGTAGCCGTTCTCCACGGCAAGGAGCGCGGCGAAGAGGGCGACGATCGTCTTTCCGCTGCCAACATCTCCCTGGAGCAGTCGGTGCATGCGGCGATCGCTGCACATGTCGGCGAAGATCTCGCGGGCGGCGCGCACCTGCGCCCCGGTGAGCTGAAACGGCAGCGCGCCCTTGAGCGCCGATGTGAGCTGTCGTCTGTTGGTGAAGTTGATGCCCTCCCGCCTCCCTCTCGCGAGCTGCTTGGCGCGCCGGTGCAGGATGTGGACGAAGAGAAGCTCCTCGAAGGCGAGCCTCGATCGGCCCCGCGCGGCCTCGATGACCGACGGTGGGCGGTGCACGAGACGAAGGGCGTCGGGGAGCGCGGGTACGCCGGCCTGACGGAGAATCTCGGCCGGCAGGTACTCGCTCACCAGCACCACCAGCGCGTCGAGGTGCATGTCGATCAGCGAGCGAATGACCTTGACCGACAGCCCCTCGGTCGCCGGGTAGACGGCGAGCACTCGTCCGCCGCTCGTTCCCTCCTCGTCCCGCCCGAGATTGATGAACTCGCGCGGCTGCAGCTGGCGACCGTGGAAGAAGCGGACCGGACCCGTGAGCAACAGCACGTCGTCCTTGCGAACGGAGCGCTCGAGAAACGGCTGGCCCGGCCACGACACCTCGATCATCCCCGTGGAGTCACGCACCACGGCCTGAAAGATCCGCAGCCCCTTTCGCGTCGGGATCACGCCCTTGGAGATCACCGTTCCCAGCACCGTCGCGTCCATTCCTGGCTCGAGCGACGCGATCGCTGACACCGTCGTCGCATCCTCGTAGCGATGCGGGAGGTGGTAGAGGAGATCCTCGGCTTTGAGAATGTGGAGGCGTCGCAGCGCCTCCGCGCGCCGCGGCCCCACTCCCTTGAGATAGGTGACCGGTGTGTCGAGCGTGATGGGCATGATGTGCGTGCGCACGCCGCGGGACGCGGCAACGTCGGCGCTACTGCCCCACGAGCTCCTTGGCGTACTCGGTCGCGTCGAAGGGGAGCAGATCGTCGGGCTGCTCGCCGACGCCGACGAACTTGACCGGAATGTCGAGCGCCTCGTGCACCGCGACCACGATACCGCCGCGCGCCGTTCCGTCCACCTTGGTGATGACGACGCCAGTGAGCGGTACGGCCTCGGCAAACGACTTCGCCTGGGCGACGGCGTTCTGGCCGATCGTGCCATCCAGCACGAGGAGCGTCTCGTGCGGCGCTTCGGGCAGGCGCTTCGCGATCACACGGGCCACCTTCCGCAGCTCGGTCATGAGATGGTCCTGCGTGTGGAGCCTCCCGGCCGTGTCGACGATGACGACGTCCGCATCGCGCGCGACGGCGGCATCGATCGCATCGAACGCCACCGCCGCCGGGTCGGCGCCGGGCTTGCTGCCCACGAACTGCGCCCCGCTGCGGTCTGCCCACAGGCGCAGCTGATCGATCGCGCCGGCTCGATACGTATCGCCGGCGGCGACGAGGACGTTCCTGCCTTCGTCGCGAAAGCGAGCCGCCAACTTGCCGATGAACGTGGTCTTCCCCGCGCCGTTCACCCCGACGACGAGGATGACCGTGGGTGACGACGCGGAGATGCGCAGCGTCGGGTCGCTGTTCCCCGCGCGCAGCGCCTCCTCCACGCCCTCGCGCAGCGCATCGAGGAACTCATCCTGGGTCTTCACCTTGCCAAGCTTCGCGCGCCGCTCCACGTCCTCGACGAGACGCAGAGTCACCCCCACACCGAAGTCGGCCTCCAGCAGCAGCTCCTCCAGCGCCTCGAGCGAACCCGGGCTCACGCCACCGCGCGCGATGACGCCGACGTCCATCATGGCGACGTCCTTGAGCCGCTGCCAGAACGAGCGGCGCGGTACGTCGTCCGCGCGTTTCAGTATGCGAGCCATGCTCTCCCGTGTTGCCGTGTACCCATCATCGCAGTCCCATGCGCCGCCTGAGCAGCCATTCGGCACAGAGCGCCAGAATCACCAGCAGGAACGACCATCCGGCGTCGCGCAGCCGCGGCTGGTCACCGCGCGCCGGCTCTTCGCCAACGCGCGAGGTGGTTACCGCGCGCGCACGTGGCAGCAGCTCTCGCGATGCGTTGACGACCAGCAGCGCCGTTCCACCGGGCACGCGCACGTCGTACACACCGGCGGAAAGGGGCGCCGTCTCAGCCACAGTGCCGCCCGATCCGAAACGGAGCAGCAACGAATCCTCGCGCGCCCCAGCATCGCGCTTCCGGACGAGCGCGACGACCACCGAGTCGTCGCCCCGCCCGCGACGCCAGTGGATGGGATCACCGGCACGCAGCAGCGCGTCGGCAGGAATCGCACCGCGCAGGTCGCTGCGCTCGGCGGTCAGCCAATCAAATATACTCCCCCACAGCGCGGCGTAGGCATCGGCGCTGCTCCCGCCACGGAATTGCCAGCGCCAGAATCCGGCGCCACCGATCACCGCCACGCGGCGCGACGCCTCGCTGCCCGTGACCACCGGCCTGCGGTCGAATTGCCGGCCGCGCGCGGTCATGAGGCCGACCCAGTCTCCTGCCGGCAGACGCGCGGCCGCCTCGAGCGGCGCCAGGCTGTCCCAGGAGATCCCCGACAGCGCGGCCGCGATCGGCGATGGCGGCGCGGCCACCGCGTACCACTCGCCATCGCCGTCGGCCGGTGGCGCGATGAGGGCGAGCGAGCCCGGCGCGACCCCACGCGGAGCGCCGAACAGCGCCGTGTCGCCATGGAGGATCGCGAGCGGCGCCTCACGAATCGCATTCCTCACCTCCGATTCGGCGACGGCGGAGAGCGCGCCCTCGAGGCGCCAGACGCCTGGCGCCACGCGGAAGTACGCGCGTGTCGGCAACGACACCGCTCCGCGCAGCACGGGGACGAGGAATCGCACGTCGAAGTCGGGTGACGTCGACGCCAGGACGGCACCAGCGGCGCGAGCGACCTCCACGGCCACGCTCAAGGTGTCGTTGCGCCGCTCGATGTCACCGCCAACGGTTGCCACGGCGCTGAGGGTGAGCGGCGCCGGCGCGACATCGAGCGCGATGCGAAGTCCTTCGGTCCGCTCCGTCCGCGCGGGGAGCTCCTCGAGCGTCGTCGATGCGAGCGTGCGTCCGGCGGCGAGAAGCGTGAGCGTGCCCGCCGGCGACGGCAGGTTTCCATTACGAACGGTGATCCGCACTTCGATAGTATCCCCGCTCACCGCCGCGCGCGGCGCCTCCAGCGTGAGCACCGACATGTCCACCCGATCGGCGTGGTTGGTGGCTTCCACGCGCGAGCCCGTGGGGAAGCTCGGTAGGACGGCAGGATCGTCGATCTCGCCGTCGGTCAGCACGACCAGCGGTCGCCCCGCTCCCAGCGCGCGCTCCACGAGCGGCCGCACGCGCGTCGCCGCGTCGGCGGGGAGCGCCGGAAGCTCGCCTCGGCGTACCGAGTCCCCGAACAGCAGAATGGAGTCGGACGCGATCTGCCGAGCGCGCAGGCGCGCCGCGCGCCATGCGGCGCTGTCGCTGCCGCGCAACCAGCTCGCCGATACATCCAGCGCGACGAGCGGCGGTGGCGCGCGACGCGGCCCCGCCGGTGCATCGAGCAGGAGCGCCAGGACGAACGTGAGAGCGATGGCCCGGAGCACCACGAGTGGAGCAACGACGGCGAGGTCGCGCCGCTCGCGCAGCCCATACAGGATGAGAGCGAGGGCGATGCCGGCCAGCGCCGCGACGATCCAGGTGCTCATGCCGAATAAGTTACCGCATGGGGCGCCTGCTCGCGGCGAGGGCGGGACGAGTCACGTCGATGGGGGACGGGCGACGGCACGCCGAGGACGCGACGGAGCACCGTCGGTGCAGACTATCGAGCCGCGAGCTCCCGCGATCGCTCCGGCGCATCGAGCGCCGCGAGCATGGTCCCGCGCACGCTCTCGAACTCGGCGCGCTTGGCGGCCGGGACGGGGAGTCCTCCCTTGCCGCGTAGCGCGCGGCGCGGATCGCGCTGCACGCCGTTCACGAGCACCTCGAAGTGCAGATGCGGACCCGTCGCCAGACCGGTCATCCCGACGTACCCGATCGTCTGCCCAATCGAGACCACCTTCCCGCGCCGCGCGGCGGAGGCGAAGCCGCGCAGATGCCCGTAGCGCGAGACGAAGCCGTTGCGGTGGCGCACCTCGACCACATTGCCGTAGCCGCCTTTTCGTCCGGCGAAGATGACGGTGCCCGCGCCAACGCTGCGCACCGGCGTTCCGCTCGCGGCGGCATAGTCGGTTCCCTTGTGCTGCCGCCAGGTGCCGAGCACAGGGTGCTTGCGGCGTCCGAACACGCTCGAGATGCGGCGGAAGGCGAGCGGCGCGCGCAGGAACGCGGCGCGAAGCGACTTGCCAGCCTGATCGTAGTACTCCGGGCGCGACGAATCGGCGGCGAACCGGACGGCCTCGATGGTGGTGCCGGAGAGCGTGAAGCGCGCGACGAGGATCGGGCCGACGCGAACGGCGCCATTCGGAGCGACCGATCGGATGAACAACAGCTTGAACGCATCGCCCGACTGCAGCTCGCGACTCATGTCCACCCGATACTCATAGATGTCGGCGAGCGACCAGGCGAGCTCGGCACGCGCTTCCCTGGGAAGGGTGTTCGCCGCGCCGGAATCGATGGCGTCGTAGAGGTTCGTCTGGATGACACCGCTCACGGCGACGGTGTCGTCCGTCCAGGGCAGTCGGACTTCTTCACCGCTCCATCCGCCGGAATCGCGACGCACGTGCAGCCGGCGATCGACGTCGAGGTGCAGCACGATCTCCGATGGGATCGAATCCGGCGCTTGCGTGCGCAGCACGATTGCTGTGCCGGCACGGACGCGACGCTGATCGAGTCCTGGCGCCGCGGCGAGCGCACGCACCGCGTCGAGACCACGCACGCCACCACGCGCGAGGAGCGCCGAGAGAGTCTCGCCGAGGCGCAACGTGTCCACACGCTGACTCCACCGCGCGGCCGAGCTATCGGGCTGCGCGTGCGCGGCGAGTGGTGCGGGAGTGACGGGGTGGTTGAAGTCGAAGGAGAGCGCGGCGATGGCGAGGACGATGAGGGATCCAGCGGCAGCGATGCGTCGCCAGCGGCGTCGTCGGTGATGGTGCGGTCTCAATCCATCTGCCTCCGGATGAACGTCGGAATCTCCATGTCGCTCAGATCCTGCGACGGACGATCCGGATGCGGCGGCGGAGCCATGGGGCGCCGCTGTGGCTCGACGGTCGCCGTCGTCGTGCGCGGCATGGCCGTATTCGTGCGCACCGGACGCTGCGGGAACGGAATCACCGGCGTCATGAGCGTGGAGCGCGGCGACGGATCGGCTGGCAGCGCGCCAATGCCCGGCTGTACCGCGCGATCGAAGCCGGTAGCGATGACGGTCACGCGAATCTCGCCTTGCATGGCGGGCTCGTTCACCGCGCCGAAGATGATTTCCGCCTCATCGCCCACCGCGTCGTGCACGATCTCGTTGATCTGATGCACTTCGCCGAGCGTCAGGTCGGTGCCGCCGGTAATATTCACGAGAACGCCGGTGGCTCCGGAGATGGAGACGTTGTCGAGCAGTGGGCTCGAGATCGCCTGCTGCGCCGCCTCCATCGCGCGGTTCTCGCCGCGTCCGATACCCGTCCCCATGAGCGCCGAGCCGCCGCTCTGCATGACGGTTCGCACATCGGCGAAATCGACGTTCACGAGCCCGGTCACGCTGATCAGGTTGGAGATCCCCGAGCAGGCGTGCAGCAGCACTTCGTCGGCCTTCTTGAGCGCGTCGCCGAACGGAATGCCCTTGCCGACCACGGCCAGCAGCCGCTCGTTGGGTACGACGATCATCGTGTCGACGTGCTTCCGCATCTCGGCGATGCCCATCTCGGCCTGCCGCATGCGCTTTCGCCCCTCGAAGAGGAACGGCTTGGTCACGATCCCGACGCACAGGGCGCCCGCCTCGCGTGACATCTCGCAGACGATGGGCGCCGCGCCGGTGCCGGTGCCGCCGCCCATGCCGCACGTCACGAACACCAGATCGGCGCCCTGGAGCACGCGTGACACCTCCTCGCGGTTCTCCTCGATTGCCTGACGACCGATCTCCGGTCGCGCGCCGGCACCGAGTCCGCGCGTCAGCTTCTTGCCGATCTGGATCTTGACGTCCGACTTGGAATTCAGGAGTGCTTGCGCATCGGTATTGACCGAGACGAACTCCACGCCGTCCAGGTGCTCCTCGATCATCCGATTGACGGCGTTGCCCCCACCCCCGCCAACGCCGACAACCTTCATCCGTGCGTTTTGAGAGGCGGTCTCCTCGAACTCGAAGATCATTGGCCGGAGCACTCTAGAGGTGGAAAGACGTGAGGAACGTCAGAGGAGGGACGACGGGAACACACCGTGATGGCGAAGCTGGGACGCGAACGCACAACGCGGTCAGGTCAGGGAGACGCTGGGGAGATATTATACCTCATTCGTGTGCAGTGCGCACCCCCGATGCTGAAAAAAAATCGGCGATCAGAAGAAATCTTGCAGCCACGTTTTGACGCGCTGCGCGATCCGCTCGACGCCAGCCGACGCGCCGGCGCCGGCGCGTCGCCCCGAAGAACCTCCGGCGCCAATCGCCATGCGCTGCGCACCGTAGATCACCAGACCAACAACGGTCGCGAAGCGCGGCGACTCCACGGCGTCGCTCAGCCCGCTCACATGCTCCGCCGGAGACCCGGTGCGCACGCCCGTGCCGAACACGTCGGCGGCGAGCTCCACCGCACCCTGGATGGCCGCAGCACCGCCGGTGAGCACGACGCCGGCGCTCAGACGACCGGCATAGCCCGCGCCGGCAATCTCGCGCTGCACGAGATCGAAGATCTCGTCGGTGCGTTGGTGGATGATGTGACTCAGCAGCTCGCGCGGGATCTGCCGATCACCCTGTGCCACCGTGCTGGGAAGCTGGATGACGTCGGCCGGATCGACCAGCGGCTCGTAGGCGCATCCGTAGCGCTCCTTCAGCCGCTCCGCATCAGCTTGAGTGACGCCCAACCCATGCACGATGTCACTGGTGACATTGTTGCCGCCAAAGCCGACCGTGCCGAGGTGCCGGATCTTCCCTTCGTGGAAAATCGCCAGGTCGGTGGTGCCGGCGCCCATCTCGATCAGCGCAACCCCCAGCTCCTTCTCGTCCTCGGTCAGCACGCCGAGCGCGCTGGCGAGCGGCTCCAGCACGAGCTCGCGCGTCTTGTACCCAGCCCGTTCGACCGACTTCCGCAGATTCATGGCCGGCGAGGCGCCCATGGTCACCAGATACATCTCCGTCTCCAGGCGCATCCCGATCATCCCCACCGGATCCCGGATCCCGTCGTTGCGGTCCACGCGATACTCCTGCGGGATGGCGTGGAGCAGCTCACGATCCTGTGGGATGGCCTGCGCGCGGGCGACGGCATTGGCCCGCTCGACGTCGGCGCGTGAGATCTCGTCGCCGTTGACGGCCACCACACCGGTGCTCGTCATCGCCTGCACGTGCTCGCCGGCGATTCCCACGTACACGTCCTCGATCGCCGCGCCGGCCATTCGTTCCGCGTCCTGCATCGCCTTGCGAATCGAGCGCGTCGTCTCCTCGATGTCGGACACCACCCCACGACGCAGACCAGCCGTGCGCGCCTGACCCACGCCGAGGATGCGCACCTCGGGATACTTCGGAAACTCCCCGACGACCTCGGCCACCACGGCCGTGGTCTTGGCGGATCCGATATCCAGCCCGGCGAGCAAGCGTTCAGCGTTCATGGCAGCCTGGCAATCACCTGGTCGCGAAATCGAAGGTCCAGCTCGGCCACGTGCACCTGGCGGCGCTCGAGGT
Source organism: Gemmatimonadaceae bacterium (assembly GCA_035249955.1). Classification (GTDB taxonomy): domain Bacteria; phylum Gemmatimonadota; class Gemmatimonadetes; order Gemmatimonadales; family Gemmatimonadaceae; genus DATFFQ01. Next base: position 10,522 of record DATFFQ010000123.1, read on the forward strand.
CGTGCTCCACGGGAACGATGTCGGACAACCGGTCCGCGGTCAGGTCCGTACCGCCTCGCACCGTGACCGTCGCCATCCGGAGGAGCAGCTCGTCACCCGTACGCCTCGCATCGCTGATGCGCGCGTATAGGGCCGGATGGCGATCGCGGACGTCGTCCAGCAGCCGCAACAGCACGGTATCGGGTCGTGCGACCACGGGTAGATCCACACTCACACGGCTCGGGTCGATCGGTAGCGTTTGGCCCGATGCGTCAACGGCACGCATCCCCCGCGCCGAAGCTACGAATGCGACCGGCAAGTTTTCAGTGACGCGCAGTACGAGAGTGCCTGGCAGCTTGCGCTCGATCTCGACCGCCCGGACCTGCGGATGGGTCGCCACTCGGCGCTCGAGCTCCGAATGATCATCCCACACCGAGGCCGTCGTGTCCACCGCCATCCGCGCCAGCAGCTCGCCGGGCGAAATGTAGCGCGCATCGCGGACTTCCACCTTCCTCACCCGGAAGAACGACAGCTGGCCGAGCACCGGCGGCCCCCACCATACCGACGATATCAGGACCGCCACCAGTGCCACCCCGGCCAGCAGCTTCCACCGCCGTTTCAGTGCATCCAGAACGCCGGCCGGCGTCATTCGGCTAACCGCGAGAGCAACTCGGGCCCGGTTCGCGTGATGTCGCCGGCGCCGATCGTGAGCACCACGTCGCCCGGTCGTACCGCCGCTGCCAACGATGCGGCAAGGTCGCTGCGTTCGCCACGCCAGGCCAGCCGCCCTCCCGCGTCCCGGAGCGGGCGCTCGATGAGCGAAGCCGTCACCCCGGGCAGTGGCCTCTCCCGAGCCGGGTAGATCTCCGTTAGAAAAACCTGATCCGATTTCGCCAGGGCACGGCCGAACTCGGCCGCGAAGTCACGGGTTCGCGAGTACAGGTGTGGTTGAAAGGCGGCAAGAAGCCGACGACCGGGAAACGCCGCCCGCGCGGCGTCGAGGGTCGCGACGATCTCGGTCGGGTGGTGCGCGTAGTCGTCGATCACGAGCACGCCGCCACGCTCGCCGATCCGCTGGAACCGCCGCTCGACCCCGCGGAACGAGGCGAGCCCCTTTGCCATCTCGGCCGCGGAGGCGCCAAGGGCGAGCCCGCTCCCCAATGCCGCCAGGGCGTTCAGCACGTTGTGGCGACCGGGGACGCGGAGCAACACTTCCGTCACCGGCTCACCATCATATTCCGCCACGAAGGTCGATCCGCCATTCCGCGACCGAATGTCGCGCGCCAGCAGTCTGGCGTCGCCGGATTCGATGCCGTACCGAATCACCTCGGCGGCGCTCGATAGGGAGAGGGAGCGCGCTCCGGCATCGTCGGCGCAGAGCACGACCGTGCTCGCCGGACGCAGATATTCGGCGAAGGCGCCGCGAATGTCGGCCAGATCCTGGTAGATGTCCAGGTGGTCCGCCTCCATGTTCGTGACGACGGCCACGGTAGGCGAGAGAGCCAGAAAGGAGCGGTCGTACTCGTCGGCCTCCACCACGAACAGGCGGTCGGAGCCCAGGCGCAGATTCCCGCCCCACTCGCCCACCCTGCCGCCCACGATGCCAGTGGGGTCCTGGCCCGCCGCGGCCAACGCCTCCGTGGTCATCACGGTGGTCGTCGTCTTTCCATGCGTTCCGGCGATCCCCACCACGCGACCCACGGACACCGCCTCGGCGAGCGCTTCGGCGCGCCGGATCACCGGAATGTTGAGCTCGCGGGCTCGCGCGAGCTCCGGGTGGTCCCTGGGCATCGCCGACGTGACCACCAGCGCGCTCGCGCCCGTCGCGTGCGCGGGGTCGTGACCGGTGGTCACCTCGATGCCGAGCGCCTCGAGGTCGCCGACGGCGGCGGCGTTGGCGTCGCACCCGGTCACGCGAACCCCTCGTCTCGCCAGCAACTCCGCCAGCGCGCTCATTCCAGCGCCAGCGACTCCGACGAAATGGACGGGTCGAGGATCGGACGGCTCGAACGATGGCATGTGAGGGGTTGGCGCGGCCAATATGGGGAGGGACTTCGGACTACGGAAGGTAGCGCGTGCGCGCGTGGCGCGCGCTCACCGGCTGGCTGCCAGTGCGAGAATCCGCTTCGCGATGTCTTCCGCCGCGCGTGGCTTCGCGCGCGCCAGCGCGCTTCGTCCCAGTGCCGCCAGCTCCGTATCGCCCGCCAGCAGTCGGCGCACGAGCGCGTCCAGTCGCTCGGCCGTCAGCTCCGCCTGCGGCAGATGCAAGGCCGCGCCGGCACGTTCCAGGGAGCGCGCGTTTCGCGTCTGGTGATTCGCGGCGGCCGTCGGCAGCGGGACCAGAATGGATGGGATCCCCCACGCACACAGCTCGGCGATGGTGAGCGCGCCGGCACGCGTGAGCGCAAAGTCTGCTGCGGCGTACGCATCGGCAATCGGAGAAAGGTAAGCGCGCACTCGCACGCGCGGCGATTCCCGGTGCGCGAACTGCTCGTACGCCGCGCGGCCCGTGCCCCAGATCACGAGCAGGTCGTCCGGAAGACCTCGCGCCACCCAGGCGTCCACTGTCTCGTTGATCGCCCGCGCTCCCTGGCTTCCCCCGAAGATGAGCAGCACCCGTCCACCTTCCCGTGGAAAGCCCCACATCGCGCGCGCCTCGGCGCGGCCAGGTCGAGGCTCTGGGGGGGGAGTGATGGGGTTGCCGATCTCCCCGACCCAGGCGCCCTTGCGCGGAGACAGGTGCCGCGAGGCCTCGCCGTATCCAAGGTAGATCTCGGTCGCGAACCGGCTGAAGAACCGGGTGGCGATGCCGGCGTGGCTATCCTGCTCCATGAGCCCGATCGGGACGCCGTGCGCCGCCGCGTATCCCAGGGCGGCACCGCTCGCATAGCCTCCGAGCCCGATGACCATTGCTGCAGGCTGCTCGCGAAAGGCGCGGCCGACCGCCCGCCACGCGCCTGCGAGCCCGGCGACGGTCTTCCAGTTCTGCCACGGACGCGCGCGATAGAGCGGGTGCAGATCGAGCAGCAGGTGCGGGAACTCGGTGCTGGGCAGGACGTCGCGCTCGATCCCGCGGCGCGCACCGATGAAGAACGGTTGCGCGCGGCCCTCCAAACGCACGAGGGCCCGCGCTACCGCGAGCCCTGGATAAAGATGTCCGCCCGTGCCACCGCCGGCGAAGACGACTCTCACGCTCGGGCGGCTGCCAGGTCGGAATCCACACGCCGTCCCGAACCGACGACGCGCTCCCTGGCGCTGCCGATGTTGACGAGGATCCCGGTCATCAGCAGCGAAACCACCAGGTTGGAGCGTCCATACGAGAAGAAGGGCAGCGTGAGACCAGTGGTGGGCAGCAGACCGATCACTACGCCGATGTGCAGATAGGCCGTGAGCACAGTCATTATAGTGAGCCCGATCGCCGTGAGCTTGAGGAACGGCGAGCGCGCCTGCTTCGCGATGCGAAAGCCCAGATAGCCGTAGACGCTGAACGCCAGCACCACCGCGAACAGCCCGATGAATCCCCATTCCTCGCCGATGTTGCTGGCGATGAAGTCGTTGTACGGAAACGGAAGGAAGCCCGCCTGCTGCCGTCCCTCCCCGTAGCCGACGCCGAGCCACCGTCCCGATCCCACGGCGATGAGCGACTGCTTGAGCTGGTAGCTCGCCTCGCTCGGAGCGGACCCCGGATCGAAGAAGGTCGACATGCGCAGCAGCGCGTACTGAAATCGCTCCACCTGCTTCCACATGAACGGAATCGCGATCACGCCCAGCAAGATGATGTGGCCGATGCGCACGCCGCCCGCGAAGAGGACGAGCCCCATGACCAGGGTGTACATCATTGCTTGCGACAGATCCGGCTCCAGGATCACCAGCAGATCCAGCACCCCGACGACGAGCAAGAACGGAAGCAGCCCGCGCGTGAGACGGCGCATCTTGTCGCCCTTCTTGACGATGAGCATCGCCGTCCAGATCACGAGCGCGATCTTGGCGAACTCCGACGGTTGGATGGGCGCGCCGATGTCGATCCAGCGACGCGACCCGTTGATGCGCGGCGCAATGGATGTCGTGAAGGGCAGGATCGTGATGAGCAGGAGCAGAAGGCTCAGCGCCATGGCCGGCCAGGCCAGCTTGCGCCAGCGCTCGGCGTCGACCTTCGCGGCCACGGCGAACGCGACAATTCCAATGGCGACGCCGCTCGCCTGGCGGAGCAAGAAGAACATACTGCCGTGCCCCTCGCGAACGGCCATGATCGCGCTGGCGCTGTAGAGCACGGCCAGTCCGAACGAGACGAGTGCCGCGGTGACGATCACCAGCGCCCGCGCCTCGGCGCTCATCCTCCATCGCTCCCTCGTGATCACCGCCGCCGATGCCCTCACGCTCCGTCCGCCGCGAGACGCTTGAACGCTGCTCCCCGCTCTTCGTAGTTGTCGAACATATCGTAGCTCGAGCACGCCGGAGAGAGGAGCACCACGTCCCCCGGGCTCGCCAGCCGGCGAGCACGCGCGACGACCTCCTCGAACGAGGCCCCGGCGCGCACTTCCTCCACCGGCACCACGCCGGTGAGATCTCCAGCCACCAGCGGTCCGGCCTCGCCGTAGGCGATCACCGCCTTGCCGATGCGACGCAATGGCTCGGACAGACTCGTGTATGGCTCTCCCTTGTGCCGGCCGCCAAGGAGCACGATCGTCGGCCGCGTCATGCCCTCGAGTGCCACGAGCGTCGAGCTGACGTTCGTCGCCTTCGAGTCGTTGATCCAGAGTACGCCGTCATACTCGCCCGCCACCTCCAGGCGATGCGTGAGCGCGCGAAACACGCGGAGCCCTTCGGCGATGCGCGCGCGCGCGTCCTCGGTGCGGTGCGCCGGATCGGCAACCATCACCGCCAGCGCGGCAGCCAGTGCGTTCGCGACGTTGTGGTCTCCGAACAGAGACAGCGCCGCGCGTGGCACGAGCGCGGCGTTGAGCACCACGAGGGTCCCGGCGGCCCGATCGAAGTGCGCGGCCGCGCGGTGCTGGAGCGAGAACGTGAAAACCTCCCCGGGCAGCTCGCGTTGCCCGCGTCGCTCTCCGGGCAGCACCGGTAGTCGCTCGTGCAGCCGGAGCGCCTCGCGATCGTCGCCGTTCAGCACCCACCGCGACGCTGCGCTCGCGTTGCGAAAGAGCAGCGCCTTGTCGGCGTAGTAGTCGTCTACCGATGGATAGCGATCCAGGTGGTCCGGACTCAGGTTGGTCACGACGCCGACTGCTGGCGCCACACCGGGCGTATCGTGCAGCTGAAACGACGACATCTCGAGCGCGATCCAGGCCGGGTGCCGCGGGCGCAGAGCGATCTCGCTCACTGGTGTGCCGATGTTCCCGGCGTCCGGCGCGTCGTGCCCGAGCGCGCGCAGCAACTGGCCGACGAGCGCCGTGGTGGTCGTCTTGCCGTTGGTACCGGTGACGGCGACGTATCGCGTATCAGGGAGGAATCGGAGACCGATCTCGGTCTCGCTCACGATGGGAACGCGGGCCGCGCGCGCACGGGCCAGCGGCGCGGACTCGGGCGGAACGCCAGGACTCACGACCACGAGCGATGCCCTGGCGATGCGCTCGAGGTCGTGGCGGGCCACATCCACGGCCGCGCCGGTGGCCGCCACCGACTCGGCGCGCGTGCGCACGGCCGCGCTCTCGCCCGCGTCGGAAGCATAGACGTCTATGCCTTCGCGCCGCAGGAGCTGCGCCGCCGCGGCGCCGCTCTTTCCCAACCCGATCACCGCGATCTCGCCGCCCTGCCACTCCGCCGGAATCATCTCAGCTTGAGCGTACTCACCGCGATGAAGGCGCACAGGATCCCCAGGATCCAGAAGCGCACCACGACCTGGGTCTCGGGCCAGCCTCTGAGCTCGAAGTGATGGTGCAGCGGCGCGCGGAGAAAGACTCGATGCTCCTGCGCGTACTCCAGACCATACCTTCGACGCCGGTACTTGAACACCGTCCGTTGCAGGATCACCGACACGGTCTCTGCCGCGAACACGCCGCCGATGAGCAGGAGCAGGAACTCGGACTTGAGGAGGATCGCGATCGCTCCCAACGCGCCGCCGATCGCCAGCGATCCCGTGTCGCCCATGAAGACCTGCGCCGGATGTGTGTTGTACCACAGAAATCCGACCAGCGCTCCGAACAGCGCGGCGCAGAAGACCGTCAGCTCACCGGCGCCGCGCAGGTAGTAGATCTGGAGGTACTCGCTGGTATCGAATCGGCCGATGACATAGGCGAACACCGCGAACGTCACCACGGCGATCGAGCCGAGTCCGGCGGCCAGCCCGTCGAGCCCATCGGTGAGGTTTACGGCATTGCTCACGCCGGTGAGAATGAACGCCACCCACGGCACGTAGAGCCACGCGTAGATCGGAACGACGAGCACGTACTTGTAGAACGGCAGCGTGGTGGACGCGCCGGGCAGCGTGGACAGCGGAAAGTGCCAGAGGTACAGGCCGAGCATCACGCCGATCGTGATCTGGCCGATGAGCTTGTAGCGCTCCACGAGGCCTTCGTTCTTCTTCCCTTCCCGCCGCTGCTTCAGCTTCAGGTAGTCGTCCAGGAACCCGATCCCGCCCATCCACGCCATCACGAAGAGCGCGATCCACACGTAGCGGTTGGAGAGCCGCGCCCAGAGGAGCGTCGGCACCACGGCGGCGATGAGGATGATGATGCCGCCCATGGTGGGCGTGCGCTTTTTCTCGACGTGCGAGTCCGGGGTACCTTCCCGGATCACCTGCCGCACGCGCATGGCTCGCAGGCGCCGCAGCACCCACGGGCCGACGAGGAATGCGAGCAGGAGCGCCGTGACCGCGGCGCCCGCCGACCGGAAGGTGATGTAATTGAAGATCCGGAAAGCGCCCCAGTACTGCGAGAGCGGCGTGAGCAGGTGGTAGAGCACTACCGCTTGGCCCAGGAGTCAATGAAAGGCACCAGACGCTCCAGTCGTGCGCCGCGGGAAGCCTTGATGAGGATGGTAGCGTCGGGCGCGAGCCGCGGCTCCAGCACCCGCCACAGCGCCTCCACGTCCGGCGCCGTCACGACACGGGGATCTCCGTCCCCCACGGCGGCCAACGCCTCGCCCATTTCGCCGCACCCGCCCACGACATCGATCGACGATCGAAGGGCGTAACGGGCAATCTCCTCGTGCAGCCGGCGCGAGTGCGCGCCCAGCTCGCGCATCGATCCCAGCGCCGCTACGCGTTGCTTGCCGGTGTCGAGCGCATCGAGCAGATCGATGGCAGCCCGCATGGATGCGGGGTTGGCGTTGTACGCGTCGTTGATGAGGGTCGCGCGCCCCCGGGGCTCCCATGACAGACGCATCGACGGCTGCGGCATCGCCGCCATCCCACGTGCGGCATCGGCCACCGACACCCCACATTCGGCCGCCGCGGCGAGGGCGAGCATGGCGTTCCGAAGGTTGTGCACCCCGCGCAGCGTGGGCCGCACGGTGACACCATCCAGCTCGAGCCAGCCCAGCCCGTCGGCGCCAATGCCCCAGCGATCAGCTCGCAGATCGCCATCGTCGAGCCCGGCCGTCACGGTGCGTGCGGCGCGGCGACGCGCCTCGCTCACGATCTCCGGCTGGCCGGCCGGCGCGATCGCCACACCGATCCCATCGAAGATCGACGCCTTCTCGCGCAGCACCGCGTCGACGCTTCCCATCCCCTCCAGGTGTCCCTCACCCACCGACGTCACGACGGCAACGTCGGGACAGGCAATGTCGCGGAGGCGGGCAATCTCCCCCGGCACGTTCATCCCCATCTCGACGACCGACACCTCGGCCTCATCGCGGAGATCGAGCAGGGTGCGCGGGACGCCGACGAGATTATTGAGGTTGCCGGCCGTCGCGTGCACCTCGAGCACGCTGCCGATCGCCGCGCGCATGAGGTCCTTCGTGCTCGTCTTGCCGTTCGTACCGGTGACGGCAAGCACGGCGTTGCCCCACGCACGACGCCGGTAGCTGGCTAGCGCTCCGAGCGCGCGCAGGGTGTCGCGCACCTCGAACACGGGCACGCCAAGCCCACTCGCCCGTGCCGCCCGCGCAACGACCAGGGCCGCCGCACCGGCCGAGACCGCCTGCGGCAGGAAGTCGTGGGCGTCGAAGTTCTCTCCGGCCAGCGCGACGAAGGCCGCTCCTTCAGGGAGCTGCCGGGTGTCGGTGGAGATACCGTTGATCGCTCGCGTGCCGCCCGGCCTGCTGCCGGTGACGCAGCCGTTCAGTGCCTCGGCCATCCGATCGAGCGTCCAGAACGGTAGCGTCACGCGTGCGTCGCCTTCGTGCCCAGCAGCTCACGCACGATCTCACGCTCGTCGAACGGGTAGCGAGTCTCACCGCGGATCTGATACGTCTCGTGCCCCTTGCCGGCCAGGAGCACGATGTCGTCCGGTCCCGACATCGCGATCGCGCGGGCGATCGCGGCGCGCCTGTCTTCCACGCGCTCGTGGCGGCCGCCGTTCATGCCTTCCTCGATCTGATCGAGGATGCGCTCCGGGTCCTCCGTGCGTGGATTGTCGCTGGTGAGAATGGCGTAGTCGGCGAGCTTCGAGGCGATGGCGCCCATCACCGGCCGCTTCCCGCGGTCGCGATCGCCGCCGCAGCCGAAGACGACGGTGAGTCGTCGGCGGGCGAACGGACGCACGGCACGCAGAGCGCGCTCGAGCGCATCGGGAGTGTGGGCATAGTCGCGAAGTACCGTCGGCCCCTCGTGCAAGATCTCGAGCCGGCCCGGCACCTGCGGCACGGCGCCGAGGCGAGCCGCGACCTCGGTGCCCGGCATCCCGAGCGCCCACGCGGCGGCACCCGCTCCGAGTGCGTTGGCGACGTTGAAGTCGCCGATCAACGGCAGGCGGAGCTCGTGCCGCTCCGATCCAAGCGCTAGCGTGAGCTCGCTGCCCCGTGGGCCGGAGCGAACATCGAGCGCGCGTACGTCGGCTGCGTTCGAGACACTGAACGTGACGCGCCGTGGCGCCTCGGGCAGCGCCCTCCACGCGGCGTCGTCGGCATTGATGACCGCGACCCCTGACGGCTCGAGATGCGCGATGAGGCGCGCCTTGGCGGCGAAGTACGCCTCCATCGTCGTGTGGTAGTCCAGGTGGTCGTGCGTGAGATTGGTGAATACCGCCGCGGCGAACGTGAGCCCTTCCACGCGCCGCTGGTCGAGGCTGTGCGACGAGACTTCCATCGCTGCCGCACCCACGCCACGCTGCACGAGCGCTCGCAGTACCCGCTGGAGCTCCACCGGACCCGGGGTCGTGAGCCCGCTCCCTCCTGGCAGCAACTCACCTTCGCTTCCCAGAAGCACCCCCAGCGTTCCGATGGAGGCACTGCGCGGGCCCGGCGAGCTGTCGAGCAAGTGGCGGATGATGCCCGCCGTCGTGGTCTTGCCGTTGGTACCCGTGACGGCGATCAGCTGAAGCGAGCGGGCGGGATGATCGTAGAATGCGCCGGCGCTGAGCGCGGCCGCGAGCCGGCCGTCGCGCACCACGAGCGACGGGAGTGACGTCACCCCTTCCACCTCGACGATCGCGGCCGACGCACCGCGAGCGGCGGCGTCGGACAGGTACGTGTGCCCGTCGCGCTCGGAGCCACGGACGGCGACGAAGAGCGCCCCCGGTGTGATCAGCCTGCTGTCTTCCGCCAGTCCGGTGACCCGCTCCGGCAGCTCGCCGTGCTCGCGGATCAGAATGCCGGCGTCATCGAGCGCCGCTCGAATCGTCGAGAGCGGGACAGCGGTCACGGCTCCGCCGTTAGGCGTACGAGCGAGCCCTGGCGCGCAACGGTGCCGGCGCGGGGCAAGGTCGCGGCGGCGAGCCCCGAACCGGCCAGCCTCACCTGAAAGCCTGCCGCGTGCAGCGCCCGGACCGCATCGCGCACTGGCATGTCGTGCACGTCCGGAACGACGCCGGGCGCCACCGACGCGGGCTCGCGCGTGAAGCGGCCAGGCAGGTCGATGACGTGTGACACGGGCACGCGCATCTCCGCGGAAGCCAGGCGCGCCGGCAGCCCGCTGGAGACCGGGCCCGGCTCGCTGTGGAGCTCGGGCTCCTTCGTCATCGCGGCATCGGGGGGCTGCTCGGTGGTGGAACGACGGCTGGTGCGTGCCCGGGCGAGCATACCGCGGTCGAGGGCGGCATCGCGCGCGGCGATGGCCGCCTCGAGTACCGCCTTCGACACCGGTGCCGCCGTCTGTCCACCGTAGTACTCACCCGAGGGATTGTCGATCTTCACCAGTATAACGTATTGCGGGCGCTCGGCGGGAAAGAGCCCCACGAACGAGGCCGTGTAGGCGCCGGCCGCATAGCCGCGGCCGCCCACGATCGCGCGACGAGCGGTACCTGTCTTCCCGGCCACGGCAAACGCGCCAAGGGCGGCCTGGTCACCGGTGCCATCCTGCACCGTACCGATCAGCATCGCGCGAATGGTCTCGGCCACGGCAGGCTCCATCACGCGGCGCACGACCCGCCGCGTGTGGCGGTAGCGCACGATTCCCTCGGGAGAGCGAACTTCCTTGACCAGCGCGGGCTCAAGGAGCTCGCCGCCGTTGGCGAAGGTCGCGTATGCGGCCGCGAGCTGGAGCGGCGTCACCGCCACCTCGTATCCCATGGCCAGCGACGCTGCCGACGTGCGCGACCAGTGGCGCGGGTCCCGCAGCACGCCGGCCGCCTCCGTTGGAAACAGCACGCCGGTGGGGGTTCCGAAGCCGAAGTCCCGGAGCGTCTCGAACTGCTCGCGCGGATCGAGGCGTGAAGTGAACTTCACGATGCCGATGTTGCTGGAGTGGCGGATGACGTCGGCGAGAGTGAGCTCCGGCGCTTCGTGCGTGTCCACGATGCGACGACCCTCGAGCTGATAGACCCCATTCTCGGTGTCGATCATCTCGTCGGGGTGCGCGCGGCCGAGGGACAGGAGCCGCGCCGCGAAAAAGGGCTTGATCGTGGAGCCAGGCTCGAACGGCTCGCTCAACGCCGGGCTGCCGCTCGAGCGTGGATCCGAGCGGCGGCTGGTCATGGCCCGGATCTCCCCACTGTGCGGATCGAGGATGACGATGTCGCCGCCGGTCGCGCCCATCTGCTCGAGCGCATCAGCCAGCGCGCGCTCGGAGATCTCCTGAAGCTCCTGATTGATCGTGAGCACGATGTCATCGCCTGGCACGGGAGCTTCAGCCGTATCCAGCACCGCGCCGAAGCGCGAGCCGCGCGCGTCCCTGGCCACGGTCGCCTTCCCCTGGTCTCCGCTGAGGAGTGAGTCGAGCGCGAGCTCCAATCCGTCGACGGCCGCACCATCCTTGTCGACGCTTCCAATCACGCGCTTGGTCGCCGCGCGATGCGTGTACACGCGATCGATGACCGGGCGGATGTAGACGCCACGCATCCCTCTGAGCGCGGCGGCATCTTCCGGCAGGAAGTGTCCGGGAATGGTGACCCAGCGCCTGCCCTGCGCGGTGGCGCGCGCGATCCACTCTCTGGACACGCGCAACCGTGCCAGCTCTCGCCGCAGCCCTCGCCGGTCAGCCAGCTCCTGCGGCGCCACGCTGATGGCCGCCATCTCCATGCTGCGCGCGAGGGGGGTACCGCTGACGTCGAACACATTGCCGCGAGGCGCGGGGACGTCCGCGGCCGCGTAGTGCTGACGCTGCGCCTGACGCTCCCAATCACTGCCTTCCAGGATCTGGACTTCGGCCGCACGGAACACGATGGCCGCCGCGAAGGCGACGAGCGAAGCGTGGACGAGGGAGGTACGCGTGAATCGTGGCATTAGCGGGTAGCGGGAGGGCGAGGGAGGATGATGACTTGCGAGTCGTTGGGCACGCGCATGTGGAGCCGGCGCTCCACGAGCGGTGCGAGCTTGCTTCGGCTGGAGAGATCGCGGATCTCGCTCTCGAGGCGGGCGCGCCGCGCCGCGAGCTGGGCGCGCTGCGCCTGCAGGTCACGCAGCTCGGTGGAGCGCGCGAGCCCCGACGCTCGACGCCAGATGACGCCCGCAGCCACGAGAACGAAACAGATCAACGTCAACGCCACGATGAGGCGCCCCCTTGGCGCTACGCGCCGCGCCGCCACGCCCGTAGCCTGGCGCTGCGCGCACGAGGATTGCCCGCCGTCTCCTCGGCGCCGGCGGTGCGGGCCTTTCGCGTGAGCGTCTCGCCGAGTGGCCGACCGCGGCACGTGCAGACCGGTTGCCGCGGAGGGCACACACAGGAGGCGCTCCAATCCCGAAAGGCATGTTTCACGAGACGATCCTCGCCCGAGTGATAGGCGATCACCGCCATGACGCCTCCTTCCTGGAGACGGTCCCGGAGCGCCGGCAAGGCGCGCTCCAGTGTGTGCAGCTCATCGTTGACCGCGATGCGCATGGCCTGGAACAGCCGAGCGAAATCCGCCGGCCCTGCTCGAGCGCCCAGCGTGGCGCGGATGGCGTTGACCAGGTCGTCGCTGATGCGGAATGGACGTGTGGCCCGGCGACGTGTGATCTCTCGCGCCAGGCGATGCGCCGCTGGCTCGTCCCCGTACTCGCGGAACATGTCCGACAGCGCTCGCTCGTCGGCCTCGTTGAGAAATTCGGCCGCCGTGGGTGACGATTCCTCGGCACCATCCATGCGCATGTCGAGCGGTGCACCCTCCCGGAAGGAGAAGCCGCGCGACCTCTCGTCGAGCTGGTGAGAGGAAACACCGAGGTCGAGCAAGATGCCGTCGAACCGGGCACCAGCGAGCGCGTCAATGTGATCGATGTCCGCGAAATTGCCGAGGAGCGGATGGAACTGGCCGGATGCTTCGAAGGACCGCAGGCGCTCACGCGCCTCCGCAATGGCTTGCGGGTCCCGGTCGAGCGCGATTACCATGGCGCCGTGCTCGAGCAACGCGTGCGAGTGCCCTCCACCGCCCAGCGTGCCGTCGAGAACGGTACGCTTGCCGTGCAACAGCTCGAGGACGTCGCCTACGAGAACCGGAGTGTGGTAACTGCTGCTCCACCGGAAGGTGGGCTCCTGCGGGGAACGCATTTTAGCGTAGTCCGGTTCGCACCGTCAAGCGTGACATGATGAGCGCCATCGATTCTTGCTTGCACTCTCGATGAGTCGAGCCACGCGCAAGCGTGAGTTTCTTTTCATAATGCACGGCGCGCGCGCCGACCTGCCCGCGCTCCGTCATCTCGTCGACTGGGTGCGAGAGAAAGGGCATCGTGTGGACCCTCGTGTCACGTGGGAGCGCGGCGACGGCGAACGCTTCGCTCGAGAAGGCGCCGAGCGTGGCGTGGATGCCGTCGTGGCCCTTGGCGGCGACGGCACCGTCAACGAAGTACTCAACGGCCTCGAGGGCAGCCAGGTCCCCCTCGGGATCATCCCGGTGGGGACGGCCAACGATTTCGCCCGTCAGATCGGCCTCCCGGACGATCCGGATCACGCGATGGATGTCATCCTGCGCCGGTCTCCCGTGCGCATCGACACCGCCTCCCTCAACGGACGACGCTTCGTGAACGTCTCGAGTGGTGGCGTCGGCGCCGAGGCCACCGCCGAGACCTCGCCCGATGCGAAGGAGGCGCTCGGTGCGCTTGCATACGCGATCACGGGTGTCCGCAAGATCGCCGACCTGGTGCCGAGTCGCGCCACGTTCTCGGCGCCGGGGTTGGAGCTGGAGTGCGAGTATTTGGTGTTCGGCGTGGGCAATGCGCGATCGGCGGGCGGGGGGACGCTCATCACGCCGTGCGCGAGCGTCACCGATGGCCTGCTCGATGTGTGCATCGTGGAATCGATGCCCCTCACGGGATTCGCCAAGCTCGCGCTCAAGATCCGTCGCGGCGAGCACGTGGGCGAGGAGGGCGTGCGGTACGCGCAATTTCCATCGCTCACCATTCGCGCCGACGCCCCGATCCCCGTGAACGCCGATGGCGAGCCGGCCGATGCGCCGACGCTGGAGTACCGCGCCCGCCCGCGCGACCTGTGGATCCACGCGGCGGCCCTGCCAGGAGAAGAAACGCCTCGCTAGCGCGGGCGAGCCCGTGAGACGGGTAACGAGAGTGGAGCGAGTGACAACGGGGGTAGGATGAAGAGCCTGAGACAGGTGACAGACTCATCACCTATCTCATGCTCTTCACCCTAGTCGCTATCACTCGCTCCACTCTCGTTAGCCGCAATCACGGGCCCGACCGGCCACAGCCGCCTATCGACAGTATCGCCTGAGCTGCGCCTCGACGGCCGGGTTGTACTGCTGCATGGCGCTCATGAGCTGCCCGGCGGCGTTGCGGTCGACCTGCGCGCCCTTTGGGATGTTGATCTGCGCTACCGCCAACATCTGCTCGGCCAGTCGCGCGTTGTCGCAGTTCTTCGCCCGCTCGTTCTCACGCAGCGCGATGTCGGCCACGTTGAACGCCGAGACGCCCAGCAGGAACGCGCCCGACGGCGACGGCGCGAGGCTGTCCGACAGCGTCAGCACCTCGACGGCCTTCTGGAAGTCGGTGCGGTTCTTCGACTGGGTCGCGCTGCGGTAGAGCTGATTCCCCTGCACCAGGAGTATCTGCCCCACGAGCGATGCGTCTTCACCGTTCTGCACCGCGTGCCGCAGCGAGATCAGCGCGCTGTCGGTGGCACCGAGATCGACCTGGGCTTGGGCGAGCCGCAGATAGCCGTGCTCCACCTTGGCGTTGATCGACACGGCGCGACGAGCGGCATCGACGGCCTGCTGGGTTTGCCCGGCCGACCGCAGCAGCTGTGAGTGGAGCGACCACAGTGTCGCGTTGTTCGGGAACTTCGCCACGGCACGTGCCGTCACCTCGGCCGCCTTTTGTGGCTGGCTGTCGGACGCGTACGCCTTGGCGAGACGATCGAAGAAAGCAGTGTCCGAAGCCGAGGTATCGATGCGCGCCAGCTCTTCACCGGCGGCGGTCGCGTCTTTCCAGTCCCTGTTCGCGAGCAGGATGAGGAAGTTCAGGCGCATGAGCCCCGGGTCGCCGGGGTTCGCCGACAGCGCGCGCGCAATGATCGGTTTCGCGAGATTCGCCTTGCCGCTGCGCGCCAGCTCTTCGGCGTATTGCTGCTGGAGGCGGACGTTTTGCGGATCGAGCGCCAGGAGCTCCGTCCAGACCTCGACTGCTTTGTCCATGTTGCCCGCGGTCTTGTACGCCTGACCGAGCAGCTCGAGCGCCGGCTTGTTCTTGGGATCGATCTCGACGACCTTCGCCGTCACGGCAATGATCGAGTCGTTCGGCGCCTTGAGCGCGATCATCGCCCGCGCCAGGCACAGCCGGCCGACGGTCGACTGCGGATACTCCTGGATCGCCGCCCGCGCGTGCGAGATGGCCTGCTGCGCGTTGTTGCCACGCAGCGAATTGTTGCACCGCTTCTCCTCGTCGAGCTGCTTGCGCGCGTCGTTGAGCGACCGGGCGATCTGGTTCACCGCATCGCGAATCGACCCCGTCGCCACCGGGAGTGGCTGAGCGAGGTCGCGGTCGCGGGTGAGCATCAGCCGTGACTCGACACGGTACCCACTTCCGTCGCGTGTGATGGTGCCCTCGAGGTACTCCTCGGCCCGAAGCTGCTGCGCGAGCAGGCGTGCCGTTACCGCGTCGACGGGTGCGTTGGGATCGAAGCCGGACGCCTCGAGGTTCGCATCGATACTCGCCTTCGGAATCACGAGCACCGTTCGACTCCACATTTGCTGGAGCCGCTCGCGAAGCTCCTCCGCGGCATCGACGCCGGTCTTCGCGTCGGGGCTGCGGAAGGTGTTGACCATGAATCGAGGCGCGTCGGCCGGGGGGCCGGAGCGCGTGGGACGCTGGGCGGCGACTGCAGACGGCAGCACCATGGCACCAGCGATCGCCAGCAGCACCGCCGCAGCGGTCGTCGGACGAAGAGTTGCCATCACGTTCCTAGCCTCCAGTGCATTAAACACCCGTACCCCAATCCGCGAACCAAGGTCCGCCACAAGTGGGCGAAGAGGGACTCGAACCCCCGACTTCCTGCGTGTAAGGCAGGCGCTCTAACCAACTGAGCTATTCGCCCGTGATAGCACCGTTCGGGCCAGGATCGCGGAGGAAAGCACCACACCGCGATGGGCGCCCGCCGCGAGCCGTCACCGGCGGCCGAGCTCGATTACTTCAGAATCGCGACCGGCACCAGCACGCAGTATCCCACAACTAGCAGAATGGGCGCCAGCGTGACCCCACCGCGCGCCAAGTCGGCGTAACCCGCCGCGATGGCGAGAAGAGCGAGTGTCCACCAGACCGGGATCCGGCGACGACTGGGCGATTCGGTTTTGGGCATAAGCCACTAGTGTAGACCGCGCGCCGGGGAGTGTCAAGCAACACTCCCGCCGTGAGTTACGTCTCGCGTACGGGACCGCCCGGTGGAGCGCTGGGCGGTGGTGGTACGCTGCTCAGCAACGCGTCGATCGCGCTCTCGCGCGCCGCTCGCTCGGCCGCCTCGTCCGCGGCACGCAGCGCGTCCATGCGTCGGCGATCGCGGCGGCGCCGCACGATGTAGAGCGGCACGATGAGGAAGGCGATCGCTCCCGCGGCGAGCGTGACGTTGGCCACGAGCGCCAGCGCGCCGTAGCGTCGCATGGTGCGCTGCCGCCAGTGCGCATCGAACGCGGGCAGCGTGAGCCCGTACGCGGCACGCAGGGCGCGGTCGAGTGAGCGCGTATCGCGCCAGTACCGCAACACCAGTGTGAGCCCGCGTTCGGCATCGAGCGCCGCCATCTCGGCCACCGCGCGGTGCGCGAGCGCGTACGCGGCATCGGCGCGATCGACGCCGGCCATGAACCCGGCATCGAGGGAATCGAGCGGTGGCACGCCGCGCACGAGCAGGGCGAGGCTGGTGGCCAGAACCTCCTCTCGTCCCCATTCTCCGGCGGCGTAGCTGGCGTATCCCTCATCGAACCAACGCGGCGGCAGGTCGCCCAGCGCCTCGTGCAGCGCGAGGTGCGCCAGCTCGTGTCGCAGCACGCGCCTGGGATTCCCCGCGTCGGATCCGGCGCGACTTCCCTGCATGACGATGCGCTGCTCGCCCGGCGCCGCGATCGCTGCACCCCATTCCGGTGCCGCGGGGCCGACCCATTCGCGAAAGCGGCGGCCATCGGGTGCGATCGCGATCAGGACGGATGCCCGCGGACGCGCCAGTCCCGGAAACGTGTCGCTGCGCATCGCGTGCTCCAGCAGCGAGCGGGCGAGCAGCGCGTCGCGGTCGAAGTGGAGGATGGTGAATCGCCCCTGCTGGAGGCGCGCCGGCTCATCCTGCTGCGACCACGCAGGGGCGGCGAGGAGGGACAGAGCGGCTAGGATACGCGCGCCGGCGCGCCTCCATCCTTCACGTGCTCGAGCATCTCGGCGCAGCGCTTCCCCCATGGATTGAACTTGTTCGCGGCGAACCCATCGCGCCATGCCTGCACAGCCTCGCCCTTGCGGCCCTCGAACCAGAGCGACCGCCCGAGCTCGTAGTACGCCTCGATGAGGTTGGGTCCGAGGGCCAGCGTCTTCCGAAAGAACGTCTGCGCGTCCTCGAACATCTCCCGTTCCAGATACACCAGTCCGAGGTAGAAGTGCGCGTACAGCGACGCCTTGCGATCGTTGTCGAGCTTGATCGCCTTCGACAGATGCTCGATCGCCTCGCCGAAGATCCGCTTCTTGAGGCAGATGTACCCGACGTTGATGCGCGCCAGCGCGTTCATCGGCTGCCGCATCAGCACCTTCTGGAAGTTCAGCAGCGCCTCGTCGTACTTCTCCTGCAGCATCTGCGCCCACCCGAGCAGCGACTCCGCCTGCGGATCATCGGGCGCGAGCTCCAGCGCGCGGAGCAGTGCCCGCTCGGCACCTTCGTGATCGCCAAGCGAGATCAGGTTCCATCCTTTTTCGAGAAAGGTCGATGCACCAAGGTGATCGGACTGCGGCTTGGGACGCGCGGTGGCGAAGCGGGGCGCCACCGAGGGTGACGCCGTCTGTTGCAGCTGCTTCCAGCGCTCGATGAGTCCCTTGATCTCGTCGCGGAACGCCACGAGCTGCGCCATCTCGACTTCCGTCTGCTTGTAGAGCGCAATGATGTCCGCTTTCACGGATTCGCGCTCGGTGGCCTCCAGGATGCCGCTGGCTTCGGCGCCCTGAAGCCGGGCGTCGATCGCGGCGAAACGCAGCTTCAGCGGCTGGGGAGAGCCCGCGTCAGACATCGACGAGTGCTTCCGCCGCCTCCCGGAGCATCAGTCGGTCGGTGGAGGAGAGCAGCCGGGGGACATCCAGGAAGACGATCAGCCGCTCCCCCATACGCAGGATGCCGCGAAGGTACTCGGCGGCCAGGCCCCGAAAGAGCGGCGGCGGTGGCGACAGTTGCTGCGAGCCCAGCGACACAACTTCGAGCACCGAGTCGACGCGAGCGGCCACCCAGTCCTCATCGAGGGCGAAGATGATGGTTCGCGTCTCCGGCCGCGCGGCCGAGCGCTCGAGCCCGAACCGCTCGCGCAAGTCCACCACGGGCACCACACGGCTCTGATACTCGATGACTCCTTCC
This sequence comes from Gemmatimonadaceae bacterium, assembly GCA_035249955.1. Lineage (GTDB taxonomy): Bacteria > Gemmatimonadota > Gemmatimonadetes > Gemmatimonadales > Gemmatimonadaceae > DATFFQ01. Next base: position 29,006 of record DATFFQ010000123.1, read on the forward strand.
ACCCACTCGGGGACGTTGGGCACCGGCGTGGGCTTCTGATACCGCAGCACGCGCTCCACGCAGTAGATGTCGGCGGCAAACAGGTCCTCGCCGAGCCGGAACGTCACCACCTGCGGCACGATCGTGTCTCTCACGTCGATTCCCCCGGAAGTTGAGCGGCGCACGCTCCGGCGAGCGCGCCGGCATCGAGGAGCGAGACCAGCGTATCACCGTGCAGCGCGACGCCCACCAGCACGTTGTCTCCGGCGTCGGGCACCGGTGAGCGTTGGACGATCGAGACGTCGAGCGCGAGCACATCTTCCACATCGTCCACGGCGAGACCAATGCGCCGGTCACCGGCCCGCATCACGAGCGCCACCGACGCATCGGCCGCCGGTGCGACGCCCATCACGCCGATGGTGGAGTAGACCGGCACGAGCCGATCGCGCAGGTGGAACACGCCCAGCAGCTCTCCCGGTGCTTCCGGCACGGCGTGCACGGAGGGGAGCTCCACTGCCTCCTCGACGGCCGCCAGGTCCAGGCCGAAGTACTCGGTGCCTACGCGGAACAGCAGCAGCTCCACGACGCCGATCCCTTCGGCGAGCGCCGCGCGCAGCGTGCGGTTGGGGGTCGACTCGACGTCGGCCGAGTCGCCCCAATCGGGATCGTCGAGTTGTGCGTCCAGCAGGGTCGCCATGGTTCAGCTCTCGCTCCTATCCTCCCATACTACGGACAGATAGCACGGGTTGGTCGTCACACGCCCGAACGGACCCCGCCTGCCAGCGCGTCGACGATCCCGCGCGCGATCTCGTCGAGCCGCAGCACGCGGTCTACCCCACCGGCCGCGACGGCCGCCTGCGGCATTCCATAGATGATCGACGTGTCGCGGTCCTGGGCGAGTCCGACCCCTCCTGCGTCATGGACGGCGCGCAGCCCCGCGGCTCCGTCGCGCCCCATACCCGTCAGGATCACGCCTACACTCGCGCCTGCGACCACCTCGGCAACCGAGCGAAAGAGCGGATCGGCGGAGGGTCGTACGCCCCAAACGGGCGCCGAGTCGTCGAGCGCGATCACCGGTCCGTCCTCTGCCGCGCGAATCGTGAGGTGCAGCCCGCCGGGCGCGATGTACGCACGCCCGTGACGCACCTTCTCGCCGTCCACCGCCTCGCGCACACGCAGATGACTCTGCTGATCGAGCCGTTCGGCGAGACTGCGTGTGAACCCCGCGGGCATGTGCTGCACCACGAGGACCGCGGCGTCCAGGGCTGCCGGGAGGCGCGGAATCACCTCGGCGAGCGCGCGCGGTCCACCCGTCGACGCGGCGATCGCGACGATACGCGTCGCCCCCGTGGCCGGCGGCGGCGCCGAGACGTGCCCGTCCCGCGACGCGGCGAGCAGTCCCATCCCGCGCAGGTTGACTTCGCAGGAGGCACGCAGCGCCTCGAGCAGCCGTCCGCGCACCGCGGCCAGGTCCAGACTGATCGGACCCGATGGCTTGCGCACGAAGTCGACCGCGCCCAGCTCCAGCGCGCGAATGGTGGGATCGTCGCCGTGCTCGGCGGCGGCGCCGCTCAGCACCACCACCGGGCGCGGTACCTCCTTCATGATGACCTCGAGCGTCGAGAGCCCATCCAGCTCTGGCATCTCCAGGTCGAGCGTCACGATGTCGGGATCCAGTGCGCGGATCTTCTTCAGGGCATCGAGGCCGTTGCGCGCCGTGCCGATGACGTGGAAGTCCGCACAGTCGTCGACGATCTCCGACACCACCTTCCGCATGAAGGCACTGTCATCGACGACCAGTACGCTTCGCTTAGAAAACGGCATTCCCCTTCACCAGCGATCGAACTTCCACCCGACCGTCCGAGAGATAGAAGAACACGCTGCGACCGTGGCCGCCGCCCACGTCCTCGCCCACCAGCGGAATACCCGCGCGCTCGAGCGCCTGACGAGTCGCGAGCACGTTGCGCTCGCCCATCTGGATGGTACCGGTGGGCACGAGCGAGGTGAACATGCTCGCGCCGCCCGCGATCTTGGCGCGCATTCGGTTGTCGCGCGCCCCGAGCTGTCGCATGCGCTCGATCATGTACGGCACCGCGCTGCCGGGGAACTTGGCCGGATTGCGCCGATCGTGCGCCAGCGTCTGACTCGGCAGCAGGATGTGCGCGAGCGCGCCCACCCTGGCCTGTGCATCGAAGAGCGTGATCGCGACACACGATCCCAGCCCGACGGTGCAGAGCACCGCCTCCCCCTGAGCGACGGCGCATTCCGCCACCTTCACGCGGACTTCGTTGGCGCTTCCGTTCACGCTCGGGAGCTCGTCGATCACAGCCGGCGGAAGATGCGCTCGCGCGGCTCGACGCTCGCGAACTGGTTTCTGGACTCGCCGAGCAGCGTCTCGACTTTGCCCAACACGAGGAAGCCGCCCGGGGCCAGGGCGTCATGGAAGCGCGCGAACAGCTCCTCCTGCGTCTCGCGATCGAAGTAGATGATGACGTTGCGGCAGGTAATGAGGTGCAGGCCGCGCATCGGAGCCGCCTCGTGCAGGAGGTCGCGCCGCTGGAACCGCACCAAGGTGCGCACCTCCGGATCGACCACGTGCGGTGGCTCGACCGAGAAGTACCGGCGGCGGAGATGGCTCGGCGTGTCCGCGAACGCCGCCTCACCGTACTCACCGCGCTCGGCGGTCTCGAGACTGCCGCGGTCGATGTCGGTGCCGAGCACCGAGACTCCGCGCAGGCGTGCCGTGTCGGCGCGGGCGCTCGCATGCGCGTGGAGCAGGATGGCGAGCGAGTAGGCCTCCTCTCCCGACGCGCAGCCGGCGCTCCACACGCGAAGCGTGGGATCGCGACGTTCCCACAGCGCCGGAACGACCAGCTGCGCGATGGCGTGGAACGTCTCCGGGTTCCTGAACAGCTTGGTCACGTTGATCGTCAGGGCATCGAGCAGCAGCTCCCACTCGCGTGGGTCGGCATCCAGGATGCGCGCGTAGTCGCGATAGGTGAGCGCGCCCCGCGCGCGCATGCGAACCGCAATGCGGCGGCGGAGACATTTCTCCTTGTAGCTCGCGCAGCCGAACCCCCGCTCCCGCGAGATCTTGTCCGTGAGCGCGGCGAAATCCGAGTCCGCGACCAGCGGGTGGCTCATACGAGGAGCGACCGCACGAGATCGAGATTGGTGCGAATGAGCTCGTTGCCCGGATTCAGCTCGAGCGCCTTCTCCCAGTGGGTCAGCGCCTGCGCGCGATCCTGCCACTTGTAGCGGATGTTGCCGACCTTGAAGTACACATCGGCGCCTAACGATGGGTCGAGCTTGAGCGCCCGCTGGTAGGCGGCCATGGCGTCCTCGTAGCGTCCGGCCCGGTAGTACCCGTCGCCCAGGTTCTTGTGGAGCTGCGGGAGCGTGCTGTCCTCCAGCAATCCGCGATCCGCCGCCTGCATGGCGGCGTCGTAATCGCCGCGACGCTCGTGGATCGCGGCCAGCGCGCAGTAGAGCGGCGCCGAGTGCGGATGGGCCGCGACCCCCTCGGTGATCAGCGCGAGGGCGCGGTCGAGCGCGCCGGTGAGCGCCGCGGCCAGCGACGCGTAGTGGAACCACGAGGCAGGCGGCTGTCGCTTGCCCCACAGCGCACGCGCCGAGGCGAGCGTGGCGTCGGCGCCCTCGGCATCGCCGGCTTTGAGCATGAGCACGCCGAGCGATGTGCGGACGCGCCCGTCATCGGCGGCGCCGCGTTCGACGGCCTCCTTGAGCGCGGCGCGCGCCTCATCGTTACGGCCCAGGCGCTCCAGCACGTACGCCAGATTGTGAAAGACCGCCGGCTTGGTGCCCGGTGCCGAGGCCACCTGCGTGAGCAGCTCCAGCGCATCGGTCCACTTCCCGGCTCGCATCGCGACCAGCGCGAGGTAGAAGGTGGCCTGCGCGTCGCCGGCTCGCAGCTCCAGCACGCGGCGAAACTCGCGCCCGGCTTCCTCGAGCATGCCCGTCTTGTAGAAGGCGACACCCAGGTTGCGGTGCTCCTCGACGCGCGCCTCGGGCACCTGCTCGCCGGCCGGCCGGCTCTTGCCAACGCGCTCCAGGAACCCCGCCGCGGCGAGCCCATACAGCGCCTTGCCGACGTCGAACTCGCCCAGCCCCGAGGCGTCGACCAGTGCCGTGACGTCGGAGCGTCCATCGATGAGCGGAACCAGCTGCTCCTGCTCGGGTGTGAGCTGGACGTCGCTCGACGCGAGATGCGCCCGGTCGAGCTCGAAGATGATGTCGAGGCTGGGAATCTTCTTCTCGATCAGGCTCCACTCGTCCACGCGCCGCGCGCCCTCGAGCAGCAGCGACTCGGGATTGATCGAGACCAGGAGATCCTGCGCATCGGGCTTGACGTCGGCCTCGAAGCTGAACGTGCCCTGGTGCCAGGTGAAGAGGTAGTACACCGCCTCCTCGATCTGTACCCTGATGTAGTGGTGCAGCTCCTCACGCGAGAGAAACTTTCGCTCGATGAGGATCTCGCCCAACCGCTTGTCACGGTTCCGTGCCTGGATCTCGATCGCGGTGTCGAGCTGGTCCTGCGAGATCACACCGTTCTTGAGCAGGACGTCACCCAGCCGGTCGCGCCGATTCACGATCGACGCGTAGCTGATGCGCCCCTTCTCGAAGAAGATGTACCCGAAGTTGCCCCGGTCGGTGACGCTGAGACATCCCGACTTCTGTCCCATCGCCAGCAGCTGGAGCACGTCGGTGAGGCTGGCTTCGCGGAGGCTGCCCTTGATCGCCATCAGCGCAGCTCCTCGATCGCTCGGCCGCCGACGTCGGGCCATTCCCAGATCACCTTCTCGGGATCGAGGAAGAAGGCGTCGACGGTGCGACCCGACGCCGCGACCATGGCTGCCGGGGAGCGCGAGCCGGTGAGCTCCTGGCGCGCGAACTTCGCTGTGAGCGGCTCGTTCGTGAGCGCCGCCGCCGCGACCAGACGATCCACCACCGCCGCGATGTCGCGGGCCGAGTCCGCCGGCCGGGCGCCCAGGTACTCCAGCAGCGCGCGATCGGGCTCGGCGCCGGCGTTCGTGAGCAGGCGGGCGAACAGCCGCTCGCGGAGCGCGCGGTCGGGTGGCTGGATCTGGGCGACCAGTCCACCCTCGAACCGCGAGCGGAGACGCTCCTCCACGTCCAGCGCCTTCGGCGGACGGTCTCCCGCGAGCACGATCTGTCGTCCGGCAGCGTGCAGCGCGTTGAAGAGGTGATACAGCTCCTCCTGCGTACGCTCCTTCCCGCCGAGCAGCTGCACGTCGTCGATGATCAGTGCATCGACCGCGCGGTATCGCGCGCGCCACTCCTCGACCTTGCCCGCCTCGAGCGCGGTGATGAGCTCGCTCACGAAGTCGCGCGCGTGCACGTACGCCACCGACATCGCGCCGCCACACACCGCCACGAGCTCGTTGCCGATCGCGCTCACGAGGTGCGTTTTCCCGATGCCCGAGGGGCCGTGGACGAAGAACGGGTTGTAGAGCGTGCCGGGCTCCCCGACCAGCTCGTCGGCCGCGTGCGCGGCCAGCTGGTTGGATGTGCCGACCTCGAAGCTCTCCCGCGTGAACGCGATCGACGGTGGTGGCGGGGGCTCCACCCCGGCGAGCCGGGCCACCAGCCGCTCGGCCTCCGCCAGCCGATCGGGATCGAGGAACACGTCGGAGGCGGCGCTCCGCTCGTCGAGCGCCGCCGCTTCACCAGCGAGCTCCCGGAGTCGATCGACGGCCGCCGTGAATCGCCCGAGGAGCGCCTCGACATCGGGCGCGATGTCCGACGCGAGCGCCCGCTCCAGCTCACCGGTACGGTATCCCGCCGCGTGCCACCGCGTCATCGCCTCGCCCACGCGCACGCGCCAGGGCTCGATGTTCTCGGCCACCGCATCCGCCAGCTCCGACAGGAAGCTCGCGAACTCGTCGCTCTCGCTCGGTGGCGGGTCGCTGGAGATCACCGCCTCGTATTCGCCGGTCCTCACCCCTTCGCCCAGCAGCGTGTGCACGTTCTCCACCGTCACGTCCTGCTCGCCCAGCGTTTGCGACGCGATGAGCCGGTTGAGCGCCCCTTGCAGCTCGCGCACGTTGGTGAACGGCAGCCGCGCGACCTCTTCCAGAACGCCGGGCTCGAACTGGAGCTCGCGCTCCGCGACCTTGCGCCGCAAGATCGCCGCCCGCGTCTCGTAGTCCGGTGCACCGATGTCGACGATGAGGCCACCGGAAAACCGGGTAATGAGGCGCTCGTCGAGATCCGAGATCTCCGCTGGCGGACGGTCGCTGGCCAGGACGATCTGCTTGCCGCTCCGTTGGAGCACGTTGAACAGGCGGAGGATCTCGCTCTGCGTCTCGCTGCGCCCGGCCAGGAACTGCACGTCATCGAGCAGCAGGACGTCGATGCTCTGGTAGCGCTGTCTGAAGCCATCGATCTCGCCGAGCGAAACCGCGGTGTGCAGCTGCTCCACGAGCTCGTCGACGATCGCGTAGCAGACGGTGAGCTGCGGCTGGAGCTGCGTCGCGAGCTGACCAACCGCTCCCAGCAGGTGCGTCTTGCCGAGCCCGGAGCCCGCATAGATGAACAGCGGGTTGTACGCCGTGCCGGGCGACTGTGCGACGGCGCGCGCGGCCGCCACGGCGAGGCGGTTGGCGGCGCCGACGACGAAGGTTTCGAAGCGGAATGGCGTGTCCCGATCCACCGTCAGCGGCCTCCACCGTTCCCGCCGGCACTCAACCGCTTCAACACCTGCTCGGAGATGCCCCGCAGCGTCTCGAACACGCCGGTCCCCGACAGCGCGCCGGCGCAGTACGACGGCACGCCGCGAAAGTTCAGCGCGTCCTCCAGCTCCATCGACTCGAGAATGAGCGCCCGCGGCAGGTCCTGTTTGTTGTACTGGATCACCATCGGCATCGCGCGCGCGTCCACTCCTTGCTCCGCCAGATTCGCGTGCAGGTCCTGCATGCTCTCGATGTTCTCCCGCAGCTGACGCGCCTGACTGTCGGCCACGAACACGACGCCGTCCGCGCCCTGGAGCACGAGCTTTCTCGTCGATTGATAGTAGACCTGTCCGGGCACGGTGTAGAGCTGCAGGCGCGTGGTGAACCCGGAGATCGTGCCGAGGTCGAGCGGCAGGAAATCGAAGAATAGCGTACGATCGGCCTGCGTGGCGAGCGACACCATGCGACCCCTTCGGCTGTCGGGCACGCGGCCGTACACGTACGTGAGGTTCGTCGTCTTTCCGGATCGGCCCGGACCGTAGTAGACGATCTTGCAGGTGATCTCGCGCGTGGAGTAGTTGACGAGGGACACGAGCGCTACTCCGAGATCGGTGGTGAGCGTCGCGCGCCGTCGGGACGCGACTGGGCCCGGCCGAAGAGCGCAGCGAGGTTGCGGTTCAGCTCTCGCTCGAAGTCCACGCCGAGCGCGTCACCGCCGGTGGCCGGCGTCGCCGTCGACGGCGGCGCGACGGTGGCCAGCGCCCGCCGGAACTCGCGGCAGTAGAGCTGCACGAGGCCCAGCGACGTGGCGCCATCGAACACGGTGACCAGAATGAGCGGGCCGCCAGGCGACATCGCTTCGGCGATATAGATCTCGCGGTCGCGGCCGGCGTGGTGCAGCTCCGTGAACGGCGTGCCGTCGAGCTCGCGTCCCAGCGCCCCCGCCGAGGCGTGGATCGCCGACGCCAGCGCGCAGGCGGCCATCACGTCGACGGCGCGGGTGAAGCCATGCTGTCCGAGCACCTGCCCCGTGGGATGGAGCAGGAGCGCGAAGAGCACACGCGCATCGTCCACGAAGCGCCGCAGCGGCACCTCGACCCAGGCCTCGGCGACGGCCATCTTCACGGCAGATCTCCGGCGGCCTTCAGCAGCGCGGCGCGCACCAGCCCCAGATTCGCGCCATCCTCGGCGAGCGCCACCAGCACCAGCTCTCCACGCCCCGCGATGCACACGTGTCCGCGCTCGGCATCGAGACGCA
>DATFFQ010000124.1:0-30039 GCA_035249955.1 Gemmatimonadaceae bacterium
CGCGCAGCCACTGCATCTCGCCGCGCAGATCGTCCAGTCGATCGGAAGCGCGCGCGCCCAGAGAGCGCGCGCGGTAGCCAATCAGCTCGCGCGTCTCGGCCCCGGAAAATGGGGCCAGGAGGAGCGCCATCCCCGCGCCAAGGGTGAGACCGATTGCCAGACCGGCCCCGAAGACGCCAACTTTCCTCAAGTCCATTCCTTCGTCGTAGCTGCTCCCCTGCGGCCGCTGGCTCTCATCTCGACTACCAAGGTCGCCGATCGTCGCTGGACGCTCGGGGCGTCTGGTGGATGCTCCCGCTGGCCGCGCGCCGCTGAATCGAGTGGAGTGGGACATGTGCGTTCGTGCCTCCTACCGGGCAACGGATATGTCAAGCCGATGGTAAGGAAATTGCTATTGTCACCCTTCGCGATCCAGCCACGTTGCCGTCTCGTTGAGATGGTGGGGGCGATGCGCGCTCCGGCGCCCTTTCCCGTGCACGGTTCGCGCCCGGTGTCATCACGGCCCGGGGGCACTTCTCCGGTCTTCGTGAACTGTTCGATGCTGGCCGGCACGTCACCGGCGTGAGGACGAGCATGAGCAACAACGGCAAGACGGTACTGCTGGTGGAAGACAACGAAGACAACCGCATCGTCTATTCCACCATTCTGCAGCACTTCGGCTACCGGGTCACGGAGGCGTTGAACGGAGAAGAGGGCATCGCCAAGGCCCGTGCCGAGAAGCCCGACCTGATCTTGATGGACATCTCGATTCCCATCATCGACGGGTGGGAGGCGACGCAGGTGCTGAAGCGCGATCCTGACACACGGAGTATTCCGATCATTGCTCTCACTGCGCACGCGCTGGCCTCCGACCGCGAAAAGGCCATGGAGGTGGGCTGCGACAGCTATCTGGCGAAGCCGTGCGAGCCCAAAGCGGTGGTGAGCGAGGTGGAGCGGTTCATCGGAAAGGGTGATGGCAGGTGAACGGGAGCTCCCACCGCGGATTCTGATCGTCGACGACCAGGAAGACAACGTCGAGGTCCTCCGCGCCCGGCTGGAGTCCAGCGGGTATCGGACCCTGTGCGCCACCGATGGCGAGCGCGCACTCGAGCTGGTCGCCACCTCTCCGCCCGATCTCATCCTGCTCGACGTGATGATGCCGCAGATGGACGGCTATGAAGTCGCCCGGCGCATCAAGTCGGACAAGAATCTCCCGTTCATTCCCATCATCATGCAGACCGCCCTCGACTCGGTGGAGAGCAAGGTCGAGGGACTGGGCGCAGGCGCCGACGACTACATCACCAAGCCGATCAACTTTGCCGAGCTCGAGGCACGCGTGCGGTCGATGCTCCGCATCAAAGGCCTCCAGCGCGACCTCGCGACGGCCAATGCCGAGCTGCTGCGCATGGCGGTGACCGACGGTCTCACGGGGTTGGACAACCGCCGTCACGTCGAGGAGCGGCTGCGGGAGATGTTCGAGCACGCAATCCGCTTCCAGGAGCCGCTGGCCTGCGCGATGTTCGACCTGGATCATTTCAAGTCTGTCAATGATACGTACGGTCACCTGGCAGGCGACGCGGTGCTCAAGCAGCTCGCGGCCCTTCTGCGGAGGGCCGTACGTGAGGTGGATCGCGTCGGCCGATACGGCGGTGAAGAATTCATGGTCATTTTGCCCGGAGCGGCGTCCGATGCGGCGGTGACCTTCGCGGAGCGGGCGCGTCAAGAGGTGGAGGATTATGTGTTCACGTTCGATGGCGGGACTTTGCGTCGAACGCTGAGCTGCGGCGTGGCCGCGTGGCCGCACCCACGCATCCGCCACCGCGATGAGCTGGTGAAAGCCGCCGACGATGCGTTGTACGTGGCCAAGGAGTTGGGCCGCAATCGCGTCGTTCGATTCGACGGTGCGGAATTCAACGCCCATACCTCGCATGCCGATCACGACCGCCCGGCCCGAATCGACGGAGGACCTGTACGGGAGCACCGCGTCTGATGAAGGCGCGCGCCTCCGCGCGCGCGTAGAGGAGCTGGAGCGCGAACGCGACCACCTCGTGGCGGTCGTGGATATCCTGCAAGAAGTCTCGACCTCCCTGCATTTCGTCGACATCCTCCAGGTCATCGCCCGCAAGCTGGGTCAGGCCTTCGGTCTCGATCGCTGCTCGATCTTCCTGGCCGGCGAGAAGAGCGACGTACGGCTCATCGCCACCTACGAGGATCCGAACCTCCGCAACATGATCGTGGACCTGGAGCGCTATCCCGAGCTCAAGCGCGCGTTCGAGCAAGGAGAGACGGTCTTCGTTCCCGACGCAGCGACGGATCCCATGTTCGAGGGTGTCCACGCGAGACTGGCCGAGCGCAACGTACGCTCGATCGTGGTGGTGCCCATCCGCTGGCACGGCACGGTGATCGGCGCGATCTTCCTGCGCACCGAGCGCGACGGCGCCCCGTTCCTCGATCGCGACGTCCAGTTCTGCCAGGTGGTGGCGTCGCTCACCGCCAACGCGTTGCGCAACGCGCATCGCTTCGAGACGGTGCTGCGCAATCAGCAGGACGCCGACCGCTCGCAGCGCCGCACGGAGCTCCAGCGCATCGCGCTCCTCGCCTTCGTGCGCCGATTGCTCGACCGGTACACGCAGACCGAAGACCACATGTGGGCCGAGACCCTCCTCCCCAAGGCAGCCGACGACGAGCTCGAGCGCCTGGTCTCGGTCGCGACGCAGGTGATCCGCGAGGAGGCCAAAGGGTAGGTCGGATCGGTGATCGTAGTGACCAGAGTGGAGTGAGTGACCAGGGCCAGGGTGAAGGGCATGAAGCAGGTGATGGGTGCATCACGCGTCTCATGCGTTCACCCTGGTCGTTATCACTCACTCCACTCTCATCACCACCAATCACTGACTCTCCCCACCGAGCGCTCGTCTCCTTAGAATCCCTCCCGGTGACCACACACCAGGAGGCTTCGCCTGAGCGCCGATGACGGCGAGCTCTCGGAGCTCGGCGCGCGCGCGCACGAGCTGCGCCAGGCGCTGGAGCGCGCCAACTACCAGTATTACGTGCTCGACCAGCCGGAGATCTCCGATCTCGAGTACGATCGGATGTTCCGGGAGCTGCTCGAGCTCGAGCGCGCGCACTCCGAGCTCCGAACCCCGGACTCGCCCACCGTTCGCGTCGGCGCTCCACCGCAAAACCAGCTCGCCAAGCACGAGCACGTCGTCCGCATGCTCTCCTTGGGCAATGCCTTCAACGACGATGAGCTCCGCGAGTGGGAGCAGCGCATCACCAGGCTCGCCGGCGATGATGTGAGCCGCGCCGGCTACACCGCCGAGCTCAAGATCGATGGCGCCGCCGTGAGCCTCACCTACGAGGACGGCGTCTTCGTCACCGGGGCGACCCGCGGCAACGGGGTGATCGGCGAGGTGGTGACCGCCAACCTGCGCACGGTGCGCGACGTCCCGCTTCGCCTCCGAACCGACAGACCGCCACGACTGGTCGAGATTCGCGGCGAGGTCTATCTCCCCTTCGACCGGTTCGAGAAGCTCAACGAATCGAGGGTGAAGGCCGGCGAGCCGGTGTTCGCGAACCCGCGCAACGCGGCGGCGGGCGCGCTCCGCCAGCTCGATCCCACCATCACGGCGCAACGGCAGCTTCGCTTCTTCGGCTTCTCCGTCGCCGTCCCGCCTGGCGTCGCGCTCCCCTTCCGGACGCAGTGGGAGCTGCTGGAGACGCTGACCGGGTGGGGGATTCCCGTGGAGTCGCACCGGGTGCGCTGCGATTCGCTCGAGGACGTGATCGCCATCACGCAGCGAGTCGAGTCGACGCTGCGCGGGCAGCTCAACTTCGGCATCGACGGTGTGGTGGTGAAGGTGAACTCGCTCGCACTGCAGGATGAGCTGGGGGTCGTGGGCGGACGCGAGCCCCGGTGGGCGATCGCGCGCAAGTTCGCCCCCGACATCGCGATGACGAAGCTGCTCGGCATCGAGGTGAACGTCGGGCGCACCGGCGCGCTGAACCCCTATGCCATGCTGGAGCCGGTGGAGATCGGTGGCGCGATCGTCAAGCTGGCGACCCTGCACAACGAGGATCTCATTCGCGCCAAAGACCTCCGCGTCGGCGACTGGGTGCAGGTGAAACGGGCCGGCGAGGTGATTCCGCAGATCATCAGTCCGGTGCCCGAGCGGCGGGATGGCAGCGAGAAGCCGTGGCGCATGCCGCGGAAGTGCCCCGCGTGTGGAACGCCGGTGGAGCGCGGCGAGGAAGAGGTCGCCGTCTACTGCCCGAACGTCGCCTGCCCGGGACGCCAGCTGGAGGGGCTGGTCCACTTCGCCTCACGCGGCGCCATGGACATCCGCGGGCTCTCCTACGCCCGCATCGAGCAGCTCATCGAGGCAGGGCTCGTGCGCGACGTCGCCGACATCTTCTCGCTCACCGTCGAGCAGCTCCTCGAGCTGGACCGCTTCGCGCAGAAGAGCGCCGAGAACCTGGTGGCGGCGATCGAGGACGCGAGGAAGCGGCCGCTCAGCCGCTTGCTCAACGGCCTGGGCATCCGCCACGTGGGCGAGGGCGCCGCGCAGCTCCTCGCCCGTCACTTCGGGACACTCGATGCGCTGTCCGCGGCCTCCGAGGAGGAGATCCTGGAGGTGCGCGGCGTGGGCGCGATCATCGCCCACGCCGTAGTGGCGTACTTCGCCAACGAGACCACCCAGCGACTCGTCGAGAAGCTTCGCGAGCGAGGGGTGAGCTTCACCGAGCCCGTTCCCAGGACCGCCGGCCGTAGCCTTGCGGGTTGTACGGTCGTCATCACTGGGACACTCCCGAGCCTCTCCCGGACGCAGGCTACCGAGCTGGTCCAGGCACACGGGGGGCACGTCACCAACTCTGTCTCCAAATCCACGAGCTTCCTCGTCGCCGGAGACGATGCCGGCAGCAAGCTGGAGAAAGCGCGGGCGTTGGGGATCGAGATCATCGATGAAGCGGAGCTATTGCGAAGGACCACGCGACACGCCTAGAGTGGGGTGAGTCCCATTGGCGTCACCCAGATACCTCTCGCACCTTGACCAGACCTACGATGCTCGATCTTGCCAACCACTCCATGGTCGCGCTCAGCCGCGCGGCGCTCATGGCGCTGCGTGGGGCACTCCTTCGCGACGCCGGATCGGCGGCGGCCGTCTATCTGCGCGATGCAGGCTACGCCGGCGGCGAGACGGTGTTCGCCTCGTTCCGCGGCTGGCTACAGAGCGAGCACGCGCTGGATCCGGACGAGCTGAGCGTGGACGAGTTCGCCGAGTATGCGACGCGGTATTTCCGCGACGCGGGGTGGGGCTCGGTGTCGATCGGATCGCTCGGCGACGGCGTCGCGACGGTCGACAGTGAGGACTGGGCCGAGGCCGATCCATCGAGCCACCTGGAGTCGCCAGGCTGTCACGTCACCACGGGGATGTTTGCCGATTTCTTCGGCCGGCTGTCGGATACACCGCTGGCCGTGCTCGAAGTCGAGTGCCGCTCCGCCGGCGCGCACCGCTGCCGTTTCCTCCTCGGCAATGCCGATGTCATGACGTACATCTTCGAGGAGATGGAAGCGGGAAGCGAGTACCAGACGGCGGCGAGCGAAGTCCAATAGTGATCGGATGATGTGCAAAGAGTGATCGGATGAAGTGAGTGAAGTGAGTGACAACGACCAGGGTGAGGGGCATGAGAGGGAGCGATGAGCCCATCACGCATATCATGCTCCTCACCCTGGCTCCTGATCACTCACTCCACTCTCGTCACTCGCATCACTGTAGACCTCTTACCCGTCCCGCCGCAGCGCTTCGGCATACTCCGGCTTGAGCACCAGCTCGCCGTCCACGAGCACCTCGCGATCCCAGGGCAGGATGATCGTGCTCTCGGTCTCCAGCCCCGAGAAATCCGGCTCGTAGGCGCCCGTCCGGAACCCAACGGCGGTGCGCACGTCGGCGGCTCCAGCATTCACGATCGCCGCGACGGCGAGGCGCATTGTGTCGCCCGTGTCGCACGTCTCGTCCACGAGGAGCACCCGACGTCCTCGCACAGCGGGTGGCGCAGCGCCCATCACGGTGGGGGTCTCGCGGATTCCCCCGTCGACGCGGCGCGTGATGAGCACCGAGTAGAAGTCCCGGCGCAGGATGGCGGCGATCACGGCACCGGGCACGACGCCGGCTGTCGCGATGCCGATCACCAGATCGGGCTCGAAGCCCCGCGCCACCTTGAGTGCGAGCGCGCGCGACAGCTCGCCGAACAGGGGCCAGTCGACTTCCAGAATACCGCGGGACGAATCGAGCACCTGACGCCGTGGAGACACCGGACCTCCCTGCGAGACGCAACGCGGCGGGATCGGCCCAGCCTCGCTGCACGTTGGTTCATGAAAGCTACCGCGGTTGCGACGCGACCAACAGCGCGGTTGCTCGCAGGGTGTCGAGTCGGTAACTTTGCCACGGCGAGAGCGGATGCCCCGCCATCTGCGCCACCGACGCGCCCTCCCGCGCCACTGACGTCCCACACCCCAGTCCCGATCGCATGACCTGGTGGCGTCGCCTGACGGGCGGCAAACCCGAGAGCAAGCTCAAGGCGCAACGCCTCGACTACCTGAGCGAAGCCCTCGCGCTCGAACGGCAGGGCGACTACGACGCGGCGCTCACGTCCTACCGACTCGCGCTGCGCGATGAGCCTAACGACCCGCGCATCCTCCAGAACATGGCCATCGCCTTCTCCAAGATCGGCCGCATGGATGAGGCGATCCGCGCCTATCGCCGGGCCCTGGAGCTGGACGCCACTCTCACCGGGGCCCATTACGGTCTCGCCTTTCTGCTCCTCAAGCGAGGCGACGCCGCCGGCGCCGAACGGCATCTGAGCGCTTTTCTCGAGAATCCTCCCAGGAGCGCCGAGGCCGACCGCTGGGTGCGCCATGCACGGCAGACGCTGGCACAGCTGCAGAAAGGGGAGACGACGGGTCCGACGCCAGACACCGAGTAGCGAGTGGGCATCGTCCTCGCCATCGTCAGCCAGAAGGGGGGCGTCGGCAAGACGACCACGGCAGTGAACCTCGCGGCCGCGTTCGCGCGACGTGGGCTCAAGACGCTGCTCGTCGATGTGGACCCCCAGGGCTCCGTACGCTACGGCGCGGGCCTGCGACGCGGCCACGCCACGTTCGGACTCTCGGACTACCTGACCGGCGACAAGTCGCTCCGCGAGGTCATCCTGCCGACGGCCCTCCCCTGGCTGCGCGTGATCCTCGCGGGATCGGTCAGCGATCAGTCGCACCACGGATGGTACCAGCACCGCGTGGAGGAGTCGTCTCTTCTGGGCGACATGCTCGCCACCGCCCGCGAGCGGTGCAACGTCGTGATCGTGGACACGCCACCAGGTCTGGGCCCGGTCGTGCACCGCGTGCTGGAAGCCAGTCAACATGTGATCGTGCCCCTCCAGTGCGAGCCGCTGGCGCTCCAGACCACTCCGCAGATGCTGCGCGGTATCCAGGACAAGGTCGCGGTGAACGAGGAACTGACACTCGACGGCATTGTGCTCACCATGTACGATCCCAACAGCCCCGCGTGCACCAAGGTCTCCGACTACATTCGAAAGAACCTGCCACGGAACATGCTGTTCGACATTGTGGTCCCTCGCAGCCCGGCCTCGGCCGACGCATTCGCCGCCGGACAGCCGGTGGTGCTGCGCGATCCGGCCGACCCCTCGGCACAGGCGTACGTCAATCTGGCCACGGTGCTGGTGGAGCGCTTTCAGTGATCCCCGACCGGGGCGGTAGGTGGGCCGCGGTCGCGCTCGCGGCGGCCGGCTTCGCGGCCTGCACCGAGATCACCGCCGACCCAACGGTGCCGTTCGCCATCGAGGTCGACCCGCCAGCGTCGCCGTCGGTGGTGATCGGCGACTCGTTGCGCGACACGCTCGGAAACTCCGTCCCGCTCACGGTCCGCGTGTTGAACTCCAAGCACGAGGTGATCCCAGACGCCGCGGTGACGTTCATCTCGTTCGATACGGCGAACGTGCTGACCCTCGACCCGCAGACCGGCGCGATCGTCGGCCTCAGCACGGGAGAAGCCGGTATCGTCGCCAGCGCCGATGGCCTCCAATCGGAGCGGGTGGCGGTGCGTGTGACGCCCATGCCCGACGTGCTCACGGGCGTGGACGCGGCGGTCGACACCATCGAGTTCGTCCTCGGTACGGAGACGCTGCTCCCCCTCCGCGTGCGTCTGGAAGCGGATACGAACGCCGCGCTCACGACCGATCCGCTGGCGCCCGTGCCGAGCTACCTGGTTCGTTACGGGATCGTCAGCCCACCGGAGCTCGCGAACACCGACGTGACGACGCTGCACCTGGTCGACGACTCGCGACGCCCCTCAACG
This sequence comes from Gemmatimonadaceae bacterium, assembly GCA_035249955.1. Lineage (GTDB taxonomy): Bacteria > Gemmatimonadota > Gemmatimonadetes > Gemmatimonadales > Gemmatimonadaceae > DATFFQ01. The sequence goes on from DATFFQ010000124.1 coordinate 8,349, forward strand.
GTGGATACCACGAACACGCTGGGTGACGCGGGACGCCAGCTCATGTTCCCGGCCCTCATCTCACCTCCGATCCCCGACTCGGTGGTGGTCCACGTCACCGCGCGCCGCCCCGATCTGTCGCCGGTACCCGGCAGCCCGGTGGTATACGTCGTGAAGCTCAGACCGGCAGGGACGCCGTAGTCTCATTCGTGTGGAGCAGCACATGACAGCCACCGCCACGCCACCCCTGATCGCCTCCGGCGGACCCCGTCCGGTCCGCGGCACGTTGAACCAGCTCTTCTTCGAGGCCGTCGAAACGCACGACAAGGCGAAGGCACTGCTGGTGAAGTCGGGCACGGGGTGGCAGCCCATCTCGCATCGCACCATGGCCGAGCGCGTGCGGCGCGTCGGACTCGGGCTTCGCGCGCTCGGTATCGCGCGCGGCGATCGCGTCGCGATCCTGTCGGAGAACCGGCCGGAGTGGGCGCTCGCCGACTTCGGCAGCCTGACCGCGGGCATCACGAACGTCCCGATCTACCCCACGCTTCCCGCCGAGCAGATGCTCGGTATCCTGCAGGACTCCGGGACGTCGGCCATCTTCGTCTCGACGGAGGCACAGGCCGCAAAGATCGCCAAGATTCGCCGGGACCTTCCTCAGCTGCGGCGCGTGATCGGCTTTGGCGCCGAGCCGTGGCCGGGGGTGGACGTCACCCTGGCGGCGCTGGAGACCATGGGTGCCGCCGCGGACAGCCCGCAGTCCATCGCCCGCTACCGCGACGAGGCGCTCGGCGCCGCGCCTGACGACGTGGCGACGGTGATCTACACGTCAGGCACGACGGGTGAGCCGAAGGGCGTGATGCTCACGCACGACAACTTCTACTCCAACGTCGCCGCGGTGATCGATGTCATACCGTTCGGTCCCGAGGACGTCGCGCTGAGCTTCCTGCCGCTGTCGCACGTGTTCGAGCGAATGGCCGGTCACTTCACCATGTTCGCGGCCGGCGTCACGATCGCCTACGCGGAGTCCATCGACACGATCGCGCAGAACATGGCCGAGGTGCAGCCGACGATCGCCGTGTCGGTGCCGCGCGTGTACGAGAAGATCTATGCGCGCGTGCTCGAGAACGCGCTCGCGTCGGGAGGAATCAAGAAGCGCATCTTCTTCTGGGCCCGGTCGACCGGCGAGCGGTGGGCTGATGTCGTGCTCTCCGGCCGCAAGCCGAACGCCCTCCTGGCTGCCGGCTACCGCCTCGCAACCAAGCTCGTCTTCTCGAAGCTGCAGGCGCGCGTGGGTGGGCGGATGCGCTACTTCGTGTCCGGCGGCGCGCCACTTGCGCCAGAGATCAACAAGTTCTTCTACGCCGCGGGGCTCACCATCCTCGAGGGATACGGGCTCACGGAAACGTCTCCCGTGATCGCGTGCAACAGGCCAGGTGCGTTTCGCATCGGTACGGTGGGGAAGCCCGTGAAGGGCGTGGAGATCATGATCGCCTCCGACGGCGAGATCCTCACCCGTGGCCCTCACGTGATGAAGGGCTATTACAACAAGCCCCGGGAGACCCGGGATGCCATCGACCAGGAGGGTTGGTTCCACACGGGCGACATCGGCGTGCTGGAGGATGGATTCCTGCGCATCACCGATCGCAAGAAGGACGTGATCGTCACCGCCGGCGGAAAGAACATTGCCCCGCAGCCGATCGAGAATCAGATCAAGACCAACAAGTACGTCAGCCAGGCGGTCATGATCGGCGACAAGCGCCGATTCCCGGTGGTGCTCGTGGTGCCCAACTTCGAGCAGCTCGAGAAGTGGGCCAGGCTCAAGAACCTGCTCTGGACCGACCGCCGGCAGCTGCTCGCGCATCCGTTGGTCAAGGCAAAAATGGAGAAGGAAGTGCTCTCCGGGTTGTCCGGTCTGGCCCAGTTCGAGACACCGAAGAAGGTCGGCTTGCTGGAGCACGATTTTTCCATCGAAAGCGGCGAGCTCACGCCGACGTTGAAGGTGAAGCGGCGTGTCATCGATCAACGATACCGGGCGATGATCGACGCGCTCTACGCCGACGGGGATCTTCGCGCGGAGCACTGAACGGAGTACCGAACCATGCTGCGGCTCCTGCAGATGCTTGCTCTCCCGCTCGCTCTCCCGATTGCGCTCGCGGTGTGCAGCCCGCCGCTCGAGCGCACGACGACCGTGCTCTCCGACTCGGCCCCGGCTCGCACCAGCCCGGAGACCACGAACATTTACGATGAGTGGGTGCTCGCCACGCCCGTCGATTCCACGGCGTTCAGCGGCGCCGAACGTGTAGAGCTGTCGCTCACCACCACCACGTTCACGATCGCGGCGACGTATCCGGGCGCCACCAGGGTGGTGATCTCCGGCTCGTCGGGCCGGCGGCCTGATGACGGACCGCTCGTGCTCGTACCGCGCACCATCACACGCGCCGGCAATTCGCTGCAGACGCACGCCGGGCTGACCGTCGGCGACACGCTCGCCCTTTTGGCCAGCGCGTCGGGCAACGTGCTCGTGTTCGCTCCGCCCGGCGCGCAGGCCGGGCAGCCCAGCTCGGTCTGGCATCGCCGCTCGCCCTGAGCCGCCCGATTGTTCGGGCCGGCGCCAGGCCGTGAGCTTCATGCCTCCGCGCGTCCCAGCGAGAGGGACAGGAGCGGCCCCGGCGCGACCTCTTTCTCCGCGACCCAGTGTCGCGCATCACGCGCGAGCTCGCGCATGCCGACCGGGACGAGCGCGGTGGCCGGCGCAACCAGCCTCCCGTGCGCTCGCAGCGCATCGGCCGCGGCGGCGAGCAGACCCGGCGACACATGCGACTCGTCGAGCGCGATTCCGCGCGCGGCTCCTGGGTGCAGTGGCAGATGTCCGCCGGCGATGGCAATCGAGATGCCGCCACCGCTCCTCACCTCCTCGCCCGGATCCATCACCAGGACGTGGACCCGCTCGGCCAGGCGACCGAGCGCGTTCGCGTACACCGCCCAGCCGCCGGTGAGCGTCACGAACCCGCCGGGCGATGCGAGGCCGAGCAGCGCCGCCAGTCGCAGCGGCTCCTCCTCGAGCGCGGCGCCGGAGCGCGTACTCCGACGCGGGGGCGCCGCCGCGGCGGAATCGCGGAAGTCCACGATCCCATCGTCGATCGGATACTCGGCGTGGCACACGGGGCAGCCGAGCACGCCGCGCACGATGTCCCGATCGCGCATCTCGGAGCTGGCCGCGACGAGCCAGCTCAGCTCGTGCGGACGGGGACAGCGAAGCGCCTGCACCAGCTCGATGAACACGTGCGGTCACGACGACGAGAGACGCAGCTCGTCGATGGTGACATCCGGCGGCCGGGTGAGCGTGTAGAGGACCGCGCTCGCCACCGCTTCGGCGCGCAGCATGCGCGCACGCGGCGTGAAGCCGGGACGATTGGTGTCGATCGAGTTCCAGAGCCCGGTATCGGTGGGCCCGGGCGAGATCAGCGCGGCGCGCACGCCGGTGCCTCGCAGCTCGGAGCACATCACCTCGTGCATTGCTCGCGCGCCGTACTTGCTGGCCGCATAGGCGCCATTCTCCGGGAACGCCTGGCGATCGGCGACGGAGCCGATCGTCACGATGTCACCGCGCCGGCGCGCGATCATGGCCGGGAGGAAGCGGCGGATCAGCAGAAAGGGAGCGATGAGATTCACCTCCACGCTGGTGACGAATCGCTCGGGGTCGGTCTCGGCGAGCGGCTCGAGGGCGAAGAATCCGGCGTTGTTGACGAGAATGTCCGGCCCGTCGTCGAACGTCATCTCGATGCGCGACGCCGCGTCGGCCACGCGCGCTCGATCGCCGACATCGCAGGCGATGGCCAGCGCCGCCGTGCCCAGCTCCTGGGCCCGCGCAGTGAGCACCTCCTCGTTGCGCGCCAGCATGGCGACCCGTGCCCCCGCCTCGATGAGCGCTCGCGTGATCGCGAGGCCGATCCCCCGTGATGCGCCGGTGACGACTGCCGTGCGCCCGCCGAGCGGGCCGTTCACCGCAATGGCGAGGACGGTCCGTGCGCGAGAGCCAGGAACTCCTCGCGCGTTCGCGCATCGGAGCGGAAGACGCCGCGCACGGCGGACGTGATCATCTTCGAGTTCTGCTTCTCGACACCGCGCATCATGGTGCAGAGGTGGTACGCTTCGACGACCACACCGACGCCGCTTGGCCCGAGCACGTCCTGAATGGCCTGCGCGATCTCCTCGGTGAGCCGTTCCTGGACCTGGAGGCGGCGCGCGAACACTTCGACGATGCGCGGCAGCTTGGAGAGGCCCACGATCTTGCCGTCCGGGATGTAGCCGATGTGCGCCTTGCCGAAGAACGGCAGCAGATGGTGTTCGCACAACGAGTAGAAGTCGATGTCGCGCACCATGATCATGCTCGAGTGCGCCTCCTCGAACACGGCGTCGCCGACGACACTCGCCACATCCAGTGCATAGCCGCGCGTCAGCCATCGAAGACTGTTTGCCACGCGCTGTGGCGTCTTGACGAGGCCTTCGCGCTCCGGATCCTCGCCCAGCAGCTCGAGCTCGCGGTGCACCAGCGCCTCGAACTCCGCGTGATGCGCTTCGCCCGGATCGAGGTCCAGATCGACGTCGGCGGCCGGATCGTGCACCTGCGATCCGCGGACCTGCCGGCGGCGCGCGTCGAGCACGTTCATGCGCGGCTTGGCCCGATCCGCGATCTTCCGTCGCGCGTTCCCGCGAGCGTCGTCGCCGTTGTGTCGCTTCCTATTCGCCATGGCTACCGCTTAACTTGTCGCAACTTTGTTGCCCCGAGAGTGCAATTCTCACTAATAGGACGGCGGCTCGTTGAATGTCAAGCTGATATTCGCGTCCATCATGCAGGTCGCGACCTCCGCATGGACGGCGCTCTGGACGTTTCCGAGCATGCTGTTCAGCGCGTTCCTCGTGGCCTGGGGCGCGGAGGCGGCGCAGTTCCTCATCTCGCAGGGACTCGCGCTCGCCATACTCGCCTGGCTGCAGACGCTGCCCGAATTCGCCGTGGAAGCCGTCATCGCGTGGCAGGCAGGGGAGGATCCAGTCAGCTGCTTCGTCGCCGAGCCGCCGCCGGGGTGCCGGTCACATCTCGCGATCGCGAACTATACCGGGGCCATCCGGTTGCTGATCGGCCTCGGCTGGCCGATGATCTACGGCGTGGCCGCGTTCTTCAAGCGGCGACAGGGCGGCAAGCTGGGCCACATCCAGCTGGACGACGAGCATTGCGTCGAGGTGCTCGCAACGGTTCCGCCAGTGCTCTACTTCTTCTGGGTGTGGTACAAGGGCTCGCTCGATCTCATCGATGCCGCGGTGCTCCTCGCGATGTACATCGGCTATCTCGGGATCCTCTGGCGCTTCCCGCCGCAACAGGAGGAGTCGCTGGCCGACGCACCAGCGGTGGCACGTTGGGCCTACACGCGTCCCGGTCTCGGTCGCTACGCCGCCATCTCGGGCCTGTTCATTGTCGGCGGATCGCTCATCTATTTCACCGCACACCCGTTCCTGGAATCGATGCTTGCCGTCGCGATCTCGCTCGGCGTGAGCGAATTCGTGTTCGTGCAGTGGGTGGCGCCGTTCCTGAGTGAATTCCCGGAGAAGGTGTCCGCCTTCCACTGGGCGAGCCGCATCACCAAGGCGCCAATGGGGCTCATGAACATGCTCTCCAGCAACGTCAATCAATGGACCGTGCTGGCGGCGATGATCCCGATCGTGTTCAGCATCTCGCGCGGCGAGCCCGCCGCACTGCCGTTCGATGGCATCCAGCGCGAGGAGATCCTGCTCACCGTGATGCAGAGCGTAGTGGCGGTGCTGCTCCTGATCAACATGCGCTTCGAGTGGTGGAACGCCGCGCTGCTGTTCACGCTCTGGCTGGTCCAGTTCCTCAATGCGCATTGGCGAGACGAGGTGACGATCGTGTACGGCGCGTGGATGGTGGGGCTGTTGATCTCGTGGTTCTGGGTTCCGCCCAAGGCACCGCGCATCTTCTGGTCGCTCATGCGGCACAAGCGCGGCATGGCGACATGACGAGCGATGTGCCGATCACAAAACAACGGGCCCCGCCAGTGACGGGGCCCTGATGTTGGAACGAAGAGGATTTTTGAAGCCCAATGGTAACAATGAGGTCCTCACCACACCTACCGCCTTCCCCGCACTGGGGCGTGGCGTCAGCATAGATTGTCGAACCCGCCCTTGGACTTGTTGGCTCAAAAATTAGAGCTCTTCGTCCCGTCTTCCTCCAACTTAGCGCGCCCGCGAGGGGCAGTCAATCACATGGATCCGGGAATCATCCTTGCAATTCTGATGCTCGTCGGATGGGGAGTGGCCACGTTCGCGTACGAGCCCCCAGGATGGGTGCACGGGCTGCTGACGCTTGGCGTGTTCCTGCTCATCTGGCGCATCGTGGTACGTGGTACACGAGCGATCGATGGCGCGGGTAACAGCGACGCGAGCGCCACGAAGGACGGCCGCATGCGCACACGTCGCTAGCCACGCAGCAGCGCACCGTGACGCCCCACAGCAGGGTGACCACCGTGACGGGAACGCCGGCTCGCAGGACAGGTCAGCGCGACGATGACCGGCCGCGCAGTCGTCACGAGGTGGCCGGTCGATGATCGAGGATCCGTTCAGAGCGCTCGGAGTCGCGCCGGCTACGGCGGTGGCGGAAGCCGAGCAGCTGGTGACGGCGGATCGTGCGAAGCCGGTGCTGGTGACCGGTGCGGCCGGACTGGTGGGATCGCACGTGTGCGAGGAGCTGGGCCGATCGGGGTGGAAGGTGCGTGCCTTGGTACGCGATCCGGCGAAGGGAGCGGTCCGGCTGGCACGCACATCGGCGGCGATCGTCGTCGGCGACATTCGCGATCGCGACGCACTCCTGTCGGCACTCGGTGGCGCGGGGGCAGTGGTTCATCTGGCCGCCATCGCCATCGAGCGCCGTGGACAGAGCTACGAGCAGGTGAATACCGATGCCACGGCGCTGTTGATCGATGCGGCGCGCGCGCGTGGCGTCGAGCGTGTGGTGTACATGTCGCAGAACGGCGCCGACAGCGCGTCGCCGCACCGCTTTCTGCGCAGCAAAGGCATCGCCGAAGAGCTGGTGAAGCAGAGCACCTTGCGCTGGACGGTGCTCCGGCCGTCGGTGATCTTCGGCCCGGAGGATGAGTTCGTCAACGTGCTGGCGAGACTCATTCGCCTGTCACCGATCGTGTACCCGCTGCCAGGCGGCGGAACGGCGCGGTTTCAGCCGATCGCCGTGGGCGACGTGGCGCGTGCCGTGCGCGCGGCACTCGAGCAGGAGAGCACGGTCCGTGGCTCCTATCCGATCGGCGGACCTGCCGCGCTGACACTGCGACAGATGGCGGCGCGCATCCTGCTGGCCATGAAGACCAAGCGCGTGCTCGTCGGCATCCCGGTGCAGGTGCTGCGTCCGCTCGTCTGGTTGGCCGAGCGACTCCTCCCGAGCCCGCCGGTGACGACCAGCCTGCTGGATCTGCTCGCCGTCGACAACACGGTGCCCGGCCGCGCGCTCCAGGATGTCTTCGGCGTCGTCCCGACGCCGTTCGCGCCCGAGGAGATCCAGTACCTGAGGCGCATCACGACGCGCGACGCGCTGGCGTCGCTGTTCCGCCCGTGAGCCGTACGCTATGATCCTCGGGAAGGAGGCATCATGCACCGTTTCTGGTTCGCAGTGTCCGCGCTGTTCGTGCTCCTCGCATCGCCGCCCGTCCCGGCCCAGGACGAATGGGAGGGGCAGGCCCGCACGCAGCTGCTCGAGCTCGCGAAGGTGGCAGGGCTGGACGGCTACGAGCTGAAGCAGAGGATCCTCACCGGCGGCCTGCGGCAGCGCCGTTTCACCACCCATCCGGTCACGCTCGACGCCGCCACCGATTACGCCGTGATCGCCACCTGTGACAGCGATTGCGTGGATGTCGACCTGCGACTGTACAGCGGGACGGCGGTAGAGATCGACTCCGATGTCGAGCGCGACGAGTTCCCGGTGGTCGAGGTCTCTCCACCGCGCACGACGCTCTACCAGGTGCGGGTGATCATGGCGCAGTGCGCCGCGAGCCCGTGCCGGTACGGCATCGGCATCTTCGAGCGACGGCGCCTGGACTGAGATCCGCCCTATCGCCACGAGCCCTGGCGAACCACAAAGACACAGAGAGCACCGTCGATACACGGAGAAACAGCCTTCTTGTCTTTCTCCGTGAAGTCTCTCTGTCTCAGTGTCGAGTCACTCGATGCCGTAACGCGTGCCTAGATTTCCCAGTTCGACCAGACCACGCCCTGCTCGGCTTTCTGCTCGGGGTGGTCCGCTTCGCTCATGCGCAGATCGGTCCAGCGCAGACGGCCGCCAAGGCCGATGAGCCGCCGGTAGGCGTCCAGGTACTCGGTCTGAATCCGGAAGGCAACGCGGCGTGTACCGCTGCGGCGAGCAAAGCCGGTGAGGGAGCGAACGATGACCGGCAGATCGGCCTCGCGCTCCAGCACGAGCTTGAGCACCCGCAGCTCCTCGCGCGCGCGCCCCTCCACCAGCGGCACCGCGTGGCACAGCGCATAGCCGGTGATGCGGTCCGCCGAGCGCAGGATCACCGTGTCGCCGAGTCCCAGCCGGTCCGTGATGGCCAGCTCGCGCGTGAAGTCGTAGCCTGGAAGCAGCGACGAGACGAGCTCCCGGCACCCCTCCAGCGCCGCCTCCTGGTCCGGCGCGCTCAGCCGTCCGAGCAGCAAGGGCGGTGCGTCGCCGCTGGTTGCATCGAGCGTCAACGTCATCGTGAGCTTCCCCGGCAGAAAGCCCAGACCGGAGTAGAAGCCGATGTTGTCCATCGTGCGCGGCATCGTCTCGAGACCGATCACGCGCGCGCTGGCCTGGCGCAGCCATTCCACGCCGGCGCGCACGATGTCCTTCCCGAGGCCGAGTCCCTGATGATCCGGTCGCACCGCGAGCGGCCCCATCCATCCCTCGACACCGGACCGGTGCACGATGTTGAAGGCGACGATGTCGTCGCGCTCGTCGCGCCAGATGAGCGCTCCACCGTCCGCGTCCTCGATGGCGTAGCGCCAGATGGCCGGATTGAGGGATGGGACGCGCACTCCCACCATGCCGTCGCGGCGATAGCGCTCGGTGAACGCATCGCTGAAGACCTGATTCAGCGCGGGAATGTCGTCGACGCGCGCCGGATACGGTCCATCAGCGTGATGACTGCTGCGCCAGGTGCGGGCAATGGCCATCAGTCCGCGGCTCCCGCCTCCTCCAGGAATGGGCTGTCGCTCCCCGACTCGCCGAGCGGGGGCGCCGAGTCCACCGGCACGCCATCATCCTGCCGCTCCACGACCGACGCGCCCATCTGTTCATCGTACCGCACGCTGATCACGTGGTCCAGCTGATCACGCACCGACTCGATGTGCGTGATGAGGATCACCTGCTCGAATCGATCCTGCACGCGCCGCAGGAGGTCGAGCACGCTCGACCGTCGCAGCTCATCGAGTGAGCCGAAGATCTCGTCGAGAATCAGCAGCGAGAATGGCTGCCCCGCGCGCTCGGCGATCATCTGCGAGATCGCGAGCCGCAGCACGAGGTTTGCCATGTCCTCTTCACCCCCGGAGATCACGGGCTTCGGCAGCCCCTCCTCCAGCACCACGATGTTGTACTGGTCATCGAGCTCCAGCTCCGAGTACCGGCCATCGGTCAGTCCGACGAGGAACGTGCTGGCCAGCTCCGACAGCTCCGGCCGCAGCTGGAAGTTCAGGTCGGTGCGCAAGTCGGTATACGCGCGGTCGAGCTCGTCGTGCAGGCGCTTGTGCGTGTTGAGCTGCACGAGCGCGCGCTGCCGCTGCTCGAGCTCACGCGCGGCCGCGTCGGCAAGGTCGAGCGCGTTCCGGGCCGCCGCCGCCTCGCTCTCGGCCGAGACCGCTGCCAGCTCGGCCGCGCGCGCCTCGGCGGATGCGCGCTCGTACGACTCGCGAAGGGCCTCGAATCGCGATTCGATGTCCGACGAGCCGGCGCGACGTGCCGACAGCGCTTCCACGCGCGCCCGGACCGCCGCGATCGATCCCATCACGTGACCGCGCTCGCGCGTCAGCTGTGGCTCGCGCTCCACCTGCGCGCTCAGCCGGGCGTACCGTGCCTCGAGGGGGAGCAGGCGATCGATCTCCATGCGCACGTGGTCGTGCCGCGCCGCGTCGTAGCCGTCCGGGATCACCGACAGCTCGCGCTCGAGCACGGCGTGGCGCTCCTCCTTCGCCGCCAGGTCACCACCCAGCTGCGCCAGCTCGTGCACCGCGAGCTGCACCTTCATCAGCCGCCGCTCCAGCGCGCTCACCTCCTGGAACACCGCTCGGCGCCGCTCGTCCAGCTCCTTCACGTCGTCAGGCATCTCCAGCAGCTGCTCCACCCGCTGCTTGTAGTACTTGCCGTCTACACGGACGGTCTCCATCTGCGAGTCGAGCAGCTCGAGCACCGAGCGCAGGCTATCGCCCAGCGGCCGCAGGCACGTCGGGCACGGCTCGTTCTCGCCGGTCGCCGCCAGGCGCTCGCGCTGCTGCTTGAGCTCGTCGTACTGCTCGCGCAGCGACTGGCGCTTGGTCTCCGCCTCCTGCCGGTCGCGGACCCACTCGGTGCGCAGCGCTTCGAGCTTGCCGTCCACCTCCTCCAGCTCCAGGCGCTTCGCGGCGAGCGCCTCGCTCACCTCCTCGTCCAGCTTCGGGGCACTGGCCACCTTGGCCCGCCGGTCGCGAAGGCGCGTGAGCTCCTCATCGAGCGATCGGCGCTCGGCCGCCAACGCCTGACGACGCCCCTCTTCCCGAGCCAGGACCTCCAGCCGCTGGAACTCGGCGTGCAGCGCGCCGAACGGCTCGAGCTCCTTTTCCAGGCGGTCGCGCTCGCCGCGTGCGTTCGCGATCTCGGCGAGCTCGCGGTTGAGCCGCTCCTCATCGCGCGTGAGCGCCGCCAGCTCGCCTTCGGCGACGCGGAGCTCCGAGATCAGCGTCTGGAGCTCGTCGCGCTCGCGCTGCGCCGACTCCCACCGCGGCTTCAGCTCGGTAAACGCGGCCTCGGCGGCGGTCCGGCGCTCCGCGGCGCCGCGAGCACGCTCGAGCGCGAGTCGCAGGCGCTCCTCCGACTCGGCCAGCGCGCGCATGACGGTCTCGGGATCCGGCATGCCCTGCCGCAGCCCGGCGATCTGCGCCACGGTGGTGCTGCGGCGCTCGCGCAGGATGCGCTGCGCGGTCCGCAACCGCTCGTACCCCAACACGTGCGAGAGGAACTGCGCGCGCTCCGACGGCCCCATGGCCGCCATGACGCTCAGCTCTTTCTGCCCGGTGAAGTACGTGTTGAAGAACTCATCGCGCGTCATCCCCAGCCGGCGCGTGAGCAGGTCGGTTACGCCGGTGATGGAGTTGGCGATGGGGACCTGGGCGCCATCCAGGTACAACTCGGCGTTGGTGAGCCCGCGAACGACGCGGTAGCGGTGGCCGGCGAGATTGAAGTCGAGCTCGACGCGCACGGCGGCGCGCGCGCCGGCGCGGTTGAAGCGGATCGTGTCACGCGTTCCGCGCGCCGCAGTGTTGCCGTAGATCGCCCAGGCGATCGCCTCGAGGATGGTGGTCTTCCCCGCCCCATTCGGCCCGATGATCCCCGTGAGCCCGATATCGAACTCGATGCGGGAATCCGCGTGTTGGCGGAAATTGCAGAGATGCAGGGCGTTGAGGCGCACTAGCTCGACGGCACCGGCGACGTCGCGGCCTGTTCGACCGCCGCCGCCTCCTGCAGGTACTGGAGTCCGAGGCGCACGAGCGCCTCGCGGTCGATCTCACCATCGAGCGGACGCCGCGAGAGGTACGACTCGACGGTTTCCACTAGCGTCGCCCGCTTACCGGGGGCGCCGCTGGCCGACGTGCGAATGACCTCGGGGCGGCGAGCGTCGAGGTGGAAGTGCAGGGCGCGTCGCTTGAAGTCGCGCAGCGCCTTGTGGTCCAGCTCGCGCACGATGTGGCGTGGAACGTCGCGCAGCACGAGTCGCACGATCTTGTCGTCGATGCCTCCCGCACACGCCTCGATTCGCTCGCGGATCTCGACGTCGAGCTCGGCCGCCGACTTGCCTCGCGCCGAGAGCTGCGGGAGATCCACCAGGCGGCGACTGGGCTCGAGTGGATGGAACTTCCGGTGGCCCGTGCCGAGGTCGAACTCGATGAAGCCCTTTCCGGAAAGCCCGCCCTGCCGCTCCTCGATCAGCTCGCCCCACGGATTGGCGCTGGTGTAGTCGAGCGAGCCACAGTAGAAGGCGTTGGGCGCGATTTCGCGATGAACGTGGTAGTGCCCCAGGGCAACGTAGGTCCACTGCGCAACGCCCAGCGCTTCCCTGGTGATCTCGGTGGGCGTCCGTTCCCCGCGGCTGGCGTTGGGCGGGAGCATCCCCTCCACCTCGCCATGGAGCACCAGCACGTTGTAGCGCGCCGCCGAGTCGGTGGTGAGCGCGGGGAGCGCCGCTCCCATCTGGTCGGGAACGGCCAGGATGGAGAGCTCGCGCTCCGGGAAGGTGAGGCGCTCCGCCTCCTCCGTGACGACGTGGATGCCGAGCTTCGAGAACAGCTTGAGGATGCACCCCGTCTCGGTGGATCGCGGGCGATCGTGGTTCCCGGCGACCATGACGATGACCGCGTCGGGAAGTGCCTGCCTGAGGCGGGCGAACTGTGTGAATGCGTCCACGATCGCCGGGTTCATGGGCCGGACGCTGTGAAATACGTCGCCGGCGATGGCAATGATGTCGGGCTGAAGGCCGACAACGGCGTCGATGGCCCGGCGGAACGCCAGCGCCACATCGGCCTCCCGCTGGTTGATGCCGTTGGGAGTGAGCCGGTGGTACTGCCGGAAGCCGAGATGGAAGTCGGCGAGGTGGATGAGTCGCACGAACGAAATCTAGCGGAGTAGGGCTAAATCGGCTACGGAATTACAGATGCGCGCTGCGGTACCCTAGTGCTCCGAGCGCGACTCCATCTTCTGCGTGATGGTCGTAACCACCTGAAGGGGCGTCCCCGGACCACCCCGTCGAGGGGTGAAAGTGGAGCGCATGGAGTAGGTCGCCTCCGAGCGCATCCACCACCCGCGGCGGCGGTCGACCGCCAGGTGGCCAACGATGCTCCCCGTCGTGATGAGCTTGACCCCGCGGGGCAGATCGGCCGCCGTGGAGTCGCGTGTGATCGTGCCGCGCATCGAGATGTGCGCCACGTTGCCGCCGTAGGCGAGGGAGTCCAGCCGATACACCACGTACAGGGTGGCGCCCTCGTCGGCGTCGGCGCTCCGCGCCATCGGCACGGTGAGCATCTGTGCCCATGTCTCTCCCAGCGACACCGCGTGCTTCGGAAGCATGGCCGGCATCTGCGAGACGAGGGACTGAAAGTCGGCGCTCAAGCCGCGCGGACCCTCGAGCAGCGTGGCGGACCCTTCGGGCGTGATGCGCATTCTGACCCGTTGCCCCTGCAGCGCACGTCGCGTCTCCTCCGGCGCGCCAGTCACTCGACCACCCGACATGGTCACCGCCACGGAATCGGTCACGGTGAGCACGGTGGTCCCACCATCGTCCGCCGAAAGGACCATCACGCGCGACAGGAGCAGCATCGACGTGCGCTCGACGACCGTGGTATCGGACGCTCCCACCTTGCCCGATCCCACCATCTCCATCTGCGTCTCGAAGCGGGTGTAGATCGTGTCGCCCACGCGAGGCTTGATGCGCAACGCGATCTCGCGTGCGCCCCCGCCACCTCCCTGCGCTTGAAGCGAAGCGAAGGAGAGGACGATGGCCGTCAAGAGGAGAATCCCGAGGCGCGCTTGCCGCCGAAGCGCGCGCCTAGAAGCCATACGGATCGTCGTCCGGAAGCGTGCGAATGGGTACTGCCCGCGGACCCGTCGGACCCTGCCGCGCCGGCACAACCGAGCGCAGCTGCGCCGCGAAGAATTCCTTCACGCTGTCGGGGCGCGCGATCAGGCAGGCGTTGCGGACGCGGATCACTTCGCGCTCGTCGTGCAGGGCGATCGCGTCCTGCACCCACGACAGCGAGAGCGACGGGTCGAGGTGGCGCAGCGAGCGCAGGATGGCCACATCCAGCGAGACGTCGGATGCTTGCGGGTAGCGCTCCGCACCGTCCCGACCGCGCATGACCGCCGGTCGCGGGAATTTCACGAAGATCGGTTGTGTGAAGTGCGGGTGCCGTACCATCAACTGTCCTTTGGCCAACGTCTGCAGCTTGATCCGCGTGGCCGGGCTCAGCACCGAGTAGCCGGGCGTGGCCAGCTCGTCGCCATCCATGCGACCAAACAACGCCGTCGCCGCGTTCCCGACCACGCGCCGGTGCACCTGCGACCGAAATTGCTGCGCGCTGAACAGCACCAGTCCGAGGTACCGGCCACGCTCGGAGATGTCCAGCAGCATCTTCCGCACGTAGGTATCGGCGCCCTCGCTCGGGGCGTACTTGTTCAGCTCGTCGACGAACACCACGACGTGGCTGACGCCCAGATCACGGCGCTCGAGGTGCTCGCGCAGCTTGGATACGACGCGGGCGAAGATCAGGTCCTGCGCGTCCTCCTCGAGCAGGGCGACGTCGACTACGTACACCGCTCGATCCTCGAAGCTCCCCCAGGGGAGATCGCTGGACGTTCCATCGTCGGTGACGAGCCCGGCGCAGCGTGTCGAGATGTTGGACAGGCGGTTGCGCACTTTGCGGATGGTCGCGATGTGATGCGTCTTCCAGCTGTCGCTCCCTCCCTTCTCCTCCAGCGAGGTGATCACATCGCGGAACCAGGCATCGAGGTCGGCAAAGGTGCGTACTCGATGTGCGTATCTGAGCGACTTGTCCTTGTAGTCGCGATCGAGCACACGCTCCTTGATGAAGTCCAGCAGGGCATCAGCCTTCGCATCCACGTCATCCTTGTTCAGCAGCACTTCCGCGAACTGGAGCACCTCCCGCAACCCCCAGGTCAGCGCCCGGACGTTGTCCTGAAGGGCGTCGTTCGAGCGCAGCGAGTTGATGGACAGCCCGTCCGCCTTGTGCGGGGCGAAGTATCTCACCTTGTCGAACGGACGAGGGGGCACGCCGAGCCGCTCGTACGTCGCCAGATCGTCGTCCTCGAGCGTGCCGGGTAGGTCCAGATAGCAGAGGTCGGGGCCCTTCACGTTGAAGCACACCGCGGCGATCGATCCCTTCTCCGCCGGGAAGTGCGTGAAGAGCGATGAGAGGAGCCACTCTACGGCGCTCGTCTTCGTTGCCAGACCCGACACACCCGTGATGTTGAGGTGCGCCGCCTCCGGGCCGAGGAGAAAATCGGCGTCGAGGTACACGGGCGACTGCATGCCCCCGGCGTGGTACAGGCCGATGGGGATTCCCGTCCCCGACTTGATGTACGCGTCCATGCGGAGCGCAATGGCGACGTCCTGGTCGCCGGCCAGATACACGCTCCCCATCGGCACCGGCTGAAGCGGCTCCTCGGGGATCTGCCGGAGCACGGCCGCGGTGTAGACGCGCACCTCGGCGCGCTCGGTGACCGCCAGCGATGCGCCGCGAGGATCACCGTCGTGTCCGATCACATCGAACAGCGGTGACTGCACATCGGTGTAGCTGAAGCCCTCGACGACGACACCGTACACGTGTGGGATCACGCCATCCACCGGCTGTGCACCGTCCACCCGAACGATCGTCCCGATACCGACCGGTGATGAGATCGCCGTCCAGAAGTGGAACTGATGCGGCGTGTTGGGATTCCGCTCGGTCGCCACGACGCGGCCGAGCAACGTCCCCCCTCGGGGGGCGATCACGTCGGCGCCGGCGCTCACCTGACCGCCTTCAGGAACTCTTCGCAGTTGAGGATGCCGTACGCCATCTTGTCCCACCGCGCATCGGGCATCGCCACCGGCGCCGTCTCGGCGAGGATCCAGCGCGACACCTCGTCGGCGCGCTCGGCGACCCGCTCGGTGACGGCGGCCTCGACGCGCACGAGTCCCCACATCGCATCGTGGCCGGCATTGTCGCGAAGGCGGAGGTACCAGCTGAGCACGCTGCTCCGCCCTCGTGGTGCGATGCGAATCACACTCGACCGCTCTCCTTTAGCCAGCGACAGGACGGTGAAGAGCGCGGCACCGTCGGCGTAGAGCGTCCGGTGGCTCTTGACGACACCGACGGCGCACGGCGAGTTGGCCAATGTGTCGCTCTCGGCGAGCGAGCCGTCCACGAACAGCGGCCGCGACTCCGCCTCGCACCAGAGGTGCGCGAGGTCGCGCTCGATGCGCTCGCGATCGTGCTGTACGGCCTGTCTCGCGCGCTCGAGCAGGAGCATGGGGTGCGGCGGTGGAACGACGCCGTGGTCGTCGGGCACGGACGTATCGACCATCGACTCGCTCGGAAAGAACTCCTCCCACATCGCTCGAGCGGTGTAAGCGAAGGGGGCGTAGACGAGGATCCTGGTCCTGGCGGACCGCCAGGTGCTGAGGCGCCGGTCGGTGCGAACTCGAATCACGGCACCTACGTGGCCGGCTACGATGGGAGCAACGCCATCCCAGGCCGCGCAGTGGCTGTGCTGCGCGCCGTCCAGGAACGCGGCGAAGCCGGCGGCCGGCGCGCCGGGCACGCGACGAGCCCGAACTGTTGCATCCTCAACGACCTGCGCGTCTATGACACGAGGGGGTTCCGGGTCGCCCGGCATCCGCTCGAGCTGGAGGGACCCGTCCGCCATTGCCCGCACGCGCGGCGCTCGCTGCATCACCCGCCGCAGCGCTGCACGGAAGCTTGGTACCGACTCCAAGGACCTGTACGTTTGCGTCCTCCGACACGCCGCGCTCACACGGCGACCGACAGCGGCTACGCGCGCGGCGCTGCGCCGCGCGCGCGGCGGCATCTCCGAGTTGTCAGGGGACTCGCCGCTCTGGCGACCATCCTAACGGTGGCTCCAGGATGTGACAAGGCAAGTTCACTGGTGAGCTCCGGACAGGCCGCAAACCGGCCGCAAGGTGTGGTGGTCGACGAGCTGGACCTGGGCACGCGGCCACACATCCTGTTTCAGGTGTTCGGCGAAGCCAGCGACCCGCGCATGATCCCCGTCGCGGCGCTCATCGACGGGCAGCTCAAGGCGATCAACCTCACGCCGCAGAGCTGGGAGCGCTTTGACGAGCTCTATCTCCGCAGCGACAAGTCATACACGCTCTTCTCCGATGGCCGACAGCGCGGCGTCGTGCGCGTGAAGCGAGGCATGTGGGAGAGCACGGGCGAGCCGCTCTATTCTCTTCCCGGCTGCCAGGCGCTCATGCCGCTCGCCTCGGTGAAGCTGGAAGCCAACATACCCGCCGACTTCACGCTGGAGTACCTGGTCTCCAGCGCCCCGCTCGGGCACGATCGTGCAGTTCGACGCATGACGCCAGCGGAGGTGGCACGCCTGGCGAAGCAGGTCGGCGCCGCCGCGGGCCGCAGCGCCGGGATCGACGAGAAGCTGCTCGACTCGCTGGACCTGCGCGCCGTGGCGATCCAAACGGGCACGGGCGCGGAGCCGACGCTCGTGGCGTCGTTCATCGATCCTGGCGCCGCGAACCGTACCGGCGCCGACGCGCGCACCACGCACCTGTTCGCCATCGCGGAGCGGGATTCGAGCGGTACGTACCGCGCCGCCTACTCGCATCGCGTGAACGGTCCACTCGCCGCCGCGATGTTCCGCCGCTACTTCGATCACCTCGACCTCACCGGCGACGGGCTCGACGAGATCGTCGTCGAGGGTTGGGAGTTCGGCGGCGACAGCTACCTCGCCATCCTGAGCTACGTGAACGGGGTCTGGAAGGAGATTTTCCGGGCCAGGGCGAATTGGTGCCTGGACTAGCGGGCGTTGCGACGCGGGAGCCTTGCCCGAAGGCGAGGGCGTCACGCCGGGGGAGTGAGAGAGGTGACGAGAGTGGAGTGAGTGACGAGAGTGGAGTGAGTGAGAACGACTAGGGTGAAGAGCATGACACGCGTGATCGTACATCACCGCATGTCATGCGCTTCACCCTGGCCCCTGGTCACTCAACCCACTCTCGTCACCTCTCTCACTCGTCACCTCTCTCACTCACCGCCTTCTACTCTACGCCGAGATCCCACGCCTGCTCCAGATCCTTCTTGGAGTAGGCCCTGAACGCCGTCAGGGTCTGTGTGCGCTCCAGACCAGGGATGCGCGTGAACTCCTCGGTGACGACCTTGGCGATGTGGTCGTACTCGGGAACGCGCACGATTGCCACGAGGTCCCACTCGCCGGACACGGAGTACACCTCCGACACGCCGCTGATGCCGGCGATCTTTACCGCAACCTCGGGAATCCGCCGCGGCTCGGCGCGGATCAGCACGATGGTGGTGATCACTCGTCGGTGGGAAAAGGTGGGACGTTGAGCAGCCAGATGCCGATGACCGCGTTGTGATCGTCCACCTCGAGCAGGATGTCACGCGCGATGCGCAGCGTCCTCGACGGGCGCGCCGAGCCGAGCTTGAAGTGAATGGTGTGCTCGCCGTGATCCGCCTCGGCGACGAGCGCCGTGTCGACCTGCAGCAGCGACACGCCCGACTGCGGGCTGCGCGAAGGAACCACGACGTCGGCATCCTGCACGTTCGCCGGCGGCTCCAGGGTGGCCACTTTGCGGACGTCCGGCCAGACGGCGACCTCCACACTGCGGATGCGTCCTCCTTTGACGTCGAGCATGACGAAGGAACCGTCGCTGCCCGCCAGCTCGACCGATCCCGACATCCCTTCGCCTGGTGCGCTCTCGCGCAGGTTCGCGGTCAGGATGTCCGTGTCGGCGTCCCAGCGGTACTCCACCGCCGACGCCGAGCCTCGTCCCGTTTCTACCTGAACCGAGATGCCCACAGAGATCCTCCGGTCACTGTCTGCATCCTAGACGTTCTCCGGCGAAGCGTGAACGCCGATCATTGCCGATGCAAACGCCGCGTTGCACCGATCGACTCGATCGGCGTCCGGCCAAGATAGTCCGGCCGTCCTGCCCTCAATAGCGCGCGCGCCACGCGGCAACGCAACGGTCGGCACGTTGTGCGCGCGCTTCAGCCGACCAGCTCGCGATACGCGGCGAGCAGGCGCTCCGTGCCGACGCGCAGTGTGTCGCGCGATGCCGCGTACGACATGCGCACCCAATCCGGAGTTCCAAACGCCGCGCCCGGCACCACGGCGATGCCGTGTCGATCGAGCAGGTGCTGCGCGAACGCCGACCCCGGCGCCTCGTGGGATGGATACGCTCCGCGCACGTGAAGATACAGATAGAACGCGCCGGCGGGGTGAACGAACGGCAGCCGCGGCTCGCTGCTCACCCGGTCGAGCAGCTCGCGCCGGCGCGCGTCGAACTCCGCAACCATCGCCGCGACCGCGCGGTCCGACGCCTCGCGCTCGGTGAGTGCGGCCAGCGCCGCGTATTGCGACACCGCCGACGCATTGGATGTGGTGTGCGATTGCAGCGCGACCATCGCCTGCGCCACGGGACGCGGCGCGATGGCCCAACCGATGCGCCACCCCGTCATCGCGTACGCCTTGGCCACGCCGTCGACGATGACCAGCCGGTCGCGCTCGCCGGCCAGCTCGAGAAGCGACGGCGCCGGGCCGTCGTACGACAGCCGGCGGTAGATCTCGTCGCTGATCAGCCACCACCCTCGCTCCGTCGCGAGCTCGAGGATCGCCGCGAGCTCGTCCTCGTCGTACACGGCGCCCGTGGGATTGGTCGGCGAGTTGAGCATGATGCCGCGCGTACGCGACGTGGCCGCCGCGGCCAGCGATTCGGCGCTCACCTTGAGCGAGCGATGCGGATCGCCCGGTACGCTCACCGCCGTGGCGCGCGCGAGCGTCACCATCTCGAAGTAGCTCGTCCAGCTCGGTGTCGGGATCAACACCTCATCGCCCGGCCCGAACAGAACGAAGCACGCATTGAACAGCGACTGCTTCGAGCCCGTGGAAACCACGACCTGGCGCGCGTCGATGCGATCGGAGCCGCGATAGCGCTCCGCCGCATCGGTGACGATCGCCTCGCGAAGCGGCAGGATGCCCTCGGTCGCCGTGTAATGTCCGACGCCGGTATCGATGGCGCGCTTGGCGGCGGCGCGAATGAAGTCCGGCGTGTCGAAGTCGGGCTCGCCGACTCCGAGCTCGATGATCTCGCGGCCGGCGGCGCGCAAGGAGGCCGCCAGCGCGGCGACGGCCAGCGTCGCGGACTCCTTCAGTCGCGCGACGTTGTGCGATGGTGCAAACGGGTGAGTCGAAACGTGTGTCACGCCACGATGAGTATGTTAGGACGCACTGGCGGTGGGCGCTATACTTTATCACCGCGGCGCGTGGGGCGCCATTGAACGGGAGGAGGCTTGGAGCGCGACCGAATGGAGCAGGAGCAGCGCACCCTCAGCGGCGTGGCGAGGAGTCAGAACTCGGTCTACGTGGTGCCGAATGACGCCGCGTCCATCGGACAGTTTCTCGATCCGGCGCTGGAGCGCGTGAGTGGCGGCGCGGACGGCACGCAGCTCGTGGTGGTGACCGATGACGCCGATACCGCGTTGGCGGTCGCCCGCACGGCCGACGCGCGCATCCCGTCATCACCGCGAGTGCTCCCTATCACGTCACCGCGACGCGCCGCGCATCTCCTGCGCCAACGCTCCGCACCGGCGATCGCCGGTACGCCCACCGCGCTGCTCGACCTCGTTCGCTCGGCCACACTCAAGCTCGGCGCCGTTCGCGTCGTGGTGATCGCGTGGGCGGATACGCTGCTCGAGAGCGGGCAGGAGCGCGCACTGGAGTCGCTGCTGGCGGAGGTGCCGAAGGAGGCGGCGCGTGTGCTCGTGACGTCGCGCACGACGCCCGAGGTGGAGCAGCTCATCGAGCGGTACGCGCGCCGAGCACGACGCGTGGGCGATGCCGCACCGGGCGACCCGCTGTCGGCTCCCGTGCAGTACGTCGCGACATCCGCCGGAGCGCGTGCCGCGATGCTGCGCAGAGTCCTCGATGAAGTGGACGCCGACAGTGTGGCGATCTACGCGCGCTCCGAGCGGTCACGCGACGAGGCAGCGCAGTTGCTGCGCACCCTCGGCTACGACGGGCCGGAGTCGGCGGTGAAGCTGACCACCGGCGACCCGATCGCCGATGCCGGCGTGCTCATTCTCTACGACCTGCCGGCCTCGCGTGCGGAGCTGCGAGCGATGCTCGGCGATCCGCCGCCGGCGGTGATCGCGCTGGTGGCGCCTCGCCAGCTCACCTCCCTTCGCGCGCTCGCGTCGGGCTCGGGCACGTCGCCATGGCCACTCGGCGGCGCCGTTGCGCGGGCTCGATCAGCTGAAGAGTCCGTGCGCCAGGAGCTGCGCGCCGTTCTCGAGACCGGCAGCACATCGCGCGAGCTGCTGGCGCTGGAGCCGCTGCTCGACGAGTACGATGGCGTCGAGGTCGCTGCCGCGGCGCTGCGATTGCTCGACCAGGCCCGCGAGCGAGCACGAAGGACGGAGACGGTGCCGGCCCCGGCCGCACCGACGGCGGCAGCGGTCACCACCCGCATCTTCATCAACGCCGGCACACGTGACAACGTCGGACCGGGCGATCTGGTCGGGGCGATCAGCGGCGAAGCTGGCATTCCCGGATCTCGCATCGGACGCATCGAGCTGCGCGAGAACCACTCGATCGTGGAAGTCAGATCGGAGGATGCGGAAAAGATCGTGCAGGCGATCA
>DATFFQ010000125.1:0-17344 GCA_035249955.1 Gemmatimonadaceae bacterium
CGTGGAGGCGAAGGTGTTCGAGAAGGCGAGGGCGGCGGCGAACGAGGGAGAGTGAGAGGGGTGACGAGAGTGGAGTGAGTGAACGGGGAGTGACGAGAGTGACGAGAGTGACGAGAGTGGAGTGAGTGACAACGACTAGAGTGAGGAGCATGAGGCTGGTGATGGACCCATCACGCATCTCATGCTCTTCACCCTGGTCGTTGTCACTCACTCCACTCTCGTCACTCACGTCACTCTCGTGACTCCCCTCGCTCCGCGCCGCGCATGATGACGCGATGAATGTCCCTCGCGTCCTCGATCGTCTCCGCCGACAGGTCCATGTGCGGCGGCGTTACCAGGAAGGGGTACATCTGGTCGCCGCCGGCGGAGCCGTGGGCGCCGACCTGGTCGTCGAACGAGACGATGTCGTAGCCGTCGTAGGCGCCGAAGAGGACCAGATCGCCGGCGTTCGGCTGACTGACCAGGTCGCGCACCGCGCGGACCACGTACGGCTCGGTGCCGTACGGAGCGAGCGGGTTGTCGCCATTGAGCACGCGGATCGAGTCTCCGTCGATCACCGCCGTCCCGAGACGGCTCTCGAGATGCACCACGTTGCGCCGTCGGGTCGCCACGAGCCCGATGCCAGGGTGCGCGAGCAGCTCGGAGTAGGCGTGCAGGCGACGCGGGTCGCGGGCCAGGTCCTCGAGCGCGAGCGGCTCCGGCGTGTCCGCGAAATACACGAGCGCCAGGCAGGAGCTGTACGTGACCACGACATCTTGCCGCTCATCCACGCGGTACTTCTCGGGCAGAATGATCTCGCGCAGCCCGTAGTGGCTGCGCACCCAGTAGCCCATGCGACGCAGCATCCGTCCGCGCCGGCTCCCCGGCCGTGACGCGGTGGCCACCGTGTCCACGATCTGCGCGCCCATGTCCGCGTACTCGGAATCCTCCGAGAAGCTGGCCATGACCGAAAGCGGCGTATGCCGCCCCCGCACCTCGCCGCTCAGAATGCGCTCGACGGTCGTGCCCAGGCTCTCGCCGAAGCGGCGGCGGTAGCTGGTGGCCGGCGTCATCCCGTGATCGGAGAGGATCACCAGATCGTACTCGCGCGACTCCACCGCCTGGATCATGCGTGCGATCTCGGCGATGCGTGCATCGGTGCGGCGCAGATCGCCGAGCGCCTGCCGGCTGGACGGCCCGAAATGGTGCGCCAGCTCGTCGTACTGCATGTACGTGCTGTAGATGATCGGCACGCCCAGGTACACGTCCAGCATGATCGCCATCGTCTGGAGCTCGCGCACGATGACGTTGCTGAGGATCCTGATGAAGAAGAAGATGCCTTCCGCGTGCGTGACGCGCCCCGACACCTCTCCGGCCACCCGCTCCCACTCCTCACGCAGCCATTCCCACAGCGACTGCACGAGCATGCGAGCCAGGCGGATGGGATGCAGCGCGATGAGCAGAGCCATGCGCGTGCCGCCCAGCCGCTGGTAGACCGACGTCTTCGCCCGCGTCGCCACGGTGAAGGCCACCGTCTGCGCATCGCCATCGAGCAGGTTGACGTAGCTCGAGCCGCCGGCCAGGGCGCCAGGCGCGGTGATGCGGTCGCGGATATATTGCACTCCGTCGGGCGCGTTGCACGTGATCACGCGCCGGAGCCGCTTGTCGTAGAAGCGAAAGGCCGGGATCCCTCCGTTCTCGCCGTGGAAGATGCCCGCCTGGCAGTAAGGCGTTGCCGAGGGGAGTCCGCAGAACCAGCGGCGCAGCGTATATCCCTGATCGCGGAGCAGACGCGCGATCGTGGGGAGATACCCGAGCTCGAGCGCGCGTCGCAGGTCGGAGTACGCAAGCGCATCGATCTGGAGCACTACCAGCCCCCGCCGGCCATCGGGCAGACGCCGCTCGCGGCGGAACGGGCGATACTTGACTGCATAGTACCAGCGGAGCAGCGGGCCCATGCGTCGGCGGGCCTGGTGCTCGGCGGGTGGAGACGGCATGGAGGAAACCGGCACCGTCGGAGTGCTGATCTCGTTCACCGCGGGACTGCTCAGCTTCCTCTCGCCCTGCGTGCTGCCGCTCATTCCCAGCTACGTGACGTTCATCACGGGGATGGGGCTGGACGAGGTACGCGGCGCGAGGCGGGCCGCGCTCGTCCACGCGCTGCTCTTCGTGGCAGGCTTCACGCTCATCTTCCTCCTGCTGGGGGCGACGGCGACCGTCATCGGCCGCGTGATGCTCGCGTACCGCGACATCATCAGCAAGGTCGGTGGAGTCCTCATCATCGCCTTCGGGCTCTACCTGCTCGGTGCGTTCAACATCAGGGCGCTGGCCACCGAACGACGCGTGCACTTGGCCAACAAACCCGTCGGCTATCTCGGGACCGTGCTGGTCGGTATCGCGTTCGGCGCCGGCTGGACGCCGTGCATCGGTCCGATCCTGGGCTCGATCCTGATCTACACGTCCAGCTCGGCCGACCTCGGACGTGGGCTGCTCTTCCTGTTCGTCTACTCGCTCGGCCTGGCGATTCCCTTCCTGCTTTCGGCAGTGGCCGTGCATCGGTTCATCACCGCCTACGCGCGCTTTCGGCCGGCCATGGTCTGGGTGAGTAGAGCAGGAGGCGCGCTCCTCATCCTGATCGGCATTCTGCTGCTGACCGACTACTTCACGATCCTGGCCTCGTACCTCCAGCGGCTGACGCCCGACGCACTGCGCAATCGCATCTAGCTGCTCTCCGCCCGCTCCCCGATCCACGCGCGCAAGCGCCTGGGGAGCGACGACGCGTCGATCGGCTTCACGAGCACCTCGCGACAGCCGGCGCGGAGACAGCGCTCCCTCGTCGCCGCATCGTCGTGCCCGGTCACGGCGATCGTGACACCTGGTGCCTCGGCGGCAGTGAGCGCTCCCAGCACATCGAGCCCGCTGCCATCCTTCAGCGAGAGATCGAGCAGCATGGCGTCCGGCGGATCAGCGCGAACGGCCCGCAACGCCGCCTGGACACCCGGCGCCGCGGTCACCCGGAACCCCGACTCCTCGAGCAGCAGGCGCAGCGCGCCGACGACGAGCGCGCTGTCCTCCACGATCAGGACGTGCGCGGGCACGCCTACTCTGCACAGTAAGCGGGAATGGTCACGAAGAAGCGACTGCCCTCGCCGAGGAGGCTCTCGACCCAGATCCTTCCGCCGTGCAGCTCGACGAACTTGCGAGCGATGGCGAGGCCGAGCCCGGTGCCGTGATGGCTGCGCGAGGCCGACGCGTCCACCTGCGCGAACTCGCGGAACACCAGGTCGTGATGCTCGGGCGCGATGCCGATACCGGTATCACCCACCTCGATCGTGACACCCTCGCCGCCGTTAGGCATCTCGGCCCGCCGAGCGTGCACCCAGATGCGACCACCGGGCGGCGTGAAGTCGATGGCGTTGCCGAGCAAGTTCGCGACGACGTGAGCGATCTTCTCGCGATCGGCCATCAGCGTGGGAAGGTTGGGCTCGACCTCCACCGACAGCAGATGCTCCTTCTTGGCAATGAGGGATTCGCTCATCGCGCTCACCTGCTCCACCACCGATTCGACGGTGAATTCCGACGCGGTGACCGTGAGCTGGTTCGCGGCGCCGCGCGCATAGGTCAGGATCTCGCCCACCATGTCGAGCAGCTGGCGGCCGCCGCTGATGATGCCGACGACGCTCTCGAGCTGCCGCTCGTTGAGCTCGCCGAGCAGACCGTCGCGCAGAATCTCGGCGTGGGTGATGACCGCCGTGAGCGGCGTGCGAAGATCGTGCGAGATGTTGGCGAGGAACTGCGTCTTCAGTGCGTCTTGATTCCGCAGCTCGGCGATGAGGCGTGCCTGTGCGAGTGCCTGCTCCTCGAGCAGCGCCACGCGCTGCTCCAGCGATGGAGCGTCACTGTAGACGTGGTGCATGGGGGTAGTCTAGCGAGGTGAGATGGGCATGCACAGGGCTTGACATCGCGGACGGCGCGCCCGTCTTCCGAGCACGCTCGGGTGCGATTGTGACATGGATCACACGGGCGTGACGTCGGAGGGCGGCGAACCATCCTGATACGGCGGAAGTATCATCATTGGTGACTGGAGGTACGCGACATCGGTGCCTGGAGGTGCGCGACGCCGCGATGCACGGACCGTGGCATACCGCTTGCCGCTCCGTTGCAGATTGGACGGTGCCCAGATAGTTTGGGCGAGAGCGTAACTGCTTAGCTTACAAATGTTTACGAGTTCCACCCGGTCGGGAGGATTCACTATGATACGGCACATTCGGTCACTGTCTGCTCCGCTCGCGCTTTCGCTCGTGCTCGTTGCGGGAGCGTGCGGCGGCGGTGGCGACGATGACGCGCTGACGCAGGACTCGGCGCTCAATCGAGATCTGGCGCTCGCGAATCAGGACACGGCGGCGCAGCCGCAGCTGCAGGACGTTCCGGCGACCGAGCCGGAGGCGACGCCCGCTCCGAAGAGCACGCCGAGCCGGACCACTCCGACCCGGACACCCACGAGGACGCCATCGCGCACCACGACGCCCAAGCAGCCGTCGGCCCCCCCGACGACGCCGTCGGGTAACCGAGTCGAAAGTGGCGAGAAGGGAAGCGAGGGCGCCACGGCGTCGATCGCCGCCGGCACGACCATCAACTTGACGTCCGGTGACCGCGTGTGCACGAACACGCATCGCGCGGGCGACCGCTTCACGGCGACGGTCACCGAGCCGGTCGTTGGTCCCAACGGCGCGACGATCCCGGCTGGTGCGCGCGCCGTGGTCCAGGTGTCCTCGGTGAAGCGCAGTGAGAACGCGAACGACCCGATCCAGATGGGCTTCGTGGTGCAGAGCATCTCCTGGGGTGGGAAGACCTATCCCATCGACGCGAGCATCACCGACGTGCAGGTCGATCGCGTGCGTGCCTCGTCCACCGGTAACGACGCGAAGAAGGTGATCGGCGGCGCCGTCGCCGGCGCGATCATCGGCCAGATCCTCGGCAAGGACACCAAGTCCACCGTGATCGGCGCCGCCACCGGCGCCGCCGCCGGTACCGCGGTTGCCATGGGCACGGCCGACTACGAGGGTTGCGTGCCGCAGGGCGGCCGGATCCAGGTCCGCCTGAACTCGCCGGCCACGATCCAGGCGGAGTAGGGCGCGACGAACCGTGAGGAGCCAGCTCGTAAGAGCGTGCTGTGAGTGGAGTGAGTGACAACGGCTAGGGTGAGGTGTATGAGGGACGTGATGAGCTCATCACTCCCTCATGCTCCTCACCCTAGCCGTTGTCACGCACAATACTCCCGTCACTGCCGTCACCGATCCTCCACGGTCCACACGCCCTAGTACCCGGCAGCCCCTCCGCTCGTCCTCGGATCCACCACGCCCACGTAGCCGCCACGCACGCGCATCACGGCGTGGATGCGCCCCGAGTAGCCCTCGCGCCCCCAGGGCGCCTCGCCAACGGCGTGTCCCATCGCGCGCAGCGAGTCCACCACCGACGGCGCGAGCCCGTTCGGCTCGTAGCGAAGCGAGTCGGGCCATGCCTGGTGATGGATGCGCGGCGCCGCCACGGCGTCGGCGAGCGTCATCCCGTGGTCGATCACGTTGAGGATCGCCTGCGCGACACTCGTGATGATGCGCGGACCGCCGCGCGACCCCACGACCATCAGCAGTGCGCCATCCCGGTCGAGCACGATGGTCGGAGTCATGGCACTCAGCATGCGCTTGCCTGGCGCGATCGCGTTGAGCTCCCCCTGAATGAGCCCGAAGGTGTTCGGCTCGCCCGGCCGCGACGTGAAGTCGTCCATCTCGTCATTGAGGAAGAAGCCAGCTCCCTCGACGAACACTCCCGAGCCGTACAGTTCGTTGATCGTGGTGGTGAGCGCCACGGCGTTGCCATGCTCGTCCACCACCGAGAAGTGTGTGGTCTGCGTGCCTTCCCGGCCCGCCATCGGTCGCGAAGGAGAAGGCGTGGCGCGAGCAGGCTCGATCGTCTCCGCCAGCGAGCGCGCGTACGTCTTGCTGGTCAGGGTATCCACCGGGACGCGCACGAACGCTGGATCGCCAAGACGCGTGTTGCGGTCGATGAACGCACGCCGAAATGCCTCGGCCAGGAGATGGGTCCAGCCCGCGCTGCCGAAGGGCGGTACGCGCTCGCGCGTCTCCAGCATGTTGAGCGTCTGGATGAGCGTGATGCCACCGGACGACGACGGCGGCATGCCGAGCATCGTGTAGCCGCGGTACGTGCCCACGACGGGCCGGCGCCAGATGGGTTGGTAACGTGACAGGTCTTCGTGCGTGATGAGCCCGCCGCCCCGGCGCATCTCGGCGACGATGAGATCGGCCGTCTCGCCTTCGTAGAACCCCCGCCGGCCGCGCTCCGCGATGCGCCGCAGCGTGCGCGCGAGATCGGGCTGCACCAGCCGCTGGCCCTCGCGCAGCGGTACACCGCCGGGCAGGAAGATTCGCGTCCCGGCGAATCGACCGATGAGCGCGCTGTCGGACGCGAGCGACCGGGCGAGCGCGCTGTCGACGACGAATCCCTCCGACGCGAGGCGGATCGCGGGCTGCATGACATCGCGCAGCGGCATCGTGCCGAGGCTGTCGAGCGCGGCCGTCAATCCAGCCACCGCTCCCGGCACGCCGACCGCGAGATGCCCGACCAGGCTGCGACGTTCGGTGCGACTCGCCGAGTCGGCGTACATCGAGCGCGTCGCCGCGAGTGGTGCCACCTCGCGAAAGTCGATCGCCGCCGTGCTGCCGTCGGCGAAGCGCGCGACCATGAAGCCACCACCGCCGATGTTGCCCGCCTCGGGATAGGTCACGGCCAGCGCGAACGCAACCGCCACCGCCGCGTCGACGGCATTCCCGCCACGGCGCAGCATCTCGACGCCGACGGCGGTCGCCAGCTCGCTGTTGCTGGAGACGATCGCGCGCTCGGTGAACACGGGCCGCGACGCGAGGCGCCACCCGGCAGCCGGAATGTCGGGCGGTGCCGCCCGTCGACAGGCGGTCAGCGCGACGAGGAGGAGTACCGCACGAGAAAGAACGCGGATCAACATTCGCTTGCCCTGGAAGCGCGGTGATGGGTAACTTAGCCGCGAACACATCCGAATGCAGCGGGATGCATCACGATTCTTCCTCACACGCCCGCACACGTGTCCGCGCCGTACCTCGATCCGCGTCTCACCGAGCGCCGTAATCCGCGCACCGTCGGCATCGATCTCGCATCGCCCCTCGAAATCGTCGACCTCCTGAGCGCCGAGGATCGCACGGTCGCGGAGGCGGTGGCGACGCAGCGCGACAGGATCGCGCGCGCCATCGAGCTTGCCGAACGCGCCTTCCGATCCGGTGGCCGCCTGCTGTACGTTGGCGCAGGGACGTCGGGACGGTTGGGCGTGCTCGACGCCAGCGAGTGCCCGCCGACGTTCGGCAGCGATCCCTCAATGGTTGAGGGAATAATCGCCGGCGGCTTTGCGGCGCTCACGCGCTCGCAGGAAGGCGCCGAAGATGTCATCGCCGACGGGTCGCGAGCGATGGACGAGCGCGACGTGGGGCGCGCCGATCTCGTGGTCGGCATCGCCGCGTCCGGCACCACTCCCTACGTTCGCGGGGCTCTCGAGCGCGCCATCGAGCGAGGCGCCAGCACGGGCATCCTCGCCTGCTCGCCGCCCCCCGCCGATCTCGCGGCGCGCGTGGACGTGGCCATCGTGGCGATCACCGGTCCCGAGGCCGTCACCGGCTCCACGCGGCTCAAGGCCGGCACGGCGACGAAGATGGTCCTCAACATGATCAGCACCGGCGCGATGGTCAGGATCGGAAAGACCTACGGCAATCTCATGGTCGATCTTCGCGCCATGAGTCAGAAGCTGGTGGATCGAGGCGAGCGCATCATGATGGAAGTGTGCGGCGTGGATCGTGATGAGGCGCGCCGCCTGATCGAGGACGCAGCGGGCAGCGTGAAGACGGCCATCGTCATGCAGAAGCTCGACGTGACGCGCGCCGAAGCGGAGCAGGCGCTGGCCGGGGCGGGCGGCGTGATTCGGCGTGTCGTGCACGAGGAGCCACCGGCAGTCGGGTGAGAGAGCCCGCCGCCCCTCGTCGACGCCAGCCCGGCACACCGGGCGGTGGCGGATTGCTGATCGGCTTGATGTCCGGGACGTCGGTCGATGGCATCACCGCGGCGGTCGCGCGCTTCTCCCCGCGCGCGCCGGGCGCGATCGATGGCGAGCTGCTGGCCCACGTCACCTGTCCGTACCCCATCGATCGACAGCGCCGCCTGATGCGTGCGATGCAGGGCGCCGAGCCCGCGGAGTACTGCCGCCTCAACTTCGAGCTTGGCGAGTGGCTGGCCGAGGCGGCAACGACGGTGATGAAGCGCGCCGGGCTCGGCAAGAGCGACGTCGCGGCGATTGCGAGCCATGGACACACCATCTGGCACGAGCCGGGACACTCCACCTGGCAGCTCGGGGAGGGCGCCGTGATCGCCGAGCGCACGGGGGTGGGCGTGGTCTGCGATTTCCGCGTACGCGACGTGGCCGCCCACGGTCAGGGCGCTCCGCTCGTCCCCATTGCCGACGCGCTGCTGTTTTCCGCGACCGGCCACTGGCGCGCGATGCAGAACGTCGGCGGCATGGCCAACGTCTCGGTCGTGCCACCTGGTGGCGCCCTCGATCGTGTGCTGGCCTTCGACACGGGGCCCGGGTGCGCGGTCATCGACGGTGTCACGCGCGCGCTGTTCCCATCGCTCCCCTACGACGTGGACGGCGCGCTCGCCGCGCGCGGCCAGCCCGTCCACGCCGTGGTCAACGAGATCCTGGCGCAGCCGTACTTCCGCGCGCGCCCGCCCAAATCCACCGGACGCGAGCTGTTCAGCGAGGCATTCATCCAGCGATTCATGGCGCGGTGCCGCGAGGAGCACCCCGCTGCGACCGGGGAGGACATCGTCGCGACGGCCGTCGAGCTGACGGCGCGCAGCATCGGCGATGCGCTCACGCGGTTCGTGATCGAGCCCGTGAGCGAGGTCGTGCTCTCGGGCGGCGGTGCGCGAAATCCGCATCTGGTACGGGCCATCACCGCCGCGCTCGCGCCGCGCACGGTAGCGCGCTTCGACGACCTCTTCTTCGACGGCGACGCGAAGGAGGCGGTCGCCTTCGCGCTGCTCGGATACCTCCACCTGCTCGGCCGTCCCGGCAACGTGTCAGCGGCCACCGGCGCGCGGGGCGCACGCGTGCTTGGCAAGTGGTGCCCGGCATGAGCGAGGTTGCCGAGCTGCTCGTTCCGGCCATCCGCTGGGATTCCGCGCGCGGCTACGACGGCTCGCGCAGCTTCATCGACAAGGCGCTCGAGCTCGGCGTCGGGGGCTTCATTCTGTTCGGCGGCGAGCAGGAGGCGGTGCGTGCGCTCACCAAGGAGCTGCGGACGCGGTCGCGCCTGCCGCTGCTCATCGGCGCCGATCTGGAGCGCGGCGCCGGCCAGCAGTTCGCCGGCGCCACCGGGCTGCCGCCGTTGGCCGCCATCGCCGCGCTCGATGACGCCGACGCCGTGCGCCGTGCCGCTCGCCTCACGGCGCGTGAGGCGCGCACGATGGGGGTGAATTGGGACTTCGCCCCGGTGTGCGACCTGGATGTGCTGCCGGACAACCCGATCGTCGGCACGCGGTCGCTGGGTGCCGATCCCCGTCGCGTCGGGGCCCTCGCCGCCGAGTGGATCGACGCCTGTCAGTCGGAAGGCGTCATCGCGTGCGCGAAGCACTTTCCCGGTCACGGGCGCACGCCCACCGATTCGCACGTGGGACTGCCGGTCGTGACGCTGTCGAAGCGCGAGCTGCTCGACACCGACATCGTGCCGTTCCGTTCGGCCATCGAGGCCGGTGTCGCGTCGGTGATGACGGCGCACGTGGCGTACCCCGCGCTCGATCCCAGCGGCGCGCCGGCGACCATGTCGCGCGACATCCTCGTGTGGCTCCTCCGACAGCAGCTCAAGTTCGACGGGCTCGTGGTGACCGACGCCCTGATCATGGAAGGGGCAAAGGCCGCCGATGACGGCGAGGCGGCCGTGCGTGCCCTCAACGCCGGGTGTGACGTGCTCCTCTATCCGCGCGACCTGCAGGCGACGGAGCGCGGCCTGACGCAGGCGCTCAAGGACGGCGCGCTGGACGTGGAGCGCGTACACCAGGCGCGCCGCCGGCGTCTCAAGTGGGCGCAGTGGGCCTCTCCGCCTAACGAGTACCGGAAGCCGTCGGTGGCCGATGCGGCGTGGGGCGCGCAGCTCGCCGACCGCGTGGTGCATTTGGTGCGCGGACGGCTGCCGCGGCTGACGGCGCCGGTGGACGTGATTGTGGTGGACGACGACGTCGGCGGTCCATATCCGCCGCCGTCGCGGGAGCCGTTCCTCACCGCGCTGTCCGCCGCCGGCCTCGACGCACGCCGCGCGGAGTCGCCGTCGCGGGATGGGCGCCACTCGACGGTGATCGCCCTCTTCGGCGACGTGCGCGCCTGGAAGGCGCGTCCCGGATTCTCGAATGCGTCGCGCGCCGCCGTGGAGCGCGCGTGCGAGACCGACCGGAACGCTGTGGTCGTTCAGTTCTCGCACCCGCGGCTGGCGCGCGAGATCTCCGGGTGCCCGATCGTCGTGTGCGCGTGGGGCGGGGAGACCGCCATGCAGCAGGCCGCGGCGCGCTTCCTGGTGCGCGGCGGCTGACCGCTACACGGCTTCGGCGCGCGCCTCTCCGCGCAAGGGCACGCGCCGGATGACGGGAATGAGCGCGAATGCCGGCAGCGCGAAGGCGAACGTGAGGAGGAAGTAGCCCGCGTACCCGAGCGTTTCCGCCAGGTCCCCCGAGTATCGGCCACCCATCCACCGGCTCAATCCGTACAGCGCCGTGAGCACGGCGAACTGAGTGGCCGCGTAGCGCTTCTCGCATACCGACATGAGAAACGCCAGGAACGCCGATGTCCCCAGGCCCCACGTGACCTGCTCGATCATCGCCGCGGCGTAGATGGCACTCTGCGGCGCGCCTTCGCGGGCCGCGAAGAAGTACCCGAGGTTGCTGAGCGCCTGCACCACGCCGAGGATCCACAGCGCTCGAAAGACGCCCCAACGGGTGGTGAGCACCCCGCCCACCAGCGCGCCGCCGATGGCGGCACCGATACTCAACGTGCCGATCAGGCCGATCTGCGCTTCGCTGAGCCCGCGATCCACCCAGAACGGCGCCACCATGGGCTGCATGGCGAGATCACCGAGCTTGAAGGTGAGCACGAACAGCACGACCGCCCACAGGTACGGCACGTCGAGCAGCGCGCGCGCCGGCTCCAGCAGCGAGTGGTGCTGCGCAGCCCGGTCGCGGCGAGGGGCGGCGAGCACCAGCAGCGCGAGCGCGCCCATGATCGCCGCCGCCACCGTGAACACCGCGCTCCACCCCACCGAGCCGGCGAGCGCGACGAGTCCACCGCTCGTGACGATGAGTGCGATTCGATATGCGCCCACTCGAATGCCGTTCGCGACACCGAGCTCCCTCACGTCGAGCAGCTGGATCGTGTAGGCGTCGATGGCGATGTCCTGCGTCGCCGAGAGCGCGGCCAGCACGACGAGGATGCCCCAGAGCACCAGCCGTGCCCCGATGGGATCGGCGGCGACGAGCCACAGCGTGAGCGCGGCGATGCCGAGCTGACACAGGAGAATCCAGCTTCGGCGCCGGCCGAATCGATCGACCAGCGGTGCCCAGAGAAACTTCAGCGTCCACGCGAGCCCGACGTCGGAGATGACGCGACCGAGCGTCGAGAGATCGGTGCCCTCTGTGCGCAGGAATACCGGCAGCAGGTAGTTGACGATGCCGAACGGCAGCCCCGACGCGAAGTAGAGAGCGGCGACCCACAGCAGCTTGGTGCGCAGCGCCATCTCCGGAGTGTCCGCGGACACAGGGATGGGTGTCGTTGCACGTGCCACCGAGGCGTAGGCTCCGTCAGCGAAGCAGGCCGGCGGCCGAGGGAGGAAGGAACGATGCCAGGCGCTCGCTCGGTACGGCGTAGACGATGCGCCCCGCGCTCTCGCGAGCCCCCCCGTAGACGACGGCGATGATCTTGCCGTCGCCGTTGAACACCGGGCTGCCGCTCGATCCCTCACCGGCGAAGGCGTCGATCTGCACGATGCTCGCGAGCGTCTTGCTCACCGTGCCCGCGCCCAGCGTGGATCGCGCCGTGATGGCCTCGCCGCTCCCGTCCATCGGCGTGTCCACGCCGAGTGGATACCCGATGAGCGCCACCGGCGTCCCGACGCGCGCCGACGTGCTGCTGGGAGCCACACCCGCCACCATTGGGAACGGTCCCGCCACTTCCACCTGGAGCAGCGCCAGGTCCGCGTCGGTGCTCGCGCGGAGAAAGCGCGCGGGCAGCCACACCCTGGTGTCGCTGAAGATGACGAGAATGCGCCGTGGTCGCTGTCCGCTCTCGTTCGTGACGAGATGACGGTTGGTGACGAGCGTACCACTCGGCGTCACCGAGAACCCGGTGCCGGTGAACGTCTTGCCATCGGGCCATTCCACGGCGATGAGCACCACCGCCGGGCCGTTGCGCTCGGCGATCGCCGAATAATCGACGCGCGACGCGGAGAGGATGGCCTCACGACGCGTCTCGACCGTTTCCAGACGGCTGGCGAGCAGATCGACGCTCGGTCCCGATGCACCGGATCGCGCCCGCTCCAGCTGCCCGCGCAATCGCTCTCGCTCGTCGCGCACCCCGCGCAGCGCCGACTCGAGCCCGGCGACCTGTCCCGACATTCGCGCGAGGTCCTGCGCGTACACCGTGTTGAGGCTGTCGGTGCGACGGACGAGCGCCTCGACGCGCGCGTCGCGAGCGCGGGAATCGCTGCGGCCGAGCCAGTATGCGGCGGCGACACTCCCCACGAGCACGAGCCCCATCCCCACGCGTACGCGAGGGAACGGCCGTCGGATCGCGACGCGCGATGCGGCGGCACGGTGCGGCTCGTTCTCGATCGCGATCTCCACCTGTGGCCCCATCTCACCGAGCGAGATCACGTCACCCGAGCGCAGCGCACATTCCCCGTTCACACGCTCGCCGTTGACGAACGTCCCGTTCGTGCTCCCCAGGTCGCGAATCGTGGTGGTTCCGCCGCGATGGCGGATCTCGGCGTGCCGTGCGGAGACGTCGAGCTCGACCTTCGCATCGAACCGAAGATCACAGTGGGGATGTCGTCCGAGCACCACGGCAGCCTTGTCGAACAGCTCGCGCGCTCCGGCACGCGAGCCGGTGACCACCCTGAGCGCGAAGCTCACGATCTGGAGATCTGGGACTGTGGAAGGGTGGGAGCGCGCTGCTCGATCATGCTGCTCTCGTCGATCGCGCCGCGCAGCTGGCGCGCGGCGAAGACCAGCGCGGCCAGCAGCAGCGCCGCGGTCACCGCCAGCAGCACCGCTCGACTGGGCCCGCCGCCGATCGAGCCGGCGGACACGTGCTCGGATCGCGGCGTCTCGGCCGCTCGTGATGGCTCGGCGGGGGGGCTCGGGGGGCGCGGCACCGTGCGCGGCCCGGTGCCGCCGAGCGGGAAGACCTCGTAGCCGACCTTGTCGTCGGCTTCGGCGACGCCGAGTCCCGCACCGTCGAAGCGCGCCGCGACGACGGTGATGTTGTCCGGGCCGCCATTCTCGTTTGCCAAATCGATGAGCCGCGTACACGCGGCCGAAAGATCGGCTTCGGTATTCACGACGTCGGCGATCTGCTCGGGACGAACCAGCCCGGACAGCCCATCCGTGCACAGCACCAGTGTGTCGCTCCGGCGAAGCCGTTGATAGGTGAGATCGATCTTCACCGACGGCTCGGGACCCAACGCCTGGAGAATGATGTTGCGCCGCTCGCTGCGCTCGGCCTCCTCCGGTGTCATCTCACCGGCCTCGATGAGGCGCTGCATGAGCGACTGGTCCTTCGTGATCTGTTGCGCGTGTCCGTCGCGGATGAGGTAGGCGCGGCTGTCGCCCACCTGGACCAGGTACAGCGTGTCGCCCAGCAGTCCGGCGATCGTTGCCGTCGTTCCCATCCCGCGATGCTCCGGGTGCTGCGACGCGAACTCATGGATGCGGCTGTTGGCCGCCTCGGCCGCGCCCTTGAGCGCGGCGGCGAAGGTGGCCTCATCGCTCTTCGGCGATTTGACCCAGCGCTCTCGCAACTCCTCGAGCACCACCGTGACCGCCATCTCACTGGCTAACTCGCCGGCGGCGGCGCCGCCGAGCCCATCGGCGACCATGAAGATCGAGCCGCGCGGGCCGAGCACGTGTGCCAGCAGTCCAGCTTCCTGGGCATGGACGCCTGCCGACAGATCGGCGACGAGGAAGGAGTCCTCGTTGTGGTCGCGCGTACGCCCCACATCGGTGCGGCCGAACGCGTGCACGAGCACTTCGCCTGGAGATCCGTCGGGTCGTAGAGAGGGGCTGGTCACAGAGGCGGGTTCAGGGTTGGTTGCCGCAGTACGACAGCACGCGACCCTGCTGTCACTACGCGCTGATTGCCGGGGCGGTTCCATGACCGCTGCTGAAGCACCCGGCTGTAGCGCACGTGAGCCTCCACAGAGGTACTCCACGGAATGACGCGCCAATATAGAAATGGTCAATGGGCCTGGTCAACGCGAGCCACCGCGCCACGAACACGCTCCGACGACGAAATTTACGACTTCTTCGTCGCTCGTGTGGCGCTCGCCCTCGGGACGCTCGCCGACACTGGATGCCCGGATTAGCTTGAAGCAATGCGTTGGATCATCTCCTGCGCCGCGTTGATGGCCGCGGCTTGCGCGGGACGCGGCGGCGCGGGCGTCCTCTCGCCCGATGGGCCCGCGCTCCCGCCTGTGCCCCTGGTCGAGGGACCGCTCGCGCCGCGCGTGACCTATCCGTCATCGGGCGCGCTCATCACATCGCGCGACTCGAACTTCATCTTCGGCTCGGTCGGCAACGGCCGCGCCACGCTCAGCATCAATGGCACGCCGGTTCCCGTGCTGCCGAACGGCAGCTTCATCGCCTTCCTGCCGAACCCGCCGGCATCGGCGCCGCAGTACGAGCTCGTGGTCACCGCCGGCGCGCAGTCGGCGCGGCTCACGCACGTCGTGCGCGTCCTTCCGCCGCGTCCGGCGATGTCGCTCGTCGGTCCTCTGGGGGTGGATTCCGCGAGCGTCGTCCCCCGCGGGTCGCTCGTGATGCGCGATGACGAGCTGGTGCGCGTGGGCGTGCGGGCACCGCCGAACGTCAGCGCCTGGGTGCGCGTGGACAGTGTGCTCGTACCGCTGGTGAATGACGCCGCCCGTCCGGGGCCCAGTGTCGGTGCCTCGATCGGAGCCACCGACAGTGCGGCGACGCGATTCATCGGCAATCCCGAGCTCTGGAGCACCGATGTTCGAGCCGCCGACCTGCGGAACGGCGGCCAGCTCGTGATCGCCCGAGGCGTCGATACGGCGAGATTCACGCTGCCCGCGGTCGCCGCGCCGTTCGCGCGCACGCCGAGATGGGGGCTCCTTGGCGCCGATTCGGTGGCCGCGGTGAGCGACACCGATCGCGTGATCGTGGGACGTCCCACGCCCGGCGGTACGTACAAGTGGTTCTTGCTGCCCGGCACGCAGCTCGAGATCACCGGCCGCATCGACAACTTCGTGCGCGTGCGACTCGACGACGCGCTCGAGGCGTGGGTGAACGCGACGGACGTTCGCGCGCTCCCCGACGGATTCGCCGCGCCTCGGCGCACGGCGCGCAACGCGCGGCTCGTCCCGGCCGACGATTGGGTCGATCTCGTCATCCCCATCGGCGAACGGCCGGCGTACTTCGTGGAGGAAGCCGAGCAGGCGATCGTGCTCACGCTCTACGACACGCAGTCCGACACCGACATCATCACCTACGGCGGCGGCGATCCATTCGTGCGCGTCGTGAGCTGGGAGCAGCAAGCGAGCGGTCGCGTGCGCTACACGCTGCGCCTGTCACAGGCGCCGTTCGGCTACCTGGCGATGTG
This sequence comes from Gemmatimonadaceae bacterium, assembly GCA_035249955.1. Lineage (GTDB taxonomy): Bacteria > Gemmatimonadota > Gemmatimonadetes > Gemmatimonadales > Gemmatimonadaceae > DATFFQ01. Next base: position 15,956 of record DATFFQ010000125.1, read on the forward strand.
GCAACCTGGCGCGTTCGTGCTCCGCGTGCGGCGCCCGCCACGGATCGACTCCGACCGTCCACTGGCGGGCATCACCATCGCCGTCGACGCCGGTCATCCCGGCGCCCCTGGAGAATCCGCGGGCGCCACCGGCCCGACCGGTTTACGGGAGCCCGACGCCACCCTCGCGATCAGCGCCAGGACCAAGGAGCTGCTCGAGGCGCGGGGTGCGACGGTGGTGATGATTCGCGCCACACCGGCCGCCGTCCCTCTCGGCCAGCGGCCGGTCATGGCCCGCCGCGCGAACGCGCACGCGCTGGTCTCGGTACACCTGAACGCGCTGCCCGATGGCGTGAACCCGTTCACCGCCCACGGCACCGGAACCTACTTCTTTCACCCCCACGCCGAGCCGCTCGCACGCGCCGTGCAAGACGGGATGGTCCGCCGGATGGGGCTCCGCAACCTGGGGGTGTACTACGACAACCTGGCCATCCCGCGCACGACGTGGATGCCCTCCATCTTGTGCGAGGGCGCGTTCATCATGATCCCCGAGCACGAAGCGGCGCTGCGCACGAGCGAGTTCCAACAGGCGTACGCGGCCGGGATCGCCGACGGCGTGGAGGCCTACTTCCGATCGCTCGCCGGCTCGCGGTGAGCGCCCGCGCGCTGCGCGTGGCGGGAGCGCTCGTCACTCTGGCGTTCGCCGTGCCGTCGCCCGCGCAGGTGCCTCCGGACGGCCGGTGGAGCACGATTCGAACCGCGCACTTTCACGTCCACTTTGCCGAAGGGCTGGAGGAACCGGCTCGACGTGCGGCGGCGTACGCCGAGACCGCCTATTCGCGACTCGCCGCCGAGCTCGCCCCGCCGCGCGGACCGATCGACCTCGTCATCGCCGACAATGTGGACCTCGCCAACGGATTCGCGACGCCGTTTCCGAGCAACCGCATCACGATCTACACCTACGCGCCGCTCGCATCGCCGTCGCTGCGGTTCTACGAGGATTGGCTGGAGCTCGTCGTCACGCACGAGCTCACGCACGTGTTCCACACCGACCTGGTGCGAGGATGGTGGCGTGGCGCGCAATACGTGCTCGGACGCGCGCCATTTCTGTTTCCGACCGGCTATGCGCCCTCGTGGATCACCGAAGGGCTGGCCACCTACTACGAGTCGAAGCTCACCGGGGCCGGACGAGTGCACGGCAGCTACCACCGCATGCTGGTGCGCGCGGCGGCGCTGAGCGACGACTTTCCCGACATCGGCGATTGGAGCAGAGCCACCACGCGTTATCCCACGGGCGACATCGCCTACGGATTCGGGTCACTGTTCCTCGCGTACCTCGTCGAGACCCGCGGCGAGCACGCGCTGCGCGACTTCGTGGAGCGTACGGCTGGAGCGCCACTTCCCTTCATG
>DATFFQ010000126.1:0-11489 GCA_035249955.1 Gemmatimonadaceae bacterium
TGGTGCTCCCCTCCGAGACGGACGCCAGCATCACCACGTTCAACGCCGAGCACATCGCCTGGGTCGACCTCGACGCGCGCTCGGCGACGCCGGGGCTGGTCGTCTTCCTCCCCGGCACGGGGGGCGCGCCGCGCAACACGCGGCTCTTTCCGATCGAAGCAGCCCGGCTCGGCTATCACGCCATCGGGCTCATGTATCCGGACGATCTCGCCGTCCTGCAGGCCTGCTCCGCCGACTCGGAGCCGGAGTGCATGGAGAGAATGCGCGCCGAGATCGTGTCCGGGGTGGACCGTTCGCCGCACGTCGAGGTCGATCGCCCGAACAGCATCGAGGGAAGGCTCCTGGCGCTGGTGCGCTTTCTGGCGCAGCGCCATCCGGCCGAGGGGTGGGAGTCGTTCCTCGATGCCGACACGCTACGGTGGCCGAGCATCGTGGTGAGCGGGCTCTCACAGGGTGGAGGGCACGCGGCCTACATCGCCAGGCAGCGATTGGTGGCGCGGGTGGTGATGTTCGGCGCGCCGGCCGACGGCTTCGGCGGCCAGCCCGCGCCCTGGATGTCGTTAGGCGCCACGCCTGACGACCGCTACTTCGGTCTGGCGCACGAGCGCGATCCGTTCACATCGATCGTGCCCAACTGGCAAGCACTCGGCTTGCCGCGCTTCGGCGCCCCGGTAGTAGTAGACCGGAGTCAGCCTCCCTTTGGCGGCACCCACATGCTGATCACCGAGCTCACGCCGCGCGGCTCGCCGGGCGCCGCGCATCCGAGCGTGGTAGCCGACGGCGCCACTCCGCTCGACGGCAACGGCGATCCGGTGCTCGCCCCCACCTGGCGGTACATGCTCGGCACACCGGGCGTCCATCCGCGGTAGAAGCAAACGAGGCCGCCACAGGCTCGCCTCCGCTCCTGAGCGCACGCGCGGTTCAGAGATTACCGGACAGGACTTGAGGCTTTTCCCCACTGCTCGCCATCGACCCCTCGCCTATCCTCAGTTGGCGCGACGCAAGATTCTCGCGCTGAAACTGTCGCATGCGCCCGTTCTCGGATGAGCGCGGGCGCGTCGGCACGGCGGGCGCACACGCGTGCGCCTGGCAGGGGAGGTGAGCTCCATGAGAAGGTTGGTCTTCGCAACGGCGCTCCTGATGTGCGCAACGACTGCCGCGGCGCAGCTCACGGAGGGCCCAGCATTCGAGATTCGTCCGTACGTGGGCGTATCGGTCCCCACAGGAGATCAGCGGGATCTCTTCGAGGACGCCGCACTCCTCGGCGCCCAGTTCGCCGTTCAGGTCAAGCGCGACTTCCACCTCGTAGGCTCCTTCGGATGGATACCGGGCGAGTCCAAGTATGCCGTGCGCAACCAGAACGTCAGCATCCTCCAGTACGACGTCGGGGCGGAGGTCGCTCTCGTTCGCCCGATGGGAAGGTGGGAGTGGAAGCCATTCCTGGGCGCCGGCGGTGGAGCACGCACGTACCTCTATCACGGCAGGTTGCTCGACGACAAGACCTGCTTCGCGGGTTACGGCTCGCTCGGCATGGAGTTCCAGTTGGGGCGGACCGCCGCGCGGATGGAGGCGCGCGACAACGTCTTCTGCTTCAAGTCGCCGATCGATGGCGTGGCGTCGAAGACGCGGAACGAGATCGGCCTGTCGCTCGGCGTCGCGTTCCATTTCCAATGATGGAACCCCACCAGCGTCCCGGTAGTGAGGGCAGCTGGTAAAGAGGCGCGCTCCGGCGTTGGACACCGGAGCGCGCCTCACTCGCATCGGCGGATGGCCGTGAGGCGCTAGCGCACGCGGCGCATCAACGCGCGACCCACCAGCCGCATCCGCTCGGACCACGGCAGCCGCAGGAAATGGGTCCGCACCACACCCCTCGTGAAATACGTGCGCTCCGCGTAGTCGATGGCCACGTCCACCAGCACGGGGTCACCCGCCGAGACGGCGGCCGCCGCGTCGGCGACGACGCTCGCCACGTCGCCGTCGGACTCCATCCTGAACGTCCGCACGCCGACCGCCCGTCCCAGCATCGTCACATCGAAGTCGCCGAGCTTGCTGGATGCCGTCCGGTTGAGCAGCTGCTTCTGGAACTGCGCGATCTGCGCGAGCTCTCCATCGCGCAGGACGAACACCGCGACCGGCGCCGACTCCGACACCGCGGTGATCAGCTCGAGACCCGTCATCAGAAAAGCACCGTCTCCCACCAGCGACACCACCGGCGCCTCCGGGCGCGCCAGCTTGGCGCCGATGGCCGCGGGGACCGCGTAGCCCATGCACGAGTAGTCCACCGGCGCGAGGAACTGTCCGGGCGCGTCGAGCCGCAGACACTCCGCGGCGAGGAAGAGGCCGTTGCCGCTGTCCACGGTGAAGATCGTCCGATCGCCGAACGTGCGCTGAAGCGATCGCATCAGCAGATGCGGAGAGACGCGGCCGCCACGATGCTCTGCCCACCGCTCGGCGACGTCCTCGCGCCCCCGTCGGATGCGGTCGCGCAGCGCCTGATCGCGTGAGCCGCCCTGGCCGAGTCGTCGCAGCAGCTCGGACACGATCGCTCCCGCGTCGCCCGCGAGGGCGAGCGTCGCGGGATAGTTGCGCGAGAAGACGCCCGGATCGATGTCGACGTGGACGAGCGGCTGTGGGATGGTGATGCCGTAGCTTCCCGTGCCGACCTCGCTGAAGCGGCATCCGATGGCGAGTGTGAGATCTCGGTCGCTCGCGATGTCGCGCACGAACGGGGGCGCGGCATTGCCGGAGCCCGGCCAGAGCGAGAGCGGATGCGACTCGGGAAAGACACCCTTCCCCTGCAGGGTGCTGGTGACCGGCGTCTCGAGGCGCTCCGCCAGCCACACCAGGTCGGCGCCGGCGGATCGCGCGCCGAGTCCGACGTGAAGGAGTGGACGGCGCGCGTCGCGAAGGAGCGTCGCTGCCCGATCGAGCTCGGCGTCCGAGGGCAGCGCCTCCGCGGGGGGCGGCGCGAGCGTCTCAGGCACCGCGTCGTGACGAGACGCGAAGAGATCCGCGGGAACCTCCACGATCACGGGACCGGGAGCACCGCTTCGCGCGATCTGGCAGGCACGACGGACCATCCCGTACAGCTCGCTCCCATGCCGCGCGCGGAGCTGCGCCTTGGTCACCGGCGTGGCGATGGCGACCTGATCCACCTCGTGCAGCTGGTAGTGATAGCGGGTGTCTCGCCGGATGCCGCAGCACAGCACGAGCATCGGGATCTGATCGAGAAACGCCTCCGCGATCCCGCTCAACGCGTGCGTGAGACCGGCGCCCGGCACGAGACAGGCGCAACCGAGGCGGCCGGATGAGCGCCAGACGGCGTCGGCCATGAACGAGGCCGACTGCTCGTCGGTGACGAGGATTGGCCGAACGCGCGACGACGCCGCTAGCGCGTCGTACAGCTCGAGGTTGTGCGTGCCGGGGATCCCGAAGGTGAAGGGGATGCCTTCATCCTCCAGGGCACGCACGACGATCGCGGCACCGGTCACCCTTGACATGCGCCCTCGCTCGGAGGAGAGCCAAAGGTAGAGCCGGCAGGCGGCGCTCGGGCGTCGCCGCTTCCCCTACGGCGAGTCGGAGTTCCCCTGATCGTTCCACTTCGCGGCGCCGAGTGCACTTCTTGCTCGGCGTGCCAAGTAGTATCGTCATCGGCAGTCCAATCACGACGGAGCGACGTTGGGGAGAAACTCGAGAGTGTCTCGTTCCTCAGGTCAGGAGCCGCGCCTCCAGAACACCGTGCGCCTGTCGGCCAAGGGGCTGGCCAAGGTCCTCGGCGACCTCGAAGCGCGTGTGATGAACGCCATCTGGTGGATCGGCAAGCCCGCACCCGCCAGAGCCGTCCACGCACGCGTGGCGAGGGAGCACAGGGTAGAGCTTCTCACGGTCGTCACCGTGCTCAACAAGCTCGTGGACAAGGGACTTCTCGCGCGGAGGAAGCGTGATTATCTCCTCCACTACGAGGCCCGTCTGACCAAAGCCGAGCTGGTGGCACGAGCGTCGCGCCGCGCGGTGGAGGGTATTCTCGCGCTCGGTCCCGATGCCGTCACGGCGTCGTTCGTGGACGTGCTCGCCGAGACCGATCCCGAGCGGCTGGCGGAGCTAGGGAGGCTGGTTCGCCGGCGAATGAAGGAGCAAGAGGGGTAGTGCACTCCACGAGGGAGGGAGCGGCGATGCCTTTGCTGGCGGTGCGCGAGAGAGCGTACCGCCGCCTGACGACGTTCGCGCTGGCGTCGCTTCTTCTTCTGTCGGCCAGTCCCGCCATCGCCCTCCCCCTGCTTCCCGTCGACACGCTGCTCGCCGGGGTCGATCACGTCGGCGCGCTCTGCGTGGCGGCGTTGCACGTGATGGTCGCGCCGTTCCACAAGGTCTTTTACGTTCTCCTGGCGCTGGGGCTCGGGTACGCGCTCTGGGATCGCATCCGGGCCTGGCGCCGGTTGCGCGCGGTGCTGGACTCGCTCGATGCGCGCCCCATCACGCCCGGTACGGTGTGGTGGAGCGCGGCGAGCGCGGCGGGCCTCGATCCTCGGCTGGTGCGCGTGGTCGAGGGACTTCCGACTCCCGCCTTCACGGCGGGCCTCCTTACGCCCCGCGTGTACGTCGCCGGCGTGCTTCCGGCGCGGCTTCCCCACGAGCATCTGGTGGCCGTGCTGGCGCACGAGCGTGCGCATGTCGCGCGCCGCGATCCGCTGCGACTCTCCGTGCTGCGCATGATGGGCAACCTTCTCTTCTGGGTGCCGGCGCTCAAGGGGCTGGTGAGCGACCTGGCGGACGACGCCGAGCTCCTCGCGGACGATGCCGCGTCGCGCGGACGCCCACTCGTCCTGGCGCAGGCGATCCTGCTCCTCGCGTCCTGGCCCGAAATGGTGCGTGGGACGGAGTATGGCGTCGGCTTTGGACGTCCCGATCTCCTCGACCGCCGCATCCGCCGCCTGACCGGCGACGAAACGACCGTACGCCGGCGCGTGACCTCACGATCGCTCGCCAAGGCATTCGTGGTCATCGTGGTCGTGTGGAGCTCCGGGCTCGTCGTGGCGCATCCACTCCCGTCCGCGGCCGTCGCCCCACACGAGCGGCACTGCGAGCACGAGCACGAGTGGGCAATCGCGCACCTGTTCTGCGGGGGCGATCGGCGCGGCGAGAGCGACTGCCCTCACGGGCACGACGCATAGCGGTCCTGTCCGAAGGAACGTGGCGACCATCGCGGTGGTTTGATCTTCGGCGCACATTTTATGCGTGGTAAAGCCCCCCGCACTCATCGCACGACTCGAGAGGCCGCTTGCCAACGACTGTCCGAATGAGATTGCCGAGTTGCCTCCGCAGCAGGCGACTCGCGCTCCTCGCCGCCCTCCTGGCGATGCCCGCATCCGTGCCGGCGCAGACGGATTACTACAACACGGATGCCGGGCGTCCCGTGCGGACCGAGGACGCCTATCCGATCGAATACCGCGCGATCGAGATTCAGGCGGCGCCGCTCAGACTCGAGCGCGTATCGGGAGGCGTGTACCACTGGAGCATCGAACCGGAGCTCGCCCTCGGCCTGTTCCCGCGCACTCAGATCGAAGTCGGGTTTCCCCTCGAATCCGTCGACGGTGGCACGGCAGACCGCGCGAGCGGACTGGCGGGCATCGAGCTGTCGGTGCTGTACAACTTCAACGTCGAGACGTCGATTCCCGCGCTGGCGCTGGCGACCAGCATCCGCCTGCCGGTCGGCGGGCTGGCACCGGACGACAGCTACGGTTCGGCCAAGGCGATCCTCACCAAGACGTTCAGCTGGGCGCGCGTGCACGTGAACGGTGAGTACACGTTCGGGCCGAGCGCCGGATCGGACGAGGACGCGTCGGGCCTGGGGGAGCTGTCACGCTGGATGGCGGGCATGGCGGTGGATCGCGCCTTTCCGCTGAGCTCGATGCTCGTGACGGCAGAAGTGGTCGCGCGCGAGCCGCTCCACGGGGATCGAGCGGCGTCGTGGGAAGCGGCGGCCGGTACGCGCTACCAGCTCACGCCGCGTTTGGCATTGGATGCCGGGATCGGTCGACGACTGTCGGGAGACGAGCAAGGGTGGCACATCACGATCGGAACGGCGTACGCGCTCGGACTGCCGTGGGGCGGTGGGAGGGCTCGATGATCACGCGAATGCGTCGCGCGCTTTGCCGGGCGTGGGGTACACGCGCGACGGCGGTCGTCGTCTGCCTCCTCCCATTGACCATCGCCGACGCTCATGGCCAGTGGTCCACGACGTACGAGCAGTTCTACCTCCAGGCGTCCCACAACTGGCAATTCCGCGAGCGCTACACGGCAGCCGATCGCCTGTTCAACGCCTTCGACTACGGACACGCGATTCTCTACGAGACGCTCTGGCGTCGGCCTCGCGCGCCGGCATCCGTGCTGGAGGAGAAGGAATACGACTTCCTCACCAGGCGTGTGCTGGTCAAGCCGCCCCGCATCCCGCTCGAGGAGGGCGCGATCGAGATTCGTTACGCCCAACTCGCGCCCGAAGCCAAGGTCATGTTCGAGTGGGCGCACATCCTCCACCGGCAGATCTACGACGTCCTTGCCGACGAGCGTCTGTCGTCGCCCCGGAAGGACGCGGAGGTCGCGCGGCTCATCGCGTACTACAAGTCGCGTCCGGATGTGGCGTTCAGCTCGCGCCCGAAGAGCATGCGTCTCATGCAGGAGCAGCCGTACTCGCTGGCCTTTCGTCAGCGCTTTCCGAAGTTCAACGGCTTGATCTGGGCCTACCACTGGCTTCAGGTCGGGCTCTACGAGCCGCTGCTGGTCAACTCCACGTCGGCGGCGCGGCAGGGCGGCGTCCGGGCAACAGTCGCGCGCTTCTGGCAGATGCTCGAGGATCCACCGCGCTCCTTTCCCCACCAGATGCCGATGACGGCGGCGGTCGCGCCGCGCTTTGCCGAGCGATATCCGGAAGCGGCGATCATCTTCGACAACCTGCACTCGATGCACGACGTGATCTCCGACATCCTGGCCAACCCACGGGTCCCACGGGACGGCAAGCGAGCGGAGATCCTTCGTGCCGCGCGGCTCTACCGCGACGACAGCTCGTTCGTCATGCCCGTCGCTGCGTGGCGCGCCATGACGCGTCACATGGGTGCGGAGAACATGGGTGGGCCCGCGGTGAGCTTCCTCCCCGAGCTGCCGACGCCGACCGTGACGTACGGGGCGGTCATGACGCACGACGAGCAGACGGGGGAGATGACCGGCTTCGCCTACGGAAGCGCGACGGGCGGCGAGCACGCCGAGCATTCCGCGCCGCCCGCCGATTCGGCGACCACGGAAGGCCATGAGCACACCGGCATGGGGCATGGCACGCGCGACTCGGCCCGCGCGATGCAGTCAGGGCGCGCGCCCGAGATGACGGAGATGATGCGACTGCACGAGCTCATGATGCGCGACTCGGTGGTTCGGCGGCGCGTGCTGTCCGACACCGCGATGCGTCGCCTGATGACGCGGGTGGTCGGTGACTCCGCCGTCGCGGAGCTCATGCGCGCCGAGGAGAAGGGGAGGATGCCGGCTCAGAAAGCGAAACCTCCGAGGCCGCGCCCCGCGCAGCGCGACTCGACCGCCGCTCACCACGGGCATACGCCCCCCGGCAGACAGTGACCTTGGCGCGGAGCCGATGCTCCCGCCGCCGTGAGGGAGCGTCAACAGGGGAAGGACAGCTGGCACGAAAACACGATCGCATTCCAATGGAGGTCTCGTGAGCTCGTCGTCACCACGCGGAACGCTCGGTTGGCTCTTCGTCCCGGTGTTGCTCGCCGTCACCACGCTCGGCGCGACGCGCCTCGTGGAGGGCACGCCGTCGAGTGGCGCTCGGGGATCTCCGCTCTCGACCTCCGCGGACTCGGTTGCCGTGGCCGACGTCGTGGCGCGATATCATGCGGCGCTCGCCGCGGGCGACAGCCTGTCGGCGCTCGCGCTTCTCGCCGACGATGCGGTCGTTCTGGAGAGTGGTGGAATCGAGACGCGGGCGGAGTACCGCTCGCATCATCTGTCCGGCGACATCGAGTTCGCGCGAGCCGTCGGCGGCGAGCGGGGGCCGGTGCGGGTCACGCTACGCGGCGATGTCGCCTGGACGACCGGGAGCAGCGTCGTCCAGGGACAGTATCAGGGCCGCGCGATCAACGCGGCCGGGGCCGAGCTCATGGTACTCTCCCGAGAGAGCGACGGTTGGAGGATCCGCGCCATTCACTGGTCATCTCGCACGCGCCGTTCGAGCTAGCCTCGCGCCATCACGCGCGCGCTCCCGCCATGCGCTCGCACGAGTCGGCACACGTGCTGCACACGTCAGCGCACTGCTGCATCATCTCGTCGTCGTCCATTCGGCGGCATTCCTCCTCGCAGGCGCGACAGACCTCGGCACAGACGGCGCAAGTGCGGTTGTGGAGCTGCGAGCCGCGCAGCATGAAGCCGGCGCTGGTCCGGCAGATCTCGGCGCAGTCCTGGAGGGTGCGGATGTGGCGCGGCTCCGCGTGCTTGCCGCCGAGCTCGAGGCAGTGTTGAATGGTCTGCTCGCAGATCGTATAGCAATTCAAGCATTCGTCGATGCAACGCTGCACCTCTTCGGACATCGTGGCGTGTGCGTGTGGCATGGGTTCCTCCGGGTCACGGGTCGTGCGCGCCGTGCGAGGCCGCGCCTCCGGCCACACTGCTGGCAGGATGCATACCGATGAGCTTTAAGCCGCGTAAAGACCGACAGGGCCGGAGGGAGTCATGACGGATCCGCACGCCCATCATCACGGGCACGCAGAGGCGCACAATGATGGCGGAGAGCAGCGCCACGACGAGGGGAGCTCCGCCCCCGTCAAACCCGGGTACCCGGAACATCCCGAGCTCCACGGCCACGAGGCGCATGCGTCCCGCGCCTCGACGCGCGACGCGCGCGACGCGCGGGACGCCCATGCCGCGCACGACAAGCACGCGGGTCACAGCGTCGCCATGTTCCGCGACCGCTTCTGGCTCTCGTTCGCCCTCACCGTCCCGACGCTGATCTGGGGCCACATGCTCCAGAACGCGCTCGGCTACACCGCGCCCCGTTTCCCTGGCGCGATGTACATCCCGGCGGTGTTCGGCACCGCCGTCTTCCTCTACGGCGGCGCGCCCTTCATCCGCGGCGCCGTGCGCGAGCTCCGCGACCGCCTCCCCGGGATGATGACGCTGATCGCGCTCGCCATCTCGGTCGCCTTCGTCTTCAGCGCCGCCGTCACTCTGGGATTCCCGGGGATGCCGCTCTGGGAGGAGCTGGCCACGCTCGTCACCATCATGCTCCTCGGCCACTGGATCGAGATGCGCTCCATCACGCAGGCGCAGGGCGCGCTGAGAGAGCTGGTGAAGCTGCTCCCGAACACCGCCACCCGCATCGTCGGCGAGCACACCGAGGAGGTGCCGATCACCGAGCTGCGCGAAGGGGACATCGTGCTCGTGCGCCCCGGCGCCAGCATCCCGGCGGACGGCCTCGTCCTGCAGGGCACGAGCGATGTGAACGAGTCGATGCTCACGGGTGAGTCGCGTCCAGTCGAGAAGTCGGCGGGCGCGAAGGTGATCGCCGGCACGGTGAACGGCGCCGGCTCCCTGCGCGCGCGCGTGACGGGGACGGGTGAGGGCACCGCGCTCGCCGGGATCATGCGGCTCGTCGAGCAGGCGCAGTCCTCGCGCTCGCGCGCCCAGGCACTGGCCGACCGTGCGGCGTTCCTCCTCACGATCGTCGCGCTCGTCGCCGGCGCCATCACGCTCGTCGTCTGGCTCAATCTGCGCGACGACCCGGCCTTCGCGGTGGAGCGCGTGGTGACGGTGCTCGTCATCGCCTGCCCGCACGCGCTCGGGCTGGCGATCCCGCTCGTCATCGCCATCTCGACGACGCTCGGCGCCCGGAGCGGGCTCCTCGTGCGCGACCGTCGCGGCCTCGAGGAAGCGCGCAACCTCGACGCCGTCGTGTTCGACAAGACCGGGACGCTCACCAAGGGGGAGTTCGGCGTGGTGAACGTCACCACCACCGACGGACTCTCGGTGGAGGAGGCGCTCCGGCTGGCCGCCGCGGTGGAGGCGGACTCCGAGCACACGATCGCGCAGGGGATCGTGCGCGGCGCGCGCGAGCGGGGGATCGAGGTCACACCCGCCACGGAGTTCGAGGCGCTGCCGGGCAAGGGTGTGCGGGCGCGCGTGGATGGTCGAGAGCTCTACATGGGAGGACCCGCGCTGCAGCGCGCGCTCTCGCTGGAGGTGCCACCCAACGTGCAGCAGGCCACGGAGCGGGCGGCGGAGCGCGGACAGGCCTCCATTTACCTCACGGACGAACATCGCGCGCTGGCGGCGTTCGCCGTTGCCGACGTCATCCGGGAGGAATCGAAGGAGGCCGTGCGCGCGCTGCACGAGCGCGGCGTCGAGGTCGTGATGATGACGGGTGACGCCCGACCCGTGGCCGAGGCCGTCGCCGCCGAGCTCGGCATCGACAAGGTGTTCGCGGAGGTGCTCCCCGAGCAGAAGGCGAGCAAGATCGAGGAGCTCCAGCGCGAAGGGAAGCGCGTGGCGATGGTGGGCGACGGGGTGAACGACGCGCCGGCGCTCGTCACGGCGGATGTCGGAATTGCGATCGGCGCCGGCACCGACGTCGCGGTGGAAGCGGGGGACATCGTCCTCGTCCGCAACGATCCGCGCGATGTGCCGCGGATCATCGCGCTCTCGCGGGCCAGCTACCGGAAGATGATCCAGAATCTCTGGTGGGCGGCGGGGTACAACATCGTCGCCATTCCGCTGGCCGCCGGTGTGCTCGTGCCCCAGGGGTTCGTGCTCTCGCCGGCCATCGGAGCCGTGCTGATGTCGGCCAGCACGGTGATCGTCGCCGTCAACGCTCAGCTGCTACGGCGGGCGGATCTGTCGTGAAGCGATGTCAGGGTATTGCCGACACGCGATGCCCGACACCCTGACTCCCGATGAGACCGCCTCCACAGCATCCTCCAGCATGACCATCCTGCGGCGCGTCTCGGCGCTCGTCATGAGTCTCCTCGTCCTCCAGCTCACGCTGGCGGCCGGCGGAGGCTACGCGTGCGAGGACCCGGATCCCGCTCCCGGCAACTCGCACGCGGGAATGGTCATGGGGGGAGAGAGCGCGGCGGTCGTACACGCGCCCGCCGATGCGCCTCCCTGTGACGCGTCCTCCGACGGCTCCTGCGGGCTTCCCGCCGGGCGCGGCGCCTGCCGCGCGATGGCACCGTGCGCCGCGATGATGCTCGTCGAGAGCGCACACGCTCGCTCGAGCCTCGTGCACGCTCCAGTGCCGGTCACCAGGGAGCTCGCTCCTTCGACCACGTCGAGGACGCCGGAGCTTCCGCCTCCCCGAGTCTAAGCCTCCTCAGATCCACCGGCGATCTGCCGCGCGTCGAGAGTTGCTCGATGGCGCGGAGCTCGAGGACGTGGCGCCGTGCTTCGCAAAGTCACGGTGCCCAACAGGAGGCAAGGATGTCACACCTTCACAT
>DATFFQ010000127.1:0-9530 GCA_035249955.1 Gemmatimonadaceae bacterium
GTCAATCTCCCCAGTCACCCGGACCGGGCTCGTCAGGCACGCCTCATTCCGGGCATTGCGTCGCCAGGTACGTGAGCCACTCCTCCAGCTCGCGCGGCGTCGGCAGCGCGTGCCCGGCGCCGGTTTCGGTCACGAAGTACACGTGACCGTAGCGGTCGGCCACCACCACGGCTGTGCCATCGGCCAGCGGTGAGCGTCCGACCGCGTCACTCAATACCGCGAATGGCAACCGCAGCTCGGCGCGCACCGCCGATGCCTCATCCAGCGACCCGGGAACGATCGCCACCACGCGTCCGTCCCACGACGCGAGATCGCCGGCCGCTGTCGCGAGCTCACTGAGATATCGACGGCAATCGGGACACGTGGGGCCATGCACCTGCACCAGCACGGTTGCCTCCCTCCCTCTTCGCCGCAGCGACACGCCCAGCCCATCGGGCGCCGACGGCAGCTCGAGGTACGGCAGAAAGGAAGCAACGGTGATGGTATGCGATGCGCTCAGGGACATATCACTTCACTGATGTTCCGATCAACGGATCCGGGCAAGCCACCGCTCGATCATCACGGCGATGCTCAACGTCACGAGCCCCGCGGCGAGCACGGCACCCATCGCAACCGTCACCGCTGTTCGGTCATCGTAGTCTCCGGGACTCTGTGTCTCTGAGGTCAACGGCCGCGCGCGGCGTTGTCGAAGCGGTCGCTCAGGCGCGCGCGGCACAGGTGACGCACCGTGCCGTCTCCGGCATCGCCAGCAGCCGCCCGTACGGAATGGGATTGCTGCAGGCGACGCAGACGCCATACGTCCCCGCCTCCAGACGCCGAAGCGCATCCAGCACCGACTCGAGGCGGGCGCGCGCGCGGGTCTCGAGTGCGAGGCCGATCTCGCTCTCGAAAGGCCCGGCAGCGCGCTGGGCGCCATTGCCCGAGGTTTCCAGGCTGTCAGCCGCGTCTTCCGCAACCATCATGCGCTCCAGGCGCGCGCGCTCGCCGCGCAGATCGCGCTCGAGCTCGCTGAGCTGTGCCTTGGTCAGCGTGCGTACAGTGCTCATCGCAACTTCCTCCGTGGTAAAGCAAACCGCCCCACCTGCCATGGAAGCGCAGGTGGGGCGGTCATCGCCTGAGGCTATCGGGGCACTAGCTCCGGTGTGGAGAAACCCCCTCGCGAACCCTGCGCTCGGTACGGACGTGATCCAGCTCCCGGGCCGGTTGACGGCCCGCTGGGTCTCGCTCGGTGCTGGCGACTCCCCTGGCGCGCCGGAGCTGCAAGACGCGTCGGCCAGCAAGCGACGAGAGGGCGGTACGGATCACGGACATCCTCGAGCGAGAGAAGGTGCGGGACGACCATGGTCGCCCGAAAATACGAATCGCGCCACCGGCGTCGGCAACGGCTGCACCGTTGTGCCGCCATTCCGCAGGCTGCAGGCACGGATGGCAGTGGACGTCGGGACGCGACTCCCTATACACTAATTTACCATTTCGGCACCCGAAGTCAACGTCGCTACCGGCGAGAACGTGTGCGCAAATCACTGTTGAACGGCATGCTGAAAGCCGGCATTCGCGCGATGGCCGCACTGCGCATCGTGTCCACATCCAGCCACGCTCAGCGCTACACGGCGGCTTCGTTGCCTGGAGCACCCCTGTTGGTGAAGCGTCTCTTACCGCTCGATCGACCTCCGGCCTCGCTGCAGCTCATCGAGCTGCGCCGTCACACGCCGCAGGCGTTCCCCAACCACACCGTCCTTCGCCTCGAGCGTCCGCCTCAGCGCCACCAGCAACGACTCGGCCTCGGTGCGCCTGCCTAACGACGACAGCGTCCGCGCAAGATCCAATTCCGCCGCCATCACGTCAACATGGTCGGGCGCGAGGCGGGCGCGCAGGATCGCCGCCGCCCGCCGCTGCAGCGGCTCGGCGCGACGGCCGCGCCCGGTCCCGGCGTACAGCAGCGCGAGGTTGTTCATCGCGATCCCGACATCCCCGTGATCGTCGCCCAGCCGCGCGCGGCGCATCGCCAGCGACGTCACCAGCAGCGACTCCGCGCCCGCTACGTCGCCGCGCGCCTTGAGGATCATCCCCAAGTTGCCCAGCGTTCGCGCCAGCGACGGATGACTGTCGCCGAGCACTTCCCGCTTGATCGCCGCCGACGAACGGTACAGAGCCGCGGCCGAGTCGAGATCGGCCTGCCGCTCGACGATCGCCGCCAGATTGTGCAGCCCGTTGGCCACATCAGGATGCTTCTCGCCCAGCGTAGCCCGACGAATCATCAGCGCCGCCTCCACGTCGCGCCGCGCTGCCGCCAGGTTGCCGAGCCGGTACTGGGTCACGCCCAGATTGTTCAACGCCGTGGCAATGCCGGGGTGGCCGGCAGGCAGCAGGCGGCGCTGGAGCTCCAGCACCGAGCGCTGCAGCGACTCGGCCTCCGCCAATCGACCGCGCTGCGACTGGAGACCGGCCAGGTTGCCTAACGCGCTCACGAGCCGCGAGCCGGAATCACCGACTGCCCGCCATTCCCGCACCGCCTCACGCAGGAAGACGTCCGCGCTGTCCAGCGCGCCGCGCGCATGGTAGTAGCTGCCCACGTTGTTGAGCGCCGTTGCGATGAGCGAATCCGGAGAGCGCCGCGCGGCGCGCCGCAAGGCGAGCACCTCGAACACCGCCGGCGCGGCGCTGTCGGTCATTCCCCGCAGCACGTACAGGTGCGACAGCCCCTCCAGCGCTAACGACAGCGCGAGCGTGTCCGGTGGCTGCTGGCCTCGCCGCAGCGATACCGCCTCGCCGATCGCCCGCTGAGCCTCCGGGTAGCGACCGAGTCCGCGATAGCTGCGCGCCAGCACCTCCAGCATGTGCGCGCGGCTGATCGGCTGATCGGCGAGGTCGCGCGCGAGGCGCGCCGCGCCGCTGTCGAGCACCTCGCGCGCCGTTACCTCGCGTCCGCCCACTCGCTGCGGGTCGGCCGCGGCGAACAGGTCGACGACGAATCTCGTCACCTCCTCGGCGCGATCCCGTTCGATGGCTGCGCGCTGGGCGCTCACCCGCGCGCGGTGCGCACTCACCGCCGTGGCGATGCCCGCCGCGGTGAGACCGACCGCCGCATGCGCCAGGACGACCATCGCCAGCCGATGGCGAGCGATGAACTTGCGAGCTCGGTAGCGGAGCGTGTCGGGGCGCGCCAGTACGGGCCGGCCCGACAGATGACGGCGAATGTCCTCGGCCACTGCGCCGGCGGTTCCGTACCGCTGCCCGGCCCGCGGATGGAGGGCCCGCAGCACGATCGTATCGAGATCGCCGGCGATCTGACGACGCACCCGACCCAGCGGTGTGGAGCGCGATTCGGCCGCCTGCTCATCGACCACGACCGAAGGCCGCGTGGGCGACTCCTCGAGCAAACCCTGGGCGCCGGCGAACCGACCGGCGAACTGATACGGCCGGCGCCCGGCGAGCAGCTCGAACAGGATCACCCCGAGCGCGTAGACGTCCGATGCCGTCGTCACGTGCTCGCCACGTATCTGCTCGGGGCTCGCGTAGTCCGGCGTCATGAAGCGCGGTCCGGTGACCGTGGCCGCCGCGCGGCCGTCGCTGGTGTCGAGCAGCTTGGCGATGCCGAAATCCAGCACCTTCACCACGCCATCGACCGTGACCAGGATGTTGGAGGGCTTGAGGTCGCGGTGCACGACCAGGTGCTGATGCGCGTACTGCATGGCATCGCACAGCGTGGCGAAGAGCGCCAGCCGCTGACGAATCGTCAGGCGGTGGTGATCGCAGTACTGATCGATTGGTGCGCCCTCCACGTACTCCATCGCGAAGTACGGCGCACCAGCGGGCGTGATGCCACCATCGAGTAGCCGGGTGATATTGGGATGCTCGAGCCGCGCCAGGATCCGGCGTTCGGCCAGGAAGCGCGGCAGCAGATCGGTCGCGTCGGGCCCGGCGCGAAGCACCTTGATGGCCACGCGCTGATGGAAGTCGTCGCTCCGCTCGGCGAGATAGACGACGCCCATCCCGCCGTGACCCAGTCGCCGGCGCAGGCGAAACGGTCCCAGCGTGCTGTCGGGCGCGATCTCGTCCGGCAGTGCTGCTTGTAGCTCGGCCGGGAGAAGATCGCCCAGCCGATCGAGCGCTCCCGGAGTATCGTGCGCGGCGAGCAGTGTGGCGAGCTCCGAGCGAAGCGCCTCATCGCCCGCGCAGGCAGTGACCAGAAACGCATTGCGCTCGGCGCCTGGCCTCAGGCCAGACGCGTGCTCGAAGATCTCGGAGATCCGGTCCCACGGAAGCACGTTCATCGGTTGATGCCTTTCCCTCCAGCGGAACAGGCCGAAAATCAGAGGTCATTGGCTCAACTCGCGGTTGAGCCAGGCGCGGGCGAGCGCCCAGTCGCGCTTCACGGTGGCCGGCGCCATGTCCAGCGCTTGCCCGGTTTCCTCGACGTTCATGCCGCCGAAGAACCTGCACTCCACCACTCGTGCCTGACGCGGGCTCAGCTCGGCCAGCCGGTCGAGCGCTTCGTCCAGGTCTACCCACTGTTCGGGGCGCTCGGCCGCGACGGCCAGCGCCTCCTCCAGTGGTACCGCCGCCCTCCCGCCACCGCGTTTCTGCGCCTTGTGGCGCATCGCATGGTCGACGAGGACGTGACGGATGACTCGCGCACACACGCCGAAGAAGTGCGCGCGGCTCTTCCATCTGATGTCACGAAGGCGGGACAGCTCGAGGTAGGCCTCGTGCACGAGCGCGGTCGTGGAGAGCGTGTGCCCCGGCCGCTCGTTGCGCAGCTCCCGGCGCGCCAGCCGCCGGAGCTCGTCGTACAGCACCGGGACCAGATCGTCGAGCTCGGCGTCTGCCGCCTGCGCGGCGCCGGCAAGTAAAGGCAGGACATCGGCGCTTCGTTCCACGATGATCCCGTTTGGCGGCACTTTCGGCCTGACGAGGTGGAGCCCGCGCCTCGACCGAGCGCGCGTACGAACCACCTAATGTGCATGATCGGCGGGGGCAAGTGAATCGGACTCCGGTGGCTGACCGTGCGCGCGCCAACATTCCCAGGGAGGAAACCAAAGGTGTCGCTACGACTTGGAGATGAGGCACCCAACTTCACGGCCATGAGCGATCAGGGGCCGATCGAGCTCTATCGCTGGAAGGAAGGAGCATGGGCGATTCTGTTCTCGCACCCCAAGGACTTCACACCGGTCTGCACCACGGAGCTCGGTGCCATGGCGGCAATCAAGGGGGAGTTCGACAGGCGCAACACCAGGGTGCTCGCGCTGAGCGTCGACCCGCTGGAGTCGCACCGCGCCTGGTCGGAGGACATCGCGACGGTCACCGGACAGCGCGTGAATTTTCCGATGATCGCCGACAGCGACCGCACGGTGGCCACGCTCTACGGCATGATTCACCCACACGCCAGCGACACGATGACGGTGCGCTCGGTGTTCGTGATCGGGCCGGACAACAGGATCAAGCTGATGCTCACCTATCCGGCCAGCACCGGTCGCAACTTCCAGGAGCTGCTGCGCGTACTCGACTCGCTCCAGCTGACGGCACGCTACAGCGTTGCCACGCCGGCGGACTGGCGGCCGGGAGAAGACGTGATCATCACCGCCGCGGTGAGTGACGAGGAGGCCGCGCGCCGCTTTCCCGGCTTCGAGGCGAAGACGCCGTATTTGCGTGTGACGCCGCAGCCGGTGGGGTGATCAGCGCACTGGTGTCGACGGACGCGCGGCGCCGCCGGTGGGCGCCGCTCTCGTCCGCGGCATCAAAGTCGCGTGAGGTGGGGGCCCGACGCTAGCAGGCGTGAGGTGCAGCCGCGCGATCCGGCGTCGGGCCGCCGACGGCATCCGCTCACTTCTCTGGAAGCCGCGGCGGTACCGAATCATCGGAGAAAACCTCGAGCTCGGGATTCAGCCCCGACGCTCGCCGCTCGGTGAGCGCTCCGCGCCTGCCGCGGAGCCGGCGATACGCATACAGCCCCGCACCCAGAGCGCCGCCCACGACCACGACGCCACCGATCAGTGCGAGTCCGACGACCACGAGAACGGCTCCGACCGCGGCCACCCCGAGGCCGACCGCGAGTCCCACCACCGGGTTCCGAGTCGTAAACGAGTAGACCTTCATCTTCTCCATACGTCACCAGCTTGTGTGTTAGGGAGTTGCATTGACCTACCGCTCACTGACACCCGGTCTCACTGTCTGGCAGACCGCCTCTTCCGCGGTCCGCACCGCGCCGTAAGAGCGAGGAAAGCGGCTCTCAGCCACCCCATCCTCTGTCCACTCACGTAGCCCTCTCGCCGCCAGGGCTGACCGTGGCACAGCCGCTGCACCACAGGCACGCACACCAGGAGGAACGATGCCGAGCCGCAACGTAGGATCCAAGCGAAAGACTACCACAGATACCGAGGGGCCGGCAGAACTGGCGAAGCGCGAAGCGCAGGGTCGGAAGCGCGGTCACTCGGGCGCAGGCCAGCCGCAGAGTCCAGTCGACGCCATGCACGTCGATGCCCCGAAGAAGCGAGAACAGGAGAACGCCCAGGGCGATCGTCGGAATCGGCGAAAGTAAGTCGACGAGCGCGCCGCCTACCCAGCGCCCGCGGTTACTCCGCCTTGAGCGCAACCACCGGATCGGTCCTGCTCGCCCGGCGCGCCGGCCACCACATCGCGGCCAGACAGGCAACGCCGAGCGTGAGCGCCGCGGTCACGAGCGTCAGCGAATCCACGGGGCGCACGCTGAAGAGCTGCGTCTCGAGCACGCGGCCGAGTGCGACACCCCCGAAGGTGCCGGCGGCGATCCCTACCACCAGCATGACACCGCCATCGCGCATGAAGAGCTTGACGATCGCCGGCCCGTCGGCGCCGACCGCCATGCGCACGGCGACCTCGTGCTCGCGCTGCTGCGCGGCGTAGGCGATCACGGCGTACAGGCCCATCACGCCGAGCAGCGAGGCGAACGCGCCGAATGCCGCGAACAGCGACGCGAGAAAGCGGGGGCGCGCGAGCTGCTCGTCCGCCACCTCCTCGAGTCGTTGCGGCATGCCCACGCTCACCTCCGGGTCGATTGCCGACACCGCGCGCCTCAGATCGGCGAGCCATAGCGGCTGCGGCCGACTCGTGCGCATCGCGATCGCGGCGAAGCGCCCCGGGGCCTGAAGAAGCGGTACGTAGACGTCGGTCATCACGCTGTCGGTTGGTGATTGGCGGATGTCGCCCACGACTCCGACCACCGTTCGCGCGACGGTAATCGTGTCCTCGACGTCGATGCGCTCTTCCACGACGCCAATGCGCTGTCCGATCGGGTTGCCGTTCGGCCAGAATCGCCTGGCAGCCGTCTCGCTCACCAGCACCACGGGCTCGCTCGCGCCGCGATCCGCCGGCGTGAACGGGCGCCCCTGGCGCAGCGGGATCCCCAACGTCGTCAGGTAGCCGGCGGTGATGAACCGGACCGTAGCCCGGTGGGTCGCGCCGGTCAGCTCGGGACGGACCGGTTGCGGATTGTAGGCGACGAGCGGCGGTGGACTGCCGAGCACGACATCCGGGCTCGCGCCAGGGATCTCGCGCAGCGCACCGAGCAGTCGCTCGTAGAACGCCACTCGCGACGCTGCGTCGGGATAACTCTGCTCGCGCATCGCCAGCGACGCCACACTCACACCCTCGGCGCGAATGCCGAGCTCGACACGCAGCATCCCGACCACCGTGCGCACCATGAGCCCACACCCCGCGAGGAGCGCCAGCGATCCGGCTACCTCGAGCGTGATGAGGGCGAACCGCAGGCGACGTCCTCGCGCTCCGTCCGTCCCCTGCTTCCCTCTTCGCAGCGTCGAGAAGAGCGACCGCCGTGCGGTGACCGCGAGCGGCGCCAGCGACAGCACCAGCGCGATGATCGCCGTCAGCACCACGACGGCTCCGATCAGTCCCGCATCCATGGAGAGCGCGTCGACACCGCCCGGCACCCGGCGCCCCAGCTGCTGCTCGACCGTCGGCCCCAAGCGGCTCAGGAGAACCTTCGCGAGTAGCACGCCGCTCGCCGCCGCGACGGTACACAACACCAGCGACTCGGCGAGCAGAGTCCGCGCGACCTGCACCCTGCTGGCGCCAAGCGCCAGCCGTATGGCCAGCTCCTTCTGCCGACGAATGCCGCGCAGCACCACGAGCAGCGACACGTTCGCGCAGGCGATGAGGATCACCAGGGCCACCGCCGCACCGATCGCGCGCAGCAACGGCTCCACCTCCCGCACGTACTCGTCATGTGTGGCGCGCAGCTGCACGCGCCAGTCGGCGGGTAATGTGCTCAGCGATGCCTTCACGAGCGCCGTGATGCGACGCTCGGCGTCCTCCGGTGGAACGCCGTCGCGGAGGCGAACGATGTACGGATAGCTCGTCGCGCGCAGCGGTGTGAGCACCTGCGTGTAGGGGTTGAAGTGCCAGAAGTCGCGCGGCAGCACGCCGACGATGGTGAACATCTCCGGGTCGCGCGGCCGGTCGCTCACGTAGGCGTGCATGCGGCGTCCGACGATCGCGCTGTCGCCGCCGAACCGTCCCTGCCACAGCTCGTGACTGATGAGCGCCACCTGCGGTCCGCCCGCCACGAACTCCTCGGGGGTGAACGCGCGGCCGATCGCGGGACGAATGCCGAGCCCCTGCATGAATCCGGGGGTCACCCACGCCCCGGGCGCCCGCTCGGGATGGTCGCCGCCGAGGAGGTAGAACACGTCGAGGTCCCAGGCGATGGGGTGCTCGACCACGTCCGACAGCGACGGCCAGTCGAGCTCCTCGAGCCCGTCGGGTGGGAACTCTCCGCGCTCGGCGTAGAACACGGAGTAGAGCCGGCTCGCGTTGGGATACGGTAGGCTGCGCACCAGGTACGCATTGACGATGGCCATCACCGCGGTAGCCACCGCCAGCGCCAGCGCCAGGGTGAGCACGACCGACAGCGAGAAACCGCGCGCCCGGGCCAGCGTGCGCAGCGTGAGTCGTAGCTCCGTCCAGATGGCCATCGCTCCTCCTTGTAGCGGGACGCGAGACGCGACTCCCTCCTCCCGCACGCAGCACGCACCCGGCGAGCATCCGGAACGGAGGTCTCGCTGCCGCGCCCGCATCCCGGTACTGAGATGCCGACCGAGCTGGAAACGTTATCCGGCCGGCTGCTCGCCAGCGTGTCCAACTGACCGCGTGGGGGCGAAGGCATGTCACAGGACCGTGTCTACTGATGTGGAAGCAGGCAGGAGCAACGAGTTCATGTCGGAGGACGTCATGCCCTGGGAAGCCATCAGATACGTCGGGTCGGCGGCGACGTTGATCGCCTTCGTGGTTGCGGTCGCCGCCTGGGCGTATGCGAAGCGGCTGGAGCAGCGCCGGGAGGTGCTCGCCGAGGCAACAGATAGCCGAAGAGCGGATCTCGCCGCACTCGTGCTGGAGCGCTACGGTATCGATACACGCACGCTATCTCGCGAGCAGCGTTACCAGCTCGCCCGCGAGGAGCTGCGCGCCGCGATGCGCCGGTTCTACGTGATAGCGGCCGCCATCATCGTGATTGCTTTGTGTGCCATCGTCGTGCT
>DATFFQ010000128.1:0-7176 GCA_035249955.1 Gemmatimonadaceae bacterium
ACCGGCGGTGGACCGGGCACGTCCATCGAGCCCATCGCCCTCTACACCTTCAACTCGCTGCTCCAGAATCTCCAGTTCGGCTACGGCTCGGCGCTGTCGGTGGTGGTATTCCTCGTGACGTTCGGACTCGCTCTTCTCTACATCCGGGGGCTCGGTGCCGAGGTTCGTTAGGCTGCAATGGCGTTCATCGTGCATCGAGCAGCCTTTTGCTTTGTCGCGCTACGAGCCTCGGCTAACCACAGAGACACGGAGGGCACAGAGGATTCACAGAGGGCTCATGGTGTGGGCAGAGTTCCTCGCGCCACGAGCCTTGGCTCACCACGGAGACACAGAGTGCACAGAGGATTCACAGAGGGATTCGGATCGGGGAGAGTCCACCCCGCCACGAGCAGTTGTTTACCACAGAGGCGCTGAGACACAGAGGAAGCACAGTGGAGAGCTCCTCTCCTGCTCGGGTTCCTCCGTGTCTTTGTGTCTCCGTGGTTCAAGCTGCTCGTGGTGCGACGAGCTCCATGCCGCGAAGGCCCCTCTGTGAATCCTCTGTGCTCTCCGTGTCTCTGTGGTTAGCCGCCCAGCGGGCGCGTTGCGCGAGGAGCTCTGACCAAACCATGAGCCCTCTGTGCCTCGTGTGTCTGTGGTTAGCCCAAGGGGGCTCGTGACGTGATGCCGTCAGCCTTGCGCCGTGGTGAGGGCAGACCGCGCGCGATGCGCGTTGCGTTCGGCGCAATATTGGCGGCGCTCGTCCTCCTCACGGCGTTCCCGTTCTACTGGGCGATCGTGGCCTCGCTCACCCCGGAGGCGACGCTCTTTCAGCAGCCCTCGCTCTGGCCGAGCACGCTGATCCTCGATCACTACCGCGCGCTGTTCGACGAGCGGGATTTCTGGGTGCCGATCCGGAACTCGCTCGTCGTTGCCGGCACGACGACGCTCTTCTGCGTCACCGTCGGCGCGCTCGCCGCGTATGCCCTGGCTCGAACGGAATTCAGGGGCAAGCGTGTCATTCTTGCGTTCATTCTCGCCGTAACGATGTTCCCGCAGATCTCGATCGTGAGCCCGCTGTACATGCTCCTTCGCGCACTGCGGCTCATCAATACGTATCCAGGGCTGATCCTGCCGTACCTGACGTTCGCGATGCCGCTCGCCGTCTGGCTGCTCGTCGGATTCTTCCGCCAGCTCCCAGCCGATCTGGAGGAGGCGGCGCTCGTCGATGGCGCGAGCCGTTGGCAGAGCTTCACGAAAGTCATCCTCCCGCTCGCTGTTCCCGGTCTCGCCACCACGGCGATCCTCACCTTCATCTACTGCTGGAACGAGTTCCTGTTCGCGCTCTCGTTCACGCTGGGTCCGGAGCGGCAGACCGTGCCGGTGGCGATCGCGCTCTTCCGCGGACAGTACCAGGTCCCCTGGGGTCAAATTCTCGCCGCATCGGTGGTCGCGACGGCCCCGGTCGCGGCCATCGTCCTGGTGTTCCAGCGCCGCATCGTGCAGGGACTCACGGCGGGTGCGGTGAAGGGGTAGGGCGGGACATGGCTCGGTCGTCGCCTGACGAGCGATCGGCAGAACGTAGCGCATGCGAGCATCCAGAAGGCGCGGTCACGTGCATCCAGAACGCAGAGTGACACGGATGAACGCGGACGGAGCGGACGAAAGCGCCTTGTGTTATGGATGCCTGTCACCCTGAGTTCTGGATGCCCGTCACCGTGCGTTCTGGGTGCCTGTCAGCCTGCGTTCTCGACGCCTGTAACCCTGCGCTCCTGCGTTCTGGATGCTAACCTGCGGAGGTCGCTGCGCCTCCGGCCTTGAACCGCGAATAGAGTGTCATCCATCTCGCTGAGCGGAATCCAGAAGACCTACCCCAACGGCTACGTTGCCGCGCGGGATCTCGATCTCGAGATCGCCGATGGAGAGTTTCTCGTGCTCGTCGGGCCGTCAGGCAGTGGCAAGTCGACCATCCTGCGCATGATCGCGGGGCTGGAGCTGCCGACGGGCGGCAGCATTCGCATCGCCGACCGCGATGTCACCACCCTGCCGCCGCAGGATCGGGACGTGGCGATGGTCTTCCAGAGCTACGCGCTCTACCCGCACATGACGGTGCGCGAGAACATGGCCTTCGGGCTGCGCATCCGGCGCCGGCCGGAGAGCGTCGTCAGGCAGCGTGTCGCGGAGGTGGCCGACGCGCTCGGGCTCACGCCGATGCTCGACCGGAAGCCGGCGCAGCTCTCCGGCGGACAGCGGCAGCGCGTCGCGCTGGGGCGGGCGATCGTGCGCGAGCCGCACGCGTTCCTGCTCGACGAGCCGCTCTCCAACCTCGACGCGCAGCTCCGCGTCGAGACGCGCGCCGAGCTGTCGCGGCTGCACCGGCGGCTCCATGCGACGATGGTGTACGTGACGCACGATCAGGTGGAGGCCATGACCCTCGGCGACCGCGTCGCCGTGCTGCGCGACGGCCGGCTCCAGCAGGTCGCGCCGCCGATGGAGCTGTACCGCACGCCCGCCAACCAGTTCGTGGCCGGCTTCATCGGCAGCCCGGCGATGAACTTCATCGAGGGCACGGTGCGCATGGAAAATGGCACAGGCGTCTTCACGGCACCGCCGCTCACCGTCTCGCTCCCCGCCCACGCAGCGCTCGCCGACGGCCAGCGCGTCACCCTCGGCGTCCGCCCGCAGCAGATCACGCTCGCCTCATCCGGCAATGGTCCGGGCTCGCTCCCCGCCGAGGTGAGCGTCGTCGAGCCCATGGGAAGCGAGCAGATCGTGCACCTCACTCTGCCCAGCGGCCAGCGCTGGATCGCGGTGGTCGCCGCCGACGCGCGTGTCGCACCCGAAGACCGCGTCACGTTAGGCATCATGCCGGGGGCGGTGCACGTCTTCGAGGCGGGCAGCGGATTGCGGGTAGCGGGCAGCGCGCGCGGCCGGGATCATCGCGTCGCGCGATGAGACGAGGCCGCACCTGCGCGCCACCAGCAACGCTTTTTTCCAGCTGTTGTTGCATCGCATCACCCCTGGCTCGCTCGGGCGATCATCTCCTTTCGTGAGAGTCCCTCGATGGCGGTCAAGCTTGCCGATGAGCGATCGCGTTCGGTCGGAATGGCTGCGCGCTCGCGCGGGGAAGTGAAGCGGTGGACAGAGTGACGGATCGCGCCTGACGAGGCACGAGAGCGAGGAGAACGGACCGCGGCGTGCAATAGGCAGGGGCGTTCACGAGCCGTTGCGTCGCGCCGAGCGCGCAGCCTCACGAGTGGTCCCCTCCGAGTCCGTCCATGCGTCGTCGTCTTCGCCTTCCCAGAGCCCTCGGTCTCCCCGCCGCGCTGCTCGTCTTCTCGGCGTGCGGATCGTACGCCGTGAGTAACCCCGGTCCGGCGCAGCGCCCAGACGCGTCCTTCGCCACCGCCGCCCCCGCGTCGCTGCTCGGCCTGTCCTCCGGTCCGGTGGGCTACCGGTCGGCCCACGATCCCGCGCTCGAGACGTGGAAGGCCCGCGAGCTCGCGCGCGTGTCTCGCGAGAGGGAGCTGGGCGCGCGCACGCTCGACTCGCTGCGCGCGCGGCTGGAGGAGCGCCAGCAGCACGCGCGGAGCGGTGTACCGGTCGTACTGTGCCGGCCGCTCCCGTATGCCGCGCAGGTCGAGGTGGTTGGGCCGGAAGGGGGCCAGCTCCAGGTGGGCTCGCACACGGTTCGCATCCCGCGTGGCGCGCTCACGCAGCACTACGTGATCACCGCCGAGCTGCCGGTGTCCGAGGCGGTGAGCGTCCGCCTGTCGCCGCACGGCCTGCGCTTCGTCCAGATGCCGGTGCTCACCCTGAGCCACGCGCACTGCGACGGTAAGGCCGGCGCCGACCGGCGCATCGCCTACACCGACGAGTTCCTACGCGTGATGGAGTATCCGCGCTCGGAGGACAGAAGGAGATCTACATCGGCGTGGCTGGAGAGCACCGCCCGCTACGCGCTCACGAACTGAGTGCGCCTGACGAGAGACGTCGGGCGACCCCTCTGTTCCGCCGTCTAGCGAGGGCCTAATGGGGTGACTTCCAGCGATGGACCTGGAGGCCCCTCTGTTTGGCCGGGTAGCAACGGACTAGGGGTAGTGATTTCCAGTAATTTAGTAGGAGCTGAGAGATGAGAGCGTAAGGGTGTGCACCTTTACGCTCTTACTCTCTCATGCAGCACTGAATCACTGGAAATCACTACCTCTAGTCCGTTGCTAGGTGGCCGAGCAGAGGGGCTTCCAGTCATTACCTGGAATCACTCCCGTGTTCGGCGGCCCGAGCAGAGGGCCCTCCCAATTCCTCTGCCACCCCCAAAGTCGAGCCTTTCGCCCGCCGCCACCGAGACTACCTTCCAGTAGGAACTTACGACGCCTCCAGGTGTATGCGGCAAGACGAGTTGCCGGCCGCGCCGCGGCGCTCGCAGGTCTCCAATGGGAGGTGAGCATGGCGCATCCCCATTCTGCGTCGAGAGTCTCGCCCCGTCTCGCTTGCCTGCTTGCCGGCGTGCTCGCCATCGGCCTCGCACCGGCGCTTCCGGCTGGAACCGCGGCCGCGCAGGGCTCGGGTGACGGATTCCTGTTCAAGGAGCCGACCAGGACCCTCGTGCTGCGCGGCGGGTTCGCTCATGCGAGCGCCGGGAGCGACATCTTCACGTTCGCGACCGACCAGCTCACGCTCGGCAGTGGCGACTTCAGCGGGCCCACGTTCGGCGCCGATCTCGCGGTCCAGGTCACACCGCGCCTCGATGTCGTCGTCGGCGCCTCGTACGCCGGGCGCAGCGCGCGCTCCGAGTTCCGCGACTGGGTGGACCAGGATGATCGGCCCATCGAGCAGACGACGAAGTTCCGCCGCGTCCCCGTGACGGCGAGCGCGAAGCTGTACCTCATGCCGCGCGGCCGCACCATCGGCAGCTTCGTCTGGCTGCCGGCACGGTACGCGCCTTACGTCGGCGTCGGTGGCGGCGCCATGTGGTACCGGTTCAGCCAGGAGGGTGACTTCGTCGACTTCGAGACGCTGGACGTCTTCAGCGACGAGCTCGAGTCGTCGGGGTGGACCGGCACGGCGCACGCCATGGCCGGACTCGACTTCGCGCTGACGCCGCGCCTCGGGCTCACGGGTGAGGCGCGGTACACCTACGCGAAAGCGACGCTGGGCGATGACTTCGAGGGGTTCGACAAGATCGATCTGTCCGGGATCTCGACCACCATCGGTCTCTCCATACGGTTCTGAAGGGTGGGCACATGACCAGTCGCACGAGCAACTATCGGCGGATCGCCGCGACGAGCGCCGTCCTCGGCGCCCTCGCGCTGGGCGCTTCAGTCAGCCAGGGGCAGGACGCGCCGGCGGATCCGCGGTGGCAAGCCTGGGTGGGGTGCTGGCGCCCGGCCGATCTCCCATCGGAACCCGAGGGGAAGCTGCCGACCGTCTGCGTCATTCCCGCCACCGGCACGTCGGCCGTCGACATCGTCACCATCGTCGATGGCCAGGTGAGCGCGCGCGAGCACATCGCGGCCAGCGGCGAGCAGCAATCCGCCACCAGAGACGGGTGCACGGGGTGGCAGCGCGCCGAGTGGTCGCCGGATGGACGGCGTGTCTACCTGCGCTCCGAGTACACCTGCGCCAGCAACGTCGAGCGCACCGCCACCGGCCTCTTCGCCATGTCGCCCATGGGTGAATGGCTCGACGTCGAGGGCGTCTCCTCCGGCGAGAACACGGGCGTGCGTGTGTCACGCTACCAGGCACTGAGATACCCCGATTCGCTGCCGGACGAAGTCGCCTCTGCGCTCCCCGACGATCCGCGCTCCGGACGCTCGGCGCGCGCCCTCGCCGGCTCGACGGTCACGCCCGCCGATGTGATGGAGGCGACGCGTCATCTCGACGTCGCCGTGGTCGAGGCCTGGCTGGTGGAGCGCGAGCAGGGATTCGGCCTGGACGCCGATCGAGTGGTGGCGCTGGCCGAGGCCGGCCTGCCCGAGCGGATCATCGACGTGATGGTCGCGCTGTCGTACCCCAAGGTGTTCGCGATCAACCGCGCCACGCGTCAGGGTGACTTCCGCGGGCCGGACAGCACGCGCGGCGCGTACGCGTACGACCGCGGGCGCGCCGGCCCCATCGTCTACACCGACCGCTACGGCTATTCGTCCTGCTACTCCTCGTGGTACGGCTACTCGCCGTACGGCTGCAGCCGGTACGGCTATGGGTACGGGTATGGCTATGGGTTTGGCTGGTATCCGGGCGACCGGCCGG
The DNA here is from genome assembly GCA_035249955.1 of Gemmatimonadaceae bacterium. Lineage (GTDB taxonomy): Bacteria > Gemmatimonadota > Gemmatimonadetes > Gemmatimonadales > Gemmatimonadaceae > DATFFQ01. Next base: position 6,229 of record DATFFQ010000128.1, read on the forward strand.
TGGTCATCATCGTGAGGCCCGACGGCGGTCAGACGGTGGATCCCCAGGGGAAGGCGGTGAAGGGACGCGGCTACACTCGCGGCAATCGCAACAGCGGCGGCAGCGACGTGAGCGGCACTCGGAGCACCCGCAAGGGCTCGGGCTCCTCGGTTGGCAGCTCGCGCGACAACGGCAGCTCGTCCGGGGGATCTGGCTCCAGCACCGGCAGGACGGCGAAGCCGCGGAATCCGTAGCTCTTGGCGCGTGGAGAGTCAGTGACGGGAGTGACGAGAGTGGAATGAGTGAACGGGAAGTGACGAGAGTGACGAGAGTGGAGTGAGTGAACGGGAAGTGACGAGAGTGATGAGAGTGGAGTGAGTGAACGGGAAGTGACGAGAGTGACGAGAGTGGAGTGAGTGATAACCACCAGGGTGATGGGCATGAAGTCGAGTGATGAGGCCCATCACCAGACGTCACGCTCCTCACCCTGGTCCTGGTCACTCACTCCACTCTCGTCACTCCTGTCACTGACTCTCCTCGCGCGTCCTCATCTCCCTGCGCTCCCATGCTCTCGATCCTGTTCGTTGCTCTCCTTCAAGCCGGGCACGACCACACGCCCGAGGCCGACAGCGCCGCCACGCACTCGGTGAACGCGGCGATGTCGGGCCGCCTCATCGAGACGCCGCACCTGCGGCTCACCCCGCGGCGTGCGCCTAACGAGGGCGATTCGGCGCGGGCGCGCGAGATCGTTGCCGAGCTCAACAGCGGGATCGCGCGCTACGAGGACTACCGCGTGGCGCAGCGGGAGGGGTATCAGATCTTCCTGCCCAACGTCCCGCAGGACGTCTACCACTTCACGAACTACCGGCGCGCGATCGCGTCGGCGTTCCGGTTCGATCCGTCGGAGCCGTCATCGCTCCTCTACCGCAAGACGAGCGACGGCTACGAGCTGGTGGGCGCGATGTACAC
>DATFFQ010000129.1:0-73004 GCA_035249955.1 Gemmatimonadaceae bacterium
GACATGGCCGACCTCCGGCATCTGGGGTTACACCCGCAAACGGTCACCTCTTCTTGGCGAACCCGAATATCGGTTACGCCGCGACCGGCCGGAGGAAGGCCTTTCTCATTTCAACTCCGTGGTGAGCCAAGGCTCGTGGCGAGACGCCCCCCCGGCTAGTGCGCGCGATCTGTTGCCTTACTCTCCTGCCGCCCGTCGCTATAGGGAAGAAACACCAAACACGGAGCCATTCCCATGCGACGTCTCGCGTCAGCCGCACTCCTCACGCTCCTCCTGCACGCCACGGCGCGGGCGCAGGATGCCGAGGCCGATCCCCGCTGCTCCGACCCGTCCATCGTCGGCGCGGGGCTGCCGGGCAGCGACGCTTGTGAGAAGGTGAAGGACTTGTTTCGCTACATGAACCCGCAGCTCGGCGCCATGATCGCCGGTGGCAACGCGACGCTCGGGCAGGGAGGCACGCTCGGCGGTCCGGGCCGCTTTACCGTCGGCCTGCGCGCCAACGTGCTCCAGGCGTCGATCCCCGTGATCGATGAGGTGCCGGTGAACGCCGGCGCGGCTCAGCGCAGCGTGTACGAGACCGACGATCAATTCGTGCCCATGCCGGTCTTCGACGGCGCGGTCGGCATCTTCCGCGGATTTCCCGCCGGCGCGACCCACATCGGCGGGGTCGACCTGCTGGTGAACGTCGCGTACCTGCCGGAGATCGAGGACAACGGCATCGAGATCACGACGCCAGACGGCTCGTGGAAGTTCGGCCTCGGCGCGCGAATCGGTATTCTCGAGGAGAGCCTGGTGATGCCCGGACTCTCGGTCAGCTACTTCCGCCGTGACCTCCCGACCGTGTCGCTGACGGCGCGCTCCGGCGACGACCAGGTGACGATGAACGAGCTCGAGGTCGAGACGACGGCGTGGCGCCTGGTCGTCAGCAAGAGCTTCCTGGCCTTCGGCCTCGCCGCGGGCATCGGCCGCGATGACTACGATACCAACACCGAGATCACGTACGTGGTCAACGACGGCCTCGAGGTCCACACGCCGTCCGAGCCGATCCCGCTCACCCAGGACATCTCGCGCACCAACATGTTCGTCGACCTGAGCTTGAACTTCACGCTGCTCAAGCTGGTGGTGGAGATCGGTCGCGTATCCGGCGACGACGTCCCGACCTTCAACACCATCGATCCGGGCGCCGACGAGGCGAAGATCTACGGCGCGCTGGGGCTGCGACTCCGGATCTAGGCAGCGAACGGGCTGCCCGCGCTTACAAGGGCAACCGTAACTTTGCCTCGCAACCGCGGCGATCCTCGCGGTTCTCCAGTGCCAGCGTTCCACCGTGGGCTTCGGCGATCTGGCGACTCAACACGAGCCCGATTCCGGAGCCCTCTGGCTTCGTGGTGAAAAACGGCACGAAGAGATTGGCGGTGTCGGACAGCCCCATTCCTTCGTCGTCCACGCGCACCTCCACGTAGGCGCCGTTGCGGCTCCACGAGACTGCCACGCCGCCTCCGGTCTCGAGTGATGCGTCGGCCGCGTTGCGCACCAGGTTAATGAGGAGCTGATCGAGCTGATCGCCGTCGGCCTGTATGGTGACTGGCGGCCCACCCTTCACATCGACCTTGAGCCGCGTCTCCAATCGCGCTACGCGGCGCACCCACTGTCCCACATCGAGCTCACCGCGCTCGGGCCGCGGAAGGCGAGCCAGCAGTGCGTACGACGTCATGAACCGGCTCAGCGACTCGGCACGCCCGGCGATCACGGCCAGGCCGCCCTGGAAGTCCTCGCGCCAATCGTCGTCCTGCGTGTCGCGGCGCAGGAGCTGTTGAAGGCTCCCGGCGATCGATTTGATCGGGGCCAGGGAGTTGTTGATCTCGTGGCCCAGCACACGCACCAGCCGCTGCCAGGCGAGACGCTCCTCTTCACGAAGGGCGCGGCTCAGGTCGGTGAGGACGACGAGATGGTGCGGCTTTCCCCCCTGACGGAACGAGCTACGCCGCATCTCCCACTTCCCCGTGCCACCGGGAAACGAGCCACTGAAGGTCCGCACCTCCTCGCCGCGGAGACATTCCGCGACGCCGAGCGCAGCGGAGGTCTTGCCGAGCATCTGCTCTACCGGCTGCCCGATGAGGCGTTCCGCGCCGCGATTGGCCAGCCGCAGTCTCCTGGCGTCGTCGAAGGCGAAGATGGCGACGTCGATCTCCTCCATGACGCGCCTGAGGAGTGCGGTGGCCTCGAGCGCGCCCAGCCGTTGCTCACGCAGCAGGTCACCGAGCGCGTTGGCTTCGAGGAGCGCCAGTCCGAGCGTGTCCTCGCTCCAGGCGCCGCGCGCACGCATGGAGTAGTCTCCCTCGCGGAGCGCGCCGAGCATGTTGGAGAGCGTTTGCAGCGGACGTGTGACGCGCTCGACGAGCGCGTACATGAACCCGCCCCACAGGAGCGCGACGAGAATGGTGATGGTCCACTGCAGCTTGGTGGAGTGGTCCCCGCTCCACAGCAGGACCATCGCGACCACCGTCGCGGGGACCGTCGAGAGGAGCGCCAGCAGCACGACACGGCGCTCGAACGACATGGGTTGTCGTCGCCGATCCTCAGATGCCATGGCTGGAGAGCCGGCGATAGAGCGCGCTCCGGCTCACGCCGAGCGCCTTTGCCGCCTGGCTCACATTGCCGTCGAAGCGCGTGAGGGCTTTCTCGATGAGGAGGCGCTCAACCTCCTCGAGGGTGAGGTCCTCGATTCGGGGAGCGCCCGTGGCCGACGCCGCACGCAGCGCCAGATCGGTAGCCCGCACGAACTCCCCCTGTGTCATGAGCACCGCTCGCTCGATGGAATGATCCAGCTCGCGAATGTTGCCCGGCCAGCTGTGCTCGAGCAGCGCCTGCATGCCGCCGGCGTCGAATCCGGTGAGCGCCTTTCGGTAGCGCTGCGCGTGGCGGCGGAGGAAGAACATCGCCAGCGGCGGGATGTCCTCCCGACGCTCGCGCAGGGGCGGCAGGTGAATCTCGATCGTGTTCAGGCGGAACAGCAGGTCCTCACGAAAGCGGCCGGCGGCCACTTCGGCGTGCAGGTCGGCGTTGGTCGCGGAGATGATGCGCGTGTCGATCTTGCGCGGGCGCGACGACCCCACCCGCTCCACTTCCCCGGTCTGCACCACGCGCAGCAGCTTGGCCTGGAGGTTGAGCGGGACGGTGCCGATCTCGTCGAGAAAGAGCGTTCCTCCATCCGCCAGCTCGAAGCGTCCGACGCGATCGGTCTTCGCGTCGGTGAACGCGCCCTTCACGTGCCCGAAGAGCTCGCTCTCGAACACGCCCTCCGAGAGACCGCCCATGTTGACGGCGATGAACGACATGCTCGACCGGGGGGAGACACCGTGCAGCCAGCGCGCGACGAGCTCCTTCCCGGTGCCGTGCTCGCCCGTGATCAGGACGTTGGCATCGGACGGACCCACGCGCTCCATGAGCTGGAGCACGGGCTGCATGCGCGGTGAGTCGGCGATGAGCTCGGGAAGCCCCTCCCGGCGCAGGATGCGGTTCTCGCTCTCCAACCGTTGCGCCCGGCGCAGCGCACGTCCCAGCTCCACTTGCGCGCGCAGCGTGGCGATGAGGCGCTGATTGTCCCACGGCTTCTCGATGTAATCCCAGGCGCCGCCGCGCATGGCCTCGACCGCACCCTCGATGCTTCCCCACGCCGTCATGACGATGGTGGGCAGCGTCCAGTCCATGGCCTGGATGCGCGGCAGCAGATCGAGCCCCTCGCGCCCCGACGTGGTGTCGCGCGTGTAGTTGAGGTCCATGAGCACCGCGTCGAAGTCCTGCGCCTCGATGGCGGCCAGGATGCCGGCAATGCTGCGCGCGGTGTCCGTCTGGTACCCCTCTCCCTTGAGCAGCAGCTTGAGCGCCTCGAGGACGTCAGGCTGGTCGTCCGCGATGAGAATCCTGGCGGGGCGCGTACTGCCGCGTGTGGGTGGCTCCATGGGAGAAAGATGGCGCAGGGGAGGGATCAGGGGGAACCGCGGGGACTAGGGACGTGCACAGCACCGCAACGGTCACGAAGCCCCGCGACTCGAGGAGGGCGCGGACGGCGTAGCGGACGTCCTGCCGGAGAGTGTCCATGATCCTGTGACTTCAGTCGTTACGCAGCGCGATCACGGGGTCGACCCGTGTCACGCGGCGGCCCGGCACGTAGGTGGCCAACAGTGCCACCGTGGACAGGAACACCGCGACCACGGCGTAGGTGGCTGGATCGGTGGCGCTCACCTGGTACAGCATCCCGGTCATGAGTCGCGTGAGCAGTAACGCTCCGACGAGCCCCGCGAGGAGACCGCCTAACGCGGGCGCCATCCCCTCCTTGATGATGAGACCGAGCACATCGCGCCGGCCGGCGCCGAGCGCCAGCCGCACGCCCATCTCGTGCGTGCGCTGCGCGACGGAGTACGAGATCACCCCGAAGATGCCGATGCCCGACAGTACCAGCGCCAGGCCGGCGAACCCGAGGAGCAGCAGCGTGCTGAAGCGGGCCTGCGAGCGCTGCTGCGAGGCACGGTCGTTCATGGTCGCGATGTCCCAGAGCGGGATCCCAGGATCGAGCGACGCGATCTCCGCACGCAGCGTCCCGACGACCGCCGTTGGATCACCGCTCGTGCGGACCAGCATTCCGGTGTTTCTGGCCGGATACGTGGGCAGCGGCAAGTAGATGTCGGGATCGGCGGAGCCCGGCTCGAGCAGCTCACGGTACTTCACATCGCCCACGACTCCGACCACGGTGTGCCAAACGCCCGGACCGTCCATCCGCCCACGCTTGAGCCGTTTGCCGATCGGGTCTTCTCCGGGCCAGTACCGGCGCGCCAGGGACTGGCTCACGATCACGACCGGCGCGATCGTGTCCACGTCCTGCCAGGTGAACTCGCGCCCCGCGACGAGCGGGGTGCCTAACGCCCGAAAGAGTCCGGGGCTAGCCGTGTGCCGGAAGACGCGGACGCCGTCGTACGGCGGTTGTGGCTCGCGCCCTTCAATGTTGATCGTGAACGCGCTGTATCCACCCCCCAGTGGGATGTCGGACGCCAGCGCGGCGGAGGTGACCGACGGCAGCGCCTCCACGCGCTGGAGAAGGTTCGCGTGGAAGCTCCGGGCGGCCTGGGTCGAGTAACGCTCCGGCGAGAGGCTCAAGCGCAGCGTGAGCATATTCTCGGTGCGGAAGCCCGGGTTGAACCCGAGTAATCCCTGGAAGCTGCGCAGCATGAGGCCGGCGCCGATCAGCAGCACCACGGCGATCGCCACTTCGGCGGCCACGAGCGCCGTGCGCACCCGGCGGCGCCCCGACACCGACCCAGAGCTTCGCCCTGCCTCGCGCAGCAGGTCGATGCGATTGCCGCCGGCGGCCTCGATCGCCGGTACGGCACCGAAGACGAGCCCGGTCACCAGCGAGAGAAGGAGCGTGAACGCCAGCACGCCGCCATCGACCCCGATCTGCACGAAGGGCGGAAGCTGCAGTGGCGCCACCGCGAGCAGCAGCGGGATCGCCCACACCGCCACGAGGACACCGGCGGCGCCACCGAGCATCGAGAGCAGAACGCTCTCGGTGAGCAGCTGCCTGGCGATGCGGCCGCGGCCTGCGCCCAGGGCCGAGCGGATCGCGATCTCCTTGCCGCGAACGGCGCCGCGGGCGAGCAGCAGGTTGGCGATGTTGGCGCAGGCGATGAGCAACACGAAGGCGACCGCCGCCAGGATCACGAGCAGCGCCGGTCGAAGGTCACCGAAGTAGTCCTGGCGGAAATCGACCACCTCGGCTCCACGGTCGGAGTTCGTTTCGGGGTAGGCGGCCTCCAGTCGGCTCGAGATCGCATCCATGTCCGCCTGCGCGCGGGCCACGGTGATGCCTGGACGGAGCCTGGCGATCACGGTGAGCCCGCGGTTGCCACGGCGCGTCAGCGACGACGAATCATCCGACGCCATGGCGACCCACGCTTGCGCATCCGCCGTGACGCCGCGGAACCCGTCGCGCGCGACACCAATAACCGTGTACGGCTGGTCGTTGAGCGTCACCACGCGGCCGACGACGCCCGGGTCACCGCCGAATCGACGCTGCCACAGGCCGTGCCCGAGAATCACCGAGCGCGCATCCTCGACGAAGCGCGCACTGTCCACCAGGAAGGTGCGGCCAAGCAGCGGCGCGACGCCCAGGAGCGGGAAGTAGCTCGGCGTGACCATCTCGCCCACGAGGAGCTCCGGCTCCTCCATTCCGCTCAGCGTGAGGTCGACGCCGCTGATAGCGGCCAGCTCCTCGAACGACGCCGTCTGGGCGCGCCAGTCCAGGTAGTCCGGGTACGACGCCGAGCGGCGCTCGACGGTGGTAGCGCGGACATTCTCCCACACGACGACCAGCCGCTCGGCGTCGCGGAAGGGCAGCGGCCGCAGGAGCGTGGCGTTGACGACGCTGAAGACGGCGGAGTTGGCGCCGATCCCCAGCGCCAGCGTGAGCAGGGCGACCACGGTGAAGCCCGGCACACGGCGCAGGCTCCGGAGCGCGAAGCGGATGTCCTGTGGGAAGCTCATGACGGTACGCCTCGTCGTTGGGCGCCGTTAGGCATCGACGATCCAGCCGTCGCGGAGTTGGATGATACGGTTGCCGTAGGCGGCGTTGGTCTCGGAGTGCGTGACCTGGATGATCGTCGTCCCCCCGTCGTTCAGCCGCTTGAAGAGATCCATGATCTCCTTCCCCTGCGACGAGTGCAGGTTGCCGGTCGGCTCGTCGGCGAGGATGAGCTTCGGATTGGCCACCACCGCCCGGGCCACCGCCACCAGCTGCTGCTGTCCGCCAGAGAGCTGCCGCGGATAGAGGTCCTTCTTGCCCACGATCTGAAAGCGGTCCAGCACGTCGGCGACGGTCGCCTCACGCTCGGCCTTCTTGATGTTCCGGTACGAGAGCGGGATGTCGAGGTTCTCGGCGACGGTGAGGTCGTCCAGCAGGTGGTACTGCTGGAAGACGAACCCGATGTACTGCTTGTTGAGCGCCACGCGATCCTTGGTGCTCATCGCGTGCACGGGGTGGCCGAGGAAGTAGAACTCGCCGCTCCACGCGCCATCCAGCATGCCGAGCACGCTCAGCAGCGTGGATTTGCCGGCGCCCGATGGTCCCATGATCGACACGAACTCACCGGGACGGACATCGATGTTGATCCGCCGCAGGACGTACGTCTTGCCGGCCCCCGTCTGATACGCCTTCTCGAGATTGCGCATCGTGATGAGCGTCGACCCCAGTGGCGGGGCGGCCGTGCCGGTCTGCGCGGCGTCGGAGGGCGAGCTCGCCGGCGCCGAACCACCGCCGAAGAACGACTTCAAGGAGGACATGCTACTCGTACCTCAAGCTGACTGTTGGGTCGACGCGTGCCGCGCGCCGAGCAGGGAGATAGCTGGCGACGAGCGCCACGGCGACGAGGAGAACGGCGACGATGCCGAATGTTGCCGCATCGGTGGCACCGATTCCATAGAGCATCCCGGCCATGAGCTGCGCGATACCCGCGGCAGCCGCCAGGCCAACGGCGATACCGAGCAGGGCGAGCCGCGTGCCCTCGCCGACGAACATCATGATCAGATCGCGGCGTGCCGCTCCAAGCGCCGCCCGCAATCCGATCTCGCGCGTGCGCTGAGACACGGCATAGGACATCACGCCGTAGAGCCCTACCGACGCGAGCAGCATGGCCACCGCACCGAACGCGCTCAACAGTTGCGAGCCTTGGCGACGGCTGGCGCCGGCATCGGCGACCACGGTGTGCATGGTCGTCCGGCGAAAGATCGGAATACCCGGCTCCAGCGCGCGCAGCTCACGCTCCAGCGCCGCGAGTAACGACACGCCAATGCCGTTCGTGCGCGCCATCAACGTGATGTCGGTCAGGTAAGAGGGCCGCTGCGTCTGCGGAACGTAGACGAACGGCCTCGGATCCTCACTCACCGCATCGTACTTCGAGTCACGGGCCACGCCGATGACCTCGAGGAAGGGACCGTCCTCGCCGTCGAGGCTCAACCGCTTGCCGAGCGGATCCTCGCCCGGCCAGTAGCGGCGCGTGAAGGTCTCGTTGACGATCGCGACCGGAGTTGCTCCCGCACCGTCGGTCGCCGCGAAGTCGCGCCCGCGGAGCAATGGAAGGCCAAGTGTCCGGAAGTAATCCGAACGGACCGTGGCCAGCCCGGCCGATCGGCTCGGGCCGTCGGTGCCCGGCTCACCCTCGATGACGACACCGCTTCCGATCATTCGACCGCCCAACGGAATCAGATCGGCGAGCGTAGCGGCCTCGATGCCCGGCAGCGCGCGAACGCGCGCTAGCAACTGGTCATACGCAAGGCTCGCCTGCTCATCGGAATAGCCCTGCAGCCGGAGGTCGAAGGACACGAGCGCCACGTTCGCGCGCGCGTCGAACCCGATCTCCACCGCGCTGGCCTTCTGGAGGCTCCGCAGGAAGAGTCCCGTCGTCACGAGCAGCACGACCGAGAGCGCAACCTGGCCGCACACCAGCGCTCGCTGCACTCGGCTGCGCGTCGTGCCACGGCCGATGGTGTCATCCTTGAGCGACGATATCAGATCGCGCCGCGTGGCCTGCAGCGCGGGAGCGAGGCCGAACCCGACGCCGGTCACGAGCGCGGCGCCGACGGCGAAGCCGAGCACTCTCCCATCGAGCACGGTGTCGATCGTGGGCGGGATGTCGAGGAAGAGCATGATGCCATCGATGAACCAGGTGGAGAGCAGCACACCGACGGCGCTCGCAACCGTCGCGAGCACGACGCTCTCGGTCAGCAGCTGGCGAACCAGTCGAACGCGGCCGGCGCCCAACGCCAACCGCACCCCCATCTCGCGCCGTCTCGCCACGGCGCGCGCGAGCAGGAGGTTGGCCACGTTCGCGCAGGCGATGACGAGGATGACCGCGGTGACGGCTGCCGCGAGGATCCCGACGGGGATCATGTCGCCACCATCCGCCGGGCTCAGGCCGCCCCTCATCGGGCTGAGCCTCACCCTGACATCGCCCAGCTGCTCGGGATCGTCGGCCGACTGCCGCATCGCGATCACCTGCAGCGCGGCCTCGGCGCGGTCGCGATTCACCTCCGGCGCAAGACGACCGAAGGCGCGCAGCCACCATGTTCCCCGGCGGGTGAGCGCGTCATCGAGGAGGGGCGCCGCCTGGGCTTGCATGGCGAGCGTCACCCACGCCTCGCGAGGCGTCCCGACTTCGGGGCCGTTGAACCCCGGTGGTGTCACGCCGATGATCGTGAACGGGTGGCCGTTGATCGTGACAGAGCGCCCGAGCACGCCAGGATCGCCGGCGAACGTCCGCTGCCAGAGGGTATGACCGATCACGACCACCGCGTCGGCGCCCGCGCGGCGGTCCTCGGCGGCGACGAACGTCCGTCCGAGCACCGGACGCACTCCGAGGAGCTCGAAGAAGTTGCCGCTCACGATCTGACCATCGATGCGCTCGGGCTCGCCCACGCCCGACATCGACAGCGGCACACTGGAGTACGCCGCGAGACCGTCGAACACTTCACTGCTGTCCCGGTAGTCCAGATACGCGGGATACGAGAGCTGGAGGCTGCGCCCCTGCCGCGACACCGGCGTGAGCCAGACGAGGCGATGCGCCTCTGTCACTCCCGGCGCGGAGCGCAGCAGCACCGCATTGAACAGGGTAAAGAGCGCGATGTTGGCGCCGAGCCCCAGCGCCACGGTGAGGATCGCAACGAGCGTCACGCCGCGACTGCGGATCAGCGCGCGCACACCGTATTTCAGATCCTGGAGCATCGTACTCATACTCGGACCTCTCGGGGCGAAGTCGGTTCGTGGCCGCGCTCGCGTACGGCAACACGATCCCTATCCGCCCTCTCGCGGCATCCTCGAGGATGCCGCTGGGCGGTCTCACGGACCGCTCGTGCCGCGGTCCACGTATCGATGTGAGGGCAAAAAGGGCGCGGTGCCTAACGAGGCACCGCGCCCGATGACTCAGGACACCTCGAAGCCGCTCTGCTCCAGCTGCTTCTCGTCCTTCAGCTTTTGCGCCGTGCTCTCCTCCTCCACCACCCGTCCGTCGAAGAGGTGAATCTGCCGCTCGGCGTGCCGCGCATAGCGCGGATCGTGCGTCACCATGATGATCGTGGCGCCCGAGCGGTGCAGCTCGCGCAGCAGCTCCATCACCGCCTCGCCGTTGGTCGAGTCGAGATTTCCCGTGGGCTCGTCGGCGAGGAGGATGAGGGGATCGCCGGCCACGGCGCGCGCCACTGCCACGCGCTGCTGCTGACCGCCGGAGAGCTGCGACGGGTAGTGCTTCATGCGGTGCGCCATCCCGACGCGCTCCAACGCCTCCTGCACGCGCTTCTTGCGCTCGCTCCCGTCCATGCCGCGGTACGTGAGCGGAAGCTCCACGTTCTCGTAGACGGTGAGGTCGCCGATCAGGTTGAAGGCCTGGAAGATGAACCCGATCTGCCGATTGCGGACGCGCGCCCGCTCGGAGGCGGTGAGCTTGGCGACGGGCTCACCACCCAGGACGTACTCGCCATCGGTCGGCGTATCGAGCAGCCCGAGAATCGAGAGCAGCGTCGTCTTGCCGCACCCCGACGGGCCGGCGATCGACAGGTACTCTCCCTCCTTCACCTCGAGATGGATCCCCGAGAGGGCGTGAGTCTCCACCTCGTCAGTGTAGAACACCTTCTTGATCCCCTCGAGCCGAATCAGTGGCCGGCCGCTGCCATCTGCGGATGTGTTGAGAGCGGCCGATTGGGACGAGGTTCCGGGCTGTGATGGCATCGCGACACCTGAGGGTTGTGGAGTGAAGGAATTCGGCAGTCCGTTCGTCTAGCGCAGTCGTACGCGTTCCTGCGCGTCCCAGGCGGACATGTCGGAGATGATCACGAGGTCTCCCACGTTGAGTCCCTGCACCACCTCGATCGTGTTCACCGAGCTCCGTCCGAGCCTGACGTTCACACGCGAAGCGGTCTTCCTGTCGGGATCCAGCTTGAAAATCCCCACTGTGCTCTCCGCCTGACCATACGCCGGCCGTCCGACGTACATCACGTTAGACAACCGTTCGATCTCAATGGTGCCATCCACGCTCAAATCCGGTCTGGCACCTCTCGGGAGCTCGCCCTCCAGGGCGACTTCCACCCCCACCGTACCGTTCTCGGCGGCAGGGTCGATACGCATTACGCGTCCTTTGATGATCCCGTTTCGAGTATCGATCGAGGAGGGCTGCCCGACGACCACATCCTTGGCCTGCGTCTCGGGAATGCGCAGGACGGCCTTGAGCCGTCCCGGCTGGGCGACGCGCGCGAGCTGCTCGCCGGACACGACCCACTGGCCGAGCTCGAGCGGGAGCGCCTGCAGTACGCCGTCGGAGCCGGCGCGCACCTTCATCGACGCGATCCGGTCCTGCTGGAACTGGGCGACCGCCCGCATTCTCTGCACCTGCTGCTCCTGCAGGGCGATCTGGCGCTCGATGGAATTGGTAAGCACTGCCAGGCGCTCCCTCTCCAGGCGGAGTCTCGTCTCGAGTGACTGGGCCAGCTCCTTCGCCCGGTCACGCTCGGCCGCCGACGTCAGCCCTCGCTTGTCGAGCGCCTCCTGCACCTCGGCCTGGCGAACCGCATCCTGATACTCCCGGTTCACCTGAGCGAGCTGCGACTCCTGGTTCAGCCGGTCGGATTGCAGGCTCGTGCGCAGCGTGACCAGCTGCGCCTCAGCTGCCGAGAGCTGTCGCTGTGCCTCCAACGCCTCGAGCTGAACATCGGGGTTGCTCATCTCGAGGATGACGGTCTCGGAGGTCACCGTCACCCCCGGTCGAAGCGGTAGCGCCTCGATGCGGCCGGCGGTGAGGGCGGAGATGTAACGAATCTGCTCGGGCACGAGCGTACCGGGACCGCGCACCTGGCGGATCATCTCGCCGCGACGGACGGTATCGATCCACAGCGTCCCGCGCTCCACCGAGGGGGCAGCCGGCTCCATGCGGCTCAGCGCCATGGTGATCAGCGCCACGCCGACGATGGCGATGCCCCCGTACACGTACTTCTTCGTCTTCTTGGGAGGGTCGCGCTTGATGTCCAATTCAGTCCACTCCTGACGAGATTACGGACGGCGCGAACGCGCCACCGCGACCTGCCTTAAGGAAAGGAACGTGCCGCGGGATCCATCTCTGAAATTATTGTGTTGCAGCAACTTATCCGATGGCCTGCGACGCACTGGAGGCGCGTCCTGGCCGAATCCGGGATTTCCGGTCCCAAAAGCGAACAGTGCACGTCACGCGCTCGGCGAGGCCGGCGCGCGGGGCGCGATCAGCGGGGGGTGATACCCGAGAGCGCCTTGAACGCGGCGGCGGTGGTCGCCCCGAAGACGGCATGCGTGCCGATCGGGATGAGCGCCTTGCGCGCGCGTTGCCTGGTGGGCGGCCGCGCTGCTCCGCGCCGCGGCATCAACCCCCAGCTTGGAAATGTAGCAAAGTACACGAGCGCGCTCATGAGGGTACCCTGCATGGCGGCGGGCAGGGCTGCGCGGCTTCGCACCACCCCGTACGCCGCACCCAGGGCGGCCGAGTACGCAAGATGGACGGCGGTGGCGATGCGTCTCGCGCGTGCCTGGGACAATCGTATGTTGCGACGACGTGCCTCGGCGCGAACGAACCGGTCCCACTCGGGGTCACCGGAATCGTCGCGACCGAGTAGTCCTTTCGCTTCCAGCTTGCGCGCGAGCATCATCGCGAGCCCACCGGCGAGTCCGGCGACAGCCCCCGCACCTGCCGCTCGCCCCAGGCTCACCTCATCGTCCAGCGGGCTCGCTCTGATTTTCGGTCGTCTCATGGCTCTTCCCCGGTCGCAGCCATGCTCCTCGCTCCTGAAGCTCTTCGCGATTCGCGATTCGCGAATCGCGAAGAGCGCAGTGAGCAGGTTACGAGCCACTGCCGGAGTAGGCGCTGCCGCGAGGCTCGATCACCAGCCGGCGGCGCAAGGCCTTGACCGCCAGCAGGAAGGGGATATCGTGCGCGGCGACGCTACGCTCGGCGCCGCGCCTACCTTCGCACCGGGGAGGCTGATGCGTCCCACTGCTGGCACCCTCATCACCGTCGCGACTCTGTTCGGCGCCGCCGGATCCGCGCCTGCGCAGGCGACCGTCTCACCCGCTGCCGGCATACGGTCGGCGCTGCGAGTGTGCGCTGGTGGCGACGTCACGCTCGGCACCAACCTCGACACCAGCTGGGTTTACACCCCGCCTCGGCGCCGACCAGGGCGGCCGCCGCCGCCACGGCGCCGGCCGGGAAGCATCGTCGCGCTCCCCAATCCCGATTCGCTCCTCGCGCCACTCCGCCCCCTGCTGCGCGATGCGGACGTCATCCTCATCAACGTTGAGGGTGCGATCGGCGACGGCCCGGCACCGCGCAAGTGCCGGGAAGGGTCGGAGAACTGCTATGCCTTTCGTCAGCCGCCGATCACCGCTGCGGCGATTCGCCGCCTCTCCGACAGCGCGGCGGTCGTCGGCAATCTCGCCAACAACCACGCCGGTGATGCGGGACCGGAAGGGCTCGAGATCACGACCCGGTATCTCACGGATGCCGGCGTGCTCGTGACCGGGGTCGACACCATGGTCACGCCGGTGGTGACGCGCGGCGGCGACACGATCGCGGTGCTGGGGTTCAGCACGTCGGCCGGTCCGGACCCTCGCGATCTCGACGCCGTGCGGCGGCACGTGGCTCGGGCGCGAGCGCGCGTTCCGCTCGTGGTGGTGACGATGCACATGGGCGCGGAGGGCCTGGGCGCCCAGCGGACGCGTGACTCCACGGAGCTCTTTCTGGGGCTCGACCGCGGCAACTCGGTGGCCTTCGCGCACGCGGCGGTGGAGGCGGGCGCCTCGCTCGTGGTTGGCCATGGTCCGCACGTGATGCGCGCCGCCGAGTGGAGGGGCCATGCGCTGATCTTCTACTCGTTAGGCAATCTGGTCACGTACGGCCCGTTCGCGCACGATGAGCCCCTCAACCGCGGGGCCATCGCCTGCGCGGTCCTCGTGCCGGGCGCAGGGGTGCGCGACGCCGCCCTGCGCTCGACGGTCCAGCGCTCGCCGGGCTTCGTCCGTCCCGACCGCTCCGGCCGAGCCGCCACCCTGGTCGACTCGCTGTCACGCCTGGACTTCCCGTCGACGGGAGCAAGACTCGTCACGGAGGCACGAGTCGGTCGACCGTAGTCATCGGTCCGGATCTGTCGGCCAAACAGAGGGGCCTCTCTCTCTATAACCCGCTCACAGCTACTCTCTCACAGCTCGATACGCGACGACCGTCACGCTCAGCCACACCGTACCCATTACCGCGCCCGCGATCACATCCCACGGCCAGTGCACGCCGAGGTACAGGCGGGAGTACAGCGTCACCACGATCATGAGCGCGGCGATCGCGTAGGGCCAGCGCCAGCCGCGCACCTGGTGCAGGAGGAGGGCGTAAGTCAGGAGGACGGCAATGCTCGTGATCGCGTGCCCGCTCGGGTAGGATGCGAATGCGTACTGTCCGCGATGTTCCCAGAATTCGGGGCGGGGTCGCTCGAGCAGCTCCTTGAGCAGCGGGTTGAGCGCCCACGCGCCGAGCTGCACCACGAGCACGCGCTGCGCGATGTCGGTGCGGCTGCGCGCGCGCGCGAAGCCGGCGACGATGAGGCTCAACGGGAGGAGTGTGATGTTCGTCCCCAGCCATGGCAGGGACAGCATCGCCAGGTCGAGGGCGGGCGGCAGCGTATCGTGTACGGCGCGCAGCACGCCGATCTCCCACGGCGCGCCGTCGCGCCACTGGCCGGCCCGCATGAGCGGCACCGCCATCAGGATCCCGACGAGCAGGGTCATCAGCCACCCGCCGATGATCCACGCCCACCGCGTTCGTACGGGGTAATGCGGCACGTCGGCGCGCACTCGTCAGGTCTCGAGCCCCGCGGCGCGCCGCTCCTGCGTGGTGAGATCCTGCTCCTGCTCCAGCACGCGCTTCTTCCCGTAGCGCTCGGCGAACACCCGGGCGGCTTCCAGTCCCGCCATACAGAACCCCGCCCATGCAAAGCCAATGATGAGACCCGCGAGCACATCGGACGGATAATGAACACCCAGATACAGCCGGCTGACGCAGATGAGGAGGATGAGGATGAGCGCGATGGTCATCGTCAGGTAACGCATCCAGCGGCGCGCCTCGAGGCGCGCCGCGAGGTAGGCGACGGTGGCGTACACGATCGCGGCCGTCATCGCGTGCCCCGACGGGAACGAGCTACTGTACACTTCCGTCACCCAGGGAAAGATATCGGGGCGCGGGCGCGCGAACCCCTGCTTGAGCAGCCCGTTCAGCGCGAGACCACCGGCGGTCGCCAATAGCAGGAGGAACGCCGAGTAACGGTGCGACGTGATGGAGAGAAAGAGCGCCGCTATCAGGGCGATCACCATTACCACCACCCCATCACCGAGCGCCGTGATCTCGATGAGCGAACGCTCCAGCCAGAGGAGCCGGTGCTCGGCCATCCACGTGAGCACGGCGTTGTCGAACGCCTGCGTCTCTCCCTCACGCACCGTTTCAGCGACCTCGACGAAGGCCCACGTACCGGCGATCGCCAGCGCCGCGCCGGAGATCAGGAAGATGCCGAAGGCCGTATAGAAGTTGCTTGCGTGCCGACCGATGGCCCGGAGCAGCGAGTACAGCAGATCCCTCAGGAGATGGTATCGGCCCCGCTCGGTCTGCCGCCGGTCGACGCCTACCATGCGCGCCTCACCGTCGAGCGTCCTGGCATCGACGCTCGATACATAGAATGTCTATGCTTCCCGGCAGCCGCCGCGCCGCCTCGCCGAACTCGCTGTGGGCCGGTAGGTTGGAGAATGCGAGCCATTTCGGGTACCCTCTAGCCCCCTGGGCCATGTTAGCAACGTTTCTGCCGCTTGCGCGGGCGCTGGGCGCCGCTCTTCTCCTCGCGGCGCTTGCGCCAACCCTGCGCGCACAGCCCGCTGCCACACCACGGCGCGACTTCGGCACAATGTGGACCTTCGACGCGCCGCCGCTCGACTACTGGAAGACTACATACGACTTCGTCCCCGACCAGGCATGGCTGGACAAAGTGCGCCTCGCATCGGTGCGCCTTCCGGGGTGCTCGGCGTCGCTGGTGTCGGCGCGAGGGCTCGTGCTCACCAACCACCATTGCGCGCGACAGTGCATCACCGCTGTGTCGCCGAGCGACACGAGCTACAACGATGTCGGCTTCACCGCCGGCACCTCGGCTGCGGAAAAACGGTGCCCGGGGTTCTACGTCGACCAGCTGCAGTCCATCGAGGATGTCACGGAACGCATTCGAGGTGCCATTCGCGCGACGTCTCCGGCTGCGGGGGTTCAGCAGCGCGACGCCGCGATCACCGCCGTTCAGGATGAATGCCGGCAGCAGACCGGGCTCACCTGCCAGGTGGTCACCTTCTACCAGGGGGGAATGTACTCGCTGTATCGCTACAAGCGATTCGACGACGTTCGCCTGGTGATGAACCCGGAGGAAGGGATCGCCTTCTTCGGCGGGGACCCGGACAACTTCACCTTTCCACGATACGATCTCGACGTCGCGCTCCTGCGCGTGTGGGTGGATGGCGCGCCAATGCGCACCGAGCACTTTCTCAAGTGGAGCTCGGCGGGCGCGAAGGAGGGCGACCTCGTCTTCGTCACGGGCAATCCCGGTTCCACGGGCCGCCTGCTGACCATGTCGCAGATGGAGTTTCTCCGCGACGTCCAGTATCCGGCGCAGCTTGCCACCATCGATCGGCAGCTCGGTGTGCTGCGCGACCTCGTGGAGAAGAGCGCCGAGGCCCGGCAGCTCGAGGATCAGGTGTTCTCGCTGGAGAACGCGAAGAAGGCCATTACTGGCTATCGCTCCGGGCTCCTCGACAGCGCGATCATGGCCAGGAAGCGCGCGTTCGAGCGCGACTTCCGCGGGCGCATCGAGCGCGATCCCGCGCTCCGGGCGCGCTATGGTGGCGCCTGGGACGCCATCGCCGCCGCGCTCCGCGACCAGGCCACCTTCAACACCCGGCTTCGCTATCACGGCTTCGCCGGCGCGCCCCTCCTCACGCTTGCCGGTCACGCCGTCCGCCTGCCAGTGGAGAGCGCGAAGCCCGACTCCCTGCGACTGCCGGCGTATCGCGGGCGTGCCGCGGAGCAGGTGCGGCAGCAGCTCCTCCGCGAGGTACCCATCGACCGCGAGCTGAACCGCCTGATGCTCGCGGCGCAGCTTCGGGCGGCGCAGGAGGATCTCCCGGCAAATGATCCGTTCCTCCGCACCGTGCTTCGCGGCCGCACGCCCGAAGCGGCCGCGGAGGCCCTCATCGGCGGAACGAGCCTGCACGACGTCGCGGTGAGACGGCAGCTCGTGGAGGGCGGCCCAGCCGCCGTGAACGCCTCGACCGATCCACTGGTCGTCGTGGCGCGCGCGATCGACTCGCTCAACCGGCCGCTGGCGGCTCGACAGGCGCGGCTGGAGGCGGCGGTCTCGGCCAGCGCCGAAAAAGTGGGGCAGGCCATCTTCGCCGCGTATGGCAAATCGCTTCCGCCGGACGCGACCTTCACGCTGCGCATCACCGACGGGGTGGTGAAGGGCTATCCGATGAACGGCACCGTGGCACCGTTCAAGACCACCTATTTCGGTCTCTACGGCCGGTCGGCCGCGTTCGACAACAAGCCGCCCTTCGAGCTGCCACGTCGCTGGTTGGAGCGCCGCGACAGGCTCGACCTGTCGACGCCGCTCAATTTCGTCTCGACCAACGACATCATCGGGGGGAACTCGGGCAGCCCGGTGATCGATCGGAATGCGCAGGTCGTGGGACTGATCTTCGACGGGAACATCGAGTCACTTCCCAATCGGTTCATCTTCACCGATGAGGTGGCGCGGGCGGTGAGTGTGGACGTCCGCGGGATCATCGCGGCGCTGCGGACGATGTACGATGCGGGTGCCATCGCCGACGAGCTGGAGCGCGGAGGGTGATGCGCGTAGCGGGTAGGGGGCAGCGGATAGCGCGTGGCGCGAACCCAGAGCTCGGGACCACTTGGCGTCGCGCGTGTGTGTAGCCTGATCCAGGCTTTCGTCAGCTCATCGCGCTGAGCGCGCGACAGTCCCCAGTTGCCGACGACGAGATAGTCGCAGGCGTCGATGACGCGCGCGACCGGTGACGCTGGCGCCTCGGTGCCGGAGCCGCGGTAGCGCGCCGCGTGCAGCAGCCGCGTGGCGTGTGCATCGACGACGAGCGGTGATCCCGCGCGTGGCTCCGGCAGCCTCCCGCCCAGGATAGCCCAACCCGGCTCCATCGAGAAGAGACACGCATCGGCCGGGACCTTCGTGCGGATTGCCGCCGCGAGGTCGCGCTGCTCGGGAGCGCGGTAGTGGTAGGTGTTCCACCCGGCGTAGCCGAGCTGGAAGGTCACGATCGTCACCAGCGCCGCCACCGGCGCTCTGCCGAGCAAGCGTCGATCGCGCCAGCGTTCGTGGAGCGTGCTCACGGCAAATCCGCCAAGGATCGCTGCCGGCGCCGCGAGATGCGACGTGTAACGGGGGAAGTAGACCGGGGCGGCCAGAAAGCTGATGGCGACCACCACGTACGTAACGGCGAGGAAGCGCGCGGCCGCTGGTACGGTGCGCCACTGGATGACGACCAGCGGGATCGTGAGGGCGGCAAGCGCCGTCACCACCAGGATGTGCGCCGCCCGAAGGAAGGGATCGCCGACTCCTTGCGGCGGCCGGTTCAACTGAAAGAGCAACACCTGCTCGAGCACCGCGCGTGGATCCATGACCACGAATGGCGAGAACGTGACCGCCAGGCCAACCCCGACTCCCAGAGAGAGCGCCACGAAACGGCGCAGGCGCTCCGGCGCCGGCAATACAACCAGGGCGGCCGCGATCCAGATGCCTCCCCAGAGCTTGATCGCCACGGCGATGCCGCCGGCGATGCCCGCCATGCAGGCATCTCTGAGGGGCCGGTTGCTCGTCGCTGCCCGGAGCCAGAGCCACGCGAACGCAAGGCAGGCGAGATTGAGCACGGGTTCGAGCATTGGCCCGCGCTCCTCGCGCACCGTTTCCGGATGTGTGGCATACAGCAGCGCGGCGGCCACGCCGGCCAGCGGTCCGAAGTGCTGGATGCCCAGCCGGCCGGCGAGCACGACGTTGGTGGCGCCGACGAGCGCTGCGAGCACCCTCGTCAGGCCGAAAACGAGGGCGGGATCGAGCGCCTGGGCGAGAGCCGCGATCGGCGCCAGCAGCAGCGAGAATGCCGGCGGATGAACGAGAACAAAATCTCGGTACGGGACGACGCCGCCCGCGAGCAGCGTTGCCGCCGAGAAGTACACGCCCTCGTCGTAGTTGACCTTGTACGTGTAGAAGCCGTCGGGCAGGAGCAACGGCGCCAGACGGATGAGCAGTCCGGCGCCGGCGATGATCCAGATGAAACGGCCGGCGAGATCCCGAGCGGTGGCGCCAGGCAGGTGAGGACCGGTCATCCAGTGCGGGTGGGCGAACCCCGAGAGTCTATCACACGTTCGCCCATCGCTCTAGCATCCAGCGCCGGTCCCCGGCGCGTCGGCCTTACGCCTCCGGCTGTCCTTCGATCCGCCTTCTCACCACCACCTCTTCCACGACCTCAGGGCGGCGAGAGGGCGCGGTCGCGTAGCGAACCTCGCGCGACTCCTCGTACTCCCGCATGATCCGCGCGTATTCCGGATCGTCGGCCGAGATGGTGCGGCGCTCGACGACCACCTCCGATACACCGGGCGAGACCTCGCGAGGCCGGCTCTCGATCTGCTCGCGCCGCTCCTCGCTCGGGTGCTCCTGGATCTCGGGGTGACGCCGCCCGAAGCGCAGCTCCTCGTTGGCGCGATGCACGCTGTACGGTGCGTCACCCTCCCAGCCACGCTCGCCGTACGTGCGGTCGTATCGCTCGGTAAAGCGGCGCGCCTCGTCGTCGGTCAGGTTCCCCTTCGTCAGCGACGGGATCTCCTCTTCGGCGTTGAACTGCACACCGTCGAGCACCACCCGCCGGTTGTCGCGATCCACCCACGCGGCGCGGAGTGGGGCCAGCGTGTGCTTGTTGGTGCCGACGAGATCGACGTCGAGCATCACCACCTCTCCGCGCGTGGGATCGACGAGCAGCTCCTCGACTTCACCGAGCTCCTTCCCGCTCGAGGTATAGACGTTCCAGCCACGGATGTCCGGCTCGCCGCTGGCGATGCGGAACTTCTTCAGCTCGCCAAGGGGCATGAGGTGGCGAGTGTTCTTCGGATCGGGGCCGACGCCGGCCACGTCGCGCGCCCCGCGGTCGATCTTCTTTCGCGCCATTGTCTCGTCTCCTTCTGACTGATTCGCTACCTGTCGACGTCCACGCCCTCACGCCAGGAACAACGGCTCGAGCTCGGCCGTCGGCGCGCGAAGTTGGAGGTGCATCCCAATGGTATCCGCCGCCGGGCCGGTTGCCTCGCGATCGCTTCCCAGGAGGTACCAGAGAATGAGCGCGATCACGACCAGGGCGATGAGCGCCCAGAGCCAGCCGAGTCCACCACGACGTTCCTGCACTTTGATCTCCGCCATGACTTCCTCCTCGGTGTAGTGCCGCTCCTCACGGTACGGCCCGGACGCGGCGGTTCTCACTGCTCTGCAAGGGAGGCGCCAGTCGCTCCGTTCCATCGGCGGACACACCCCGGTCCATCTATCGGAAGCGCAGGAACACGCCGCAGATTTTCGCATGCCGCTCGCCGAGCCGATGCCCACCGCACTGCTGCTCACGACCTTCGGCGCGCTACTGGCGGTGAGCATTCTGACCAGCCGGGCGACCGAGCGTTTCAGTGTCCCGGTGGCGCTCATCTTCCTGCTCATCGGCGTGCTCGCCGGCTGGGAAGGCATCGGGGGCATCGACTTCGAGAATTACCGGTTCGCGTTCCGGCTGGGCGCGATCGCGCTCGTGCTCATCCTGTTCGACGGCGGGCTCAACACGCCGCTGGCGCAGGTGCGGCAACACATCCTGCCGGCGGGCATTCTCGCCACCTTCGGGGTCATCGGCACCGCCGCGATCCTCGCGCTCGGGGCGCACGTGCTGGGGATGACGTGGCCGCAGGCGGCGCTGCTCGGCGCGATCGTCTCCTCAACCGACGCTGCAGCCGTTTTCTCGGTGATGCGAAGGAGCGGGATCCAGCTCAAGCGACGCGTCGGCGTCACACTGGAGGTGGAATCGGGCATCAACGACCCGATGGCGGTGATACTCACGACGACGCTCACGGCCGCCCTCACGCAGCCGGCGGGTCTCGACTGGGTCCATCTCGGGCTGGAGGTCGTGCTGGAGATGGTGATCGGCGCGGTGTTGGGGATCGCCATCGGCATGCTGGGCCGCTTCGTGCTCACCAGCATTCGTCTCCCGGCGGGCGGACTGTACCCCGCGTTGTCGCTCGCGATTGCGTGTCTGGCGTTCGGTGTGCCCACCATGCTCAACGGGAGCGGCTTCCTGGCCGTGTACGTGGCGGCCGTGATCATCGGGAACGCGAGGCTCCCCTATCGCCCGGGTCTCGTGCGCGTGCACGACTCGCTCGCCTGGTTGAGTCAGATCGCGATGTTTCTGGTGCTCGGGCTGCTCGTGGTCCCGTCGCGTCTCCCCGAAGTGGCGATGCTCGGGCTCGGGGTTGCGCTGTTCCTCGCGGTCGTCGCGCGGCCGCTGGTGGTGGCCGTCTGCCTCGCGCCGTTTCGCTATCCGCTGAAGGAAGTGCTGTACATCGGGTGGGTGGGACTTCGCGGCGCGGTACCGATCATCCTCGCAACGTTCCCGGTGCTGGCGGCGGCGCCGGGCGCCGAGCGGATCTTCGACATCGTGTTCTTCGTCGTCGTCGCCAACGCGTTCGTGCCCGGCAGCACGGTAGCCTGGGTGACACGCAAGCTGGGTCTCGAGTCCCGCGATCCGCCGGCGCCGAAAGCCGTGATCGAAATCGAGTCACTGCAGCCGTTGAACGGCGAGCTGCTCTCGTTCTACATCGATCACGCGCTCGCGGTGGCCGGCGTGGCGCTCGCCGAGCTGCCATTCCCCGACGGCACCGCAGTGACGATGCTGGTGCGCGGTCACGATCTCGTCGCGCCCCGCGGCAGCACCGTCCTCATGGCCGGCGATCACATCTACGTCTTCACTCGCCCGGAAGATCGCCCATTCCTGCAACTGCTGTTCGGCCGCCCCGAAGGCGACGAATAGCGGGGCGCGGCTCCCGGCGCCGTGCAACGAGCTGTCGCCCTGCGTTCTGGATGCCAGCCAGTTACGCCTGTCCCGCGTCCCGCAACGGCCCGCTTCCTGCCTACCCTCTGCTCATGCCGCAGGGGATGGTCAGCCGGGAGCAGGCGCGGAAAGTCCTCGCCGAGCGATTCGGTCATGAGGACTTTCAGGAGGGGCAGTGGGAGGTGATGAGTGCGCTCCTGCAGGGGCGCGATGCCCTGGTGGTGATGCCCACCGGCAGCGGCAAGTCGCTCATCTATCAGCTGTCGGCGCTCCTGCTCCCCGGGCTCACGGTCATCGTGAGTCCGCTCATTGCGCTCATGAAGGATCAGCAGGACAAGCTCAACGCCCACGGCGTGGACGCGTTGGCGATGCACTCGCACCTCTCGACCCGTGAGACCCGTGAGACACAGCGTCAGGTAGAGGATGGCGAAGGCGAAATCCTCTATCTCACCCCGGAGCGATTCAAGGACCGCGAGTTCTTCGAGCGACTGCGCGCGCGAGAGGTGAGTCTCTTCGTCGTGGACGAGGCGCACTGCGTGAGCCAGTGGGGTCACGACTTCCGGCCCGACTACATCACGCTCGGCTCGATCGTCGCGCGACTCGGTCGGCCGACGGTACTGGCGCTCACCGCGACCGCCACCAGCGAGGTGCGCGACGACATCATCCGGCAGCTCGGCATGCGTGACCCGGAGATCACCATTACCGGCTTCGCGCGTCCAAACCTGCGTTTCGAGGTGCGTCGCACGGTCAACAGCGCGGTGAAGGACCAGGACCTCGAGGCGCTCCTCGGCTCGCTGAATGGCACGGGGATCGTCTACGTCGCGACGGTGAAGGAGACCGAGCGGCTCCACGCCCTGCTCAGCGAGCGGTTTCCGGTCGGGATCTATCACGGCAAGATGCCGGCGGCCGAGCGAAAGGACTCACAAGATCGCTTCATGGCCGGCGAGCTCAAGGCCATGGTCGCCACCAACGCGTTCGGGCTCGGGATCGACAAGTCCGACATTCGCTTCATCATTCACTATCACTTTCCGGGCTCGGTGGAGTCGTACTACCAGGAAGCGGGTCGGGCGGGGCGTGATGGACTCCCGGCGCGCTGCATCCTGTTCTACCGCGTCGAGGATCGACGCATCCAGTCGTACTTCCTGGGCGGCAAGTATCCGGAAGTGGAGGAGGCGGCACGCGTGGCGCTCGCCCTCGAGCAGCATCCGCTCGAGACACCTGTCGCGCTGGCCGACATCGCCAACCAGGCCGGCGTGCCCATGCGCAAGGCGCGCATCACGTTCATCCTGCTCAAGAAGCATGGCCTGGTGCGGGAGCACCGCGGCGGCAGCTGGGAGCGGCTCGCCGACCGACTGACAGCGGTCGATCTGAGCGCCGACCTGACCACGTACGAGGAGCGGCGCGCCCGAGATCGGGCGAAGCTCGACGCGATGATCGAGTACTGCCAGTCGGTCCGCTGCCGGTCGCGCTTCATTCTCGGTTACTTCGGCGCGCGCGTCGACGCCGAGTGGCGCTGCCACCATTGCGACGGGTGCGATCTGCTGGACTCCTGGGAGAAGGCCGATGGCGCGCGCCCTCCGTCCGTGGCGCGCCGGGCGACCCGCGAGCTGCCGGCGGGAGAGGCCACCGCGTGAAGGTGCTGGTGACCGGCGGCACCGGGGTCGTCGGGACCGCGGCCGTGCTGTGCTTGCTGGACAGCGGCCACGACGTTCGCCTGCTGTCGCGCCACGCCGTCAGAGATTGCGACCAGTGGGCCAAGGGCGTGGAACCGCGCGAAGGCACGGTGAGCGACCCTGACCAGGTGAAGGGCGCCGCCGACGGCTGCGATGCCGTCCTCCACATCGCCGGGATCGTCGCCGAGGCGCCACCGGACGTCACGTTCGAGAGCGTGAACGTGCGCGGGACGCGAAACATGATCGCCGAGGCCGAGCGTGCGGGCGCTCGCCGGTTCGTGTTCGTGTCGTCGTTAGGCGCGGGCCGCGGCACGAGCGCCTACCACCGCTCGAAGCGCGCCGCCGAGGAGCTGGTCGAGGCGATGGACGCGGATTGGGTGATCTGCCGCCCGGGCAACGTGTACGGCCCCGGCGACGAGGTCATCTCCCTCATCCTGCGCATGGTGCGCACGCTGCCGGCGGTGCCGGTCATCGATGATGGCCGCCAGGCATTCCAGCCGATCTGGGCCGAAGACGCCGCCGCCGCGCTCGTGCGCGCGGTGGAACGTGAGGACCTCTCGCGTGTGGTGCTCGAGCTCGCCGGTGCCGAGACCACCTGCATGACCGACCTGCTGGACCGGCTCGAGCGCCTCACCGGGCGGACGCCGCTCCGCGTGCCTTTGCCGGGCTGGCTGGCATCGGCGGGGGCGTCACTCGCGTCAACGCTTGGCGTGGAGACCCCGGCGACCGTCGATCAGATCACGATGCTCCTCGAGGGGAACGTGATCGCCGAAGGGAAGGAAAACGCGCTGACCGACGTGCTGGGCGTGGAGCCGACGCCGCTCGACGAGGGGCTGGCGGTGCTCGTCGACGTGGTCCCGGAGCAGCTGCCTGACGAGGGCTTCGGACCGCTCCGCCTGCGACGCTACTGGACGACGATCGTCGGCAGCCGGCTCGGGGCGTCACAGCTGCTGGCGCGCGTGCGGGAGCGCTTCGCCGAGCTGGTGCCGCGCGCGACGATGAACCTGGACGTCGAGCCCGGCACGCCGAGCCGTGTCGAGGAAGGGGCGACGCTCACGATCGCACTCCCACTGCGGGGCACGATCCAGGTGCGCGTCGAGGAGCTCACCGAGCACGCATTCACGTGCGTCACGCTGGAAGGTCACCCCATGGCCGGCGCCATCACGTTTCAGGCCGAGGAGCTGGCCGATGCACTCCGCTTCGAGGTGCGCACCATCGACCGTCCGGCGACGGTGCCCGATCTGTTGGCGCTGTCCACCGTCGGTCGCCGCCTCAAGCATCGCACGTGGCGGACGCTCATCGAGAACGTGATCCGAGAATCAGGCGGTACGGCGCCCGACGGCATCTACCGTACCAGCACCGCGCTGGAGGCTACCGAGTCGCAGCGCATGGAAGCGTGGATGCGCGGTCTGGTGATGGCGCGGAAACGAAAGGAAGGCGAGCGCAGGCGGGTGAGTGAAGCGGTGACGAGAGTGGAGTGAGTGACCAGGGTTCAGGGTGACGAGCATGAAGTCCTCGCACTCGTCAGGCGCCGGCGAGCCTGTGCATCACTCGAACTCGACTCGCTCCGGCCGATACTGGCAATGCTCACCGCAGCCGAAGCGGTAACGGTTGCGCGCGAACCATCGATAGAATCGGTCGGCGAGCTTGCCCACCAGAGGCAGCCTGAAGAGCCACCGCACCAGCCATCCGCGGGGGAGAATGTCGAGCAGCTTCTCGATGGCGGCGGCGCCTTGCCAGGTGTGGCCACCCGGGCCAATGAGCTGCACCGCCTCGTTGTAGGCCTCCATCGGAATCCACGGGAAGCGTGCCGCCACGCCGGCCTGCTGGAAGGGAACGGTCTCGACGTGATGATGACGATCCCATCGCTGGAGCAGGCGGACGAGTCGGCCACACACGTTGCACACGCCGTCGTACACGAGCGTATATGGCCGCCCGGTTCCGCTGCCGGCCTGCTCGCGACCGCCGTAAACGAAGCGCACGACCGGCACCGTCATTGCAGCACCTCCACCTCGATCGCCGGCGGGTGCTCGAGCGTCCTGTGCACGGCGCAAAGTGATGACGCGCGTGCCGCTGCTTCCCGCCGTCCCTCGGGCAATCCGGGCCACTGGATGCGCACGTCGTAGCTGCCCACCCGGTGCGGCTTCTCGGCGAATGCCCAGCGCACCTCGACCGCCAGCCGCTCGGCGCTCACCCCGGCGTGCTGGGCCCATGACTGCAGCAGCGCGAAGACGCAGGTCGCGAGTCCGCTCGCGACCATGTGAAAGGGAGAATACACCATTTCCGCCGACTCCGCTTCTATCGTGAGCGGTCCCGCTGCATCTTCCAGCCTGAGATGTTCATCGGATAGCAAGATGATCTTCAACGCCACGCTCCACGGTCCCCGGCGCTGCGAGGTGCAAGGAGCACGCCGACGGACGGACGAGCGGTCGTCCTGAAACGACATGTTCTACCAGACGTTCCTCGACTCCCCGTACTACGGCAACACGATCCGCACGTGGCTGATCGCGGCCGCGACGTTCCTGCTGACCGCCGGCCTCCTCGTCCTCGTGCGCACGCTGCTCGTCAAGCGATTCACGCGGATTGCCGAGCGCACGCGCACCCGAGCCGACGACGCCGTGTTGCTGATCGTGCGCCGAACGCACCTCGGATTCTTGATGGTCACGGCCGTGCTGACCGGATCGCTGGTCCTGGCGCTCGGGGTGGGTCAACGCACCGTGATCGCGCGTCTGATGGCGATCGCCATCCTGATTCAGGGAGCGATCTGGGGCACGGCGCTGATCACCTTCTTCGGCCGTCACTACTCGGCACGCCACGCGGCCGCCGGCGGCTCGACGACGATGATCGGCTCGCTCAGCTTCCTCGCCCGCGTGCTACTCTGGTCGGTAATGCTGCTGCTCGCCCTCGACAACATCGGCATCGACGTCACGGCGCTCATCGCCGGCCTCGGCGTCGGTGGCATCGCGGTCGCCCTGGCGGTGCAAACGACGCTCGGCGATGTCCTGGCGGCGGTCATCATTGCCGTCGACAAACCGTTCGCGATCGGCGACTTCATCATCGTCGACGGGATGCTCGGAACGGTGCGAGCCGTGGGGCTCAAGACGACGCGCATCGCCAGCCTGAGCGGCGAGGAGATCATCATCTCCAACAGCGCCCTGCTGAACAGCCGGATACGCAACTATCAGCGCATGCGGGAGCGCCGTATCGATTTTCGGTTCGGCGTGGCGTACGAGA
Organism: Gemmatimonadaceae bacterium; assembly: GCA_035249955.1. Lineage (GTDB taxonomy): Bacteria > Gemmatimonadota > Gemmatimonadetes > Gemmatimonadales > Gemmatimonadaceae > DATFFQ01. The sequence continues at coordinate 27,136 of DATFFQ010000129.1, forward strand.
CGGCGCCCGACAAGCTGGCCGCGATCCCGGCCATGGTCCGTGAGATCATCGCCACGCAGGAGCTCGCACGTGTGGATCGGGTGCACTTCCTGCGGTATGCCGATTCCTGGCTGGAGTTCGAGGTCGTGTACTACGTGCTCAGCCCGGAATACAACATCTACATGGACATCCAGCAGGCTGTGAACCTGACCATCTTCCAGCGCTTCGCCGCGGAAGGCATCCAGTTCGCCTATCCAACTCGCACGGTGTACCTGGCGCATCGTGAGCACCCATCGACGCCATCCTTGGTGGCGCCTGCCGAGGGCGACTGAGACCATGGCGGCTCCCGAGGCGCGGTCCCGCGATGTGTTGGTGCCGGCCGAGAAGGCGGAGCTCCGCGGCATTCTCGCGATTCCGGAGCGAAGCATCGGTGTCGTGATTTTCGCCCACGGCAGCGGTAGCGGGCGCCTGAGTCCGCGCAACACCGCCGTCGCCCGCGTGCTCCACCGCGAAGGGTTGGCGACCCTCCTGATGGACCTCCTCACGATGGAGGAGGAGACGGTGGACGCGCGCACGGGCCATCTGCGGTTCGACATCGAGCTGCTGTCACGCCGGGTCGCGTTCGCCACCAAGTGGGCGCGAGCACATGACGAGGTACGCGGACTCCCCATTGGCTATTTCGGCGCCAGCACCGGCGCGGCGGCCGCACTCATGGCCGCGGCCAGGGATGGCGACATCGCCGCCATCGTGTCGCGCGGAGGTCGTCCGGACCTGGCCATGGAGTGTCTGGACGAGGTAGGCGCTGCAACGCTGCTCATCGTCGGCGCAAACGACATCCCCGTCATCCCGCTCAATCAGGAAGCGTTCGCCGCGCTGCGGTGCGAGAAGGACCTGGTGCTCGTGCCGGGCGCCTCGCACCTGTTCGAGGAGCCGGGTGCGCTCGAGGCGGTCGCGTCACTCGCCAGCGCCTGGTTCGCGCGGCACCTCTCCGCCGCTCGCGAGAGCCGGCGATGATCTTTCGGGATCGCGCCGACGCCGGGCGGCAGCTCGCGCGCGCGCTGGTCGACCGTCTTCCGACGCTCGCCGACGAGGATCCGATCGTGCTGGCAGTGCCGCGAGGTGGCGTTCCGGTGGGACTGGAGATCGCACGCCAGCTTCACGCGCCGCTCGACGTGTTCGTTGCGCGGAAGCTCGGCGCGCCGGGCCAGGAAGAGCTCGGCATCGGCGCCGTGGCCCCCGATGGAACGCGCGTGCTCGACTCGACCGCCATTCGCATGCTGGGCATCACGCCCGAGTACATCGAGCAGGTGACTCACCGCGAGCTGGCCGAGCTCGAGCGGCGCATGCGCGTGTTTCGCGGCGATCGTCCCCCGCCGCGGCTCACGGGGCGCGCCGTCGTGCTCGTCGATGATGGACTGGCGACCGGCGTGACCGCACGCGCCGCGCTGCTGGCGCTGCGACGGTCCAGCCCATCGCGCCTGGTGTTCGCGGCGCCGGTGTGCGCACCCGAATCGGTGGATCAGCTCGTCCAGGAGCGCGCGGCCGATGCCGTGATCTGTGTCGCCGCACCGCCGCGTTTCCAGGGCGTGGGAATCTGGTACGCCGATTTCTCCCAGACCAGCGACGACGAGGTGGTCGAGCTGCTGAGGGAAGCGGGGGTGAGGGGCGAGGGGCAAGGGATGAGGGGCGAGAGATGGAACCCGGATTGATGTCTCGTGCGCCCACGGTGGGCCTGGCATAGCTTCATCGTTGGCTCGCCGTTCACCTCTCACACCTCACCACTCACGCATGGCTCCATTCACCATCGGGCTCGTCCAGCAGTCGGTAGGAACCGATCCATCGGCGACGGTGGCGGCGGCGGAGCAAGGGATTCGTGAGGCGGCCAGTCGCGGTGCGCAGATCGTCTGCCTGCAGGAGCTGTTCAACGCGCCGTACTTCTGCAAGGTGACCGACGCGGAACGGTTCAACCTGGCCGAGCCGATCCCGGGGCCGACGGTCGAGCAGATGCAACGCGTGGCCAAGGAGCTCGAGGTCGCGATCGTCGTCCCGATCTTCGAGAAGCGCGCCCCCGGCGTCTACCACAACTCGGCCGCGGTCGTCGACGCCGACGGCTCGCTGCTCGGCGTCTATCGCAAGATGCACATCCCCGACGACCCGCTGTACCACGAGAAGTACTATTTCACGCCGGGCGAGCTCTACGATCATGGCGAGGGGGCAGGGCAGCCGTCGGGCTTCCGCGTGTTCAAGACGCGCTACGCCACGATCGGTGTGCTCATCTGTTGGGACCAGTGGTATCCGGAGGCGGCGCGCATCACGAGTCTCATGGGTGCCCAGGTGCTGCTGTATCCCACGGCGATCGGATGGCACCCCAAGGAGAAGGCCGAATGGGGGAAGCCACAGGCCGACGCCTGGCGCACCATTCAGCGGGCGCACGCCATTGCCAACGGCGTGTATGTGGCCGCCGTCAACCGCGTGGGCTTCGAGGCCGAGCCCGGCACCGACGGCCTGGAGTTCTTCGGTCATTCGTTCGTGAGCGATCCCTTCGGGCGTATCATCGCCGATGCCGGCACCGAGCCGACCGTGCTGGTGGCGACGTGCGATCCCGCGCAGATCGAGTACACACGGCGTAACTGGCCCTTCCTGCGCGATCGCCGCATCGACGCGTACGGAGGGATTTTGAGCCGCTATATAGGGACCGGAGACTAGGGACTGGAGACTGGCGAGAAGAGTACGCGACGAGGACGATCATGGTTGGAGGAATCATGCGCGCAATGCCTGTCGGAGCGTGACTGGCGAATCAGGAACGGTTACGGGACCGACCCAGGACGATAGATCGGTGACCCAGTCCCCAGTCCCCAGTCCCCAGCTCCCAGTCCCCACAGACTCCCGGCCGAGTGGGAGCCCCATCGCGCCACCTGGGTCGGCTGGCCACATCATCGTCCCGATTGGCCGGGAAAATTCGAGCCGATCCCGTGGGTCTACGCCGAGATCGTGCGCGTGCTGCATCGGCACGAGCCGGTGCAGATACTCTGTCACACGGAGGAGGTTCGCGACGACGCGCTGCGGTCGCTGCGCGCGCACGACGTGGACATCGCGCGCTGCCAGCTCCACCTGGTACCCACGGATCGCGTCTGGCTGCGCGACTCGGGAGGCACGGCGGTGATGACTGCCGACGGCGACGTGCAGTGGGTGAGCTGGAAATTCAACGCCTGGGCGAAGTACGAGAACTACGAGCTGGATGAACAGGTGGCACGCACGATGGCGCGCATCTCCGGCCTGCCGCTCATCGAGGCGATGCGCCCCGACGGCGCGGGACGCCTGGTGCTCGAGGGCGGAGCGATCGAGCCGAACGGTGCCGGGACGCTCATGGTTACGGAGGAGTGCCTGCTGTCCGACGTCCAGCAGCGGAACCCCGGACTCGACCGCGCCGGGTACGAGCACGCGTTCGCGCAGTATCTCGGGATCGGCCGAACCATCTGGCTGGGCGAGGGCTGTGTGGGCGATGACACCCATGGTCACATCGACGACATCGCCCGATTCGTGTCGGCGGACACGGTGGTGCTCGCCTACGAGGAGGATCCCGCCGACGAGAATCACGCGCGGTCGGCCGACAACCTGAGACGACTGGAGCTCGCGGCGCGTGCGTCTCCGGAGGGGCTTCACGTCGTGAAGCTGCCGTATCCGCGCCCGGTGGTGATGGATGGCGAACGCCTCCCGGCCAGCTATGCCAACTTCTACATCGCCAACGGCGTCGTGATCGTTCCAACCTTCAACGACGTCAACGACCGCATCGCGTTAGGCACGCTCGCCGAGCTCTTCCCGGATCGCGAGGTGATCGGGATCCACGCGGTCGACCTCGTGTGGGGGCTGGGCACGCTGCACTGCCTCACCCAGCAGGAGCCCCACGCCCGACCGCGGTAGGGAACTGGTTGCCACGCCCCACGCCCAGCGCTCCGCGCTACGCGCCACGCGCAGTTCATGCTGCCTCTTCCGCCTCGGCCGCGCGCATGGTGCCGAGGCCGATCATGATGTCCATGACGTTCGTGCCCGTGAGACCTGTGCGGAGCAGGGCACCGGCGGCATCGAGGGCGGCGTAGCTGTCGTGCCTGGCCAGAGCACCCTCGGGATCGATGCCGGCGCGGGAGATGGCATCCCAGGTCGTCCGGTCCACGATCGCACCTGCCGCGTCGGTGTCGCCATCGCGGCCATCGGTGCCGGCGGCGAGCAAGCACACACCAGGCGGCGCGCGATGCGCGGCCAGGGCCTTCGACGCCGCCAGGGCGAGCTCCTGACATCGTCCCCCACGTCCATATCGGTCGCCTAACGTGACGGTCGTCTCGCCGCCCCACACCAGGCACTTGCGGCCGGGGCTCTCCCCCTCGAGATCGGCGCGCGGATCGTCGTAGTGGAGGAGGAGCGCCACCAGGCGCGCGCCGACGTCAGCGGCTTCACCGGCCACCGTCGCGCTCGCCAGCCGGGCCTCGAGTCCCAGCTCGGCGGCGCGTGACACGGCGGCCTCGAGCGCCATCCGATTGGAGGCGATCACGCGCGCCTGAACGCGACGGAACGCGGCATGACCAGCCTTGGGCGTCTCGAGCGATGGGTCGCGCTCGACCGCCGCGAGGTGGCTTCGCAGTGCGGCGGGCAGTCTCGTCCACAACCCGCCGCCGGTCAGAATCGAGCGCACGTCGGCAGCCGTTGTCGGGTCGGGCACGCATGGCCCGGAGCCGATGATCGCCGGATCGTCGCCGATCACATCGGAGATGATGAAGTTGCGCACGCGGCCGGCGCCGAGCGCCACGGCCAGACGTCCGGCGCCCCAACGCGAGAACCGCTTTCGCGCGACGTTCGTGGCGACGATGTCGAGACCCGAGCCCAGGAGGAGCGAGTAGAGATCGCGCAGATCCTCCGGTCGGAGGTCGCCCTCCGGCGCGGCCACGAGACTCGTCGCTCCGCCCGACAGCAGAACCCATATCTCGTCGTCACCAGTGACGCGCTCGGCGAGCTCGCCGAGGCGCGAGGCCGCGGCGAGCGATCGAGCTCCGGGTAGGGGATGATCGCCGGCGATGCTCTCGAGACCGCGATGTGGTGGGAGGGAGGCCTCGGGCGCGACGATGATCCCGCCGGCCGGCTCGCACCGCTGCCGCGCCAGGTGCGCCACCGCAGCCGCGGCCATGGCGTGCGCGGCCTTGCCTAACGAGACGATCGAGATCCGAGCGCCAGGGTGGATCTGAATGGACTGGAGTGCCTGGCCGAGCGCCCGACCTGGCGCCGCCGCGCGCACCGCGGCGCGGTAGAGCTCCGCGAGCAGCGCACCATCGTCGGTGCGCTGCCCGGACTCGACCCTAGGATCCGTGTCGGGCCGCGCTGTCCACGGCGGCCTCGAGCTCGGTGTACGCGTTCTGCGACATCACGTTGAACGGCCGAGCGATGTAGGTGATGCTGCCGTTCGGCGCGACGACGAACAACGTGCGGATGTCCACCTTCCGCTTCTCATCGTACGAGAAGTACTTGCGGCCAACGGCGCCACTCGTATCGCTGCCGAACAGCATGGGGAAGTTCTTCTCCTTCGCCCAGCTGGCCAGCGTGGTATCGGGATCGACGCTGATGCCGATCACCTTCACGTTGTTCCCACCGTTGAAGAGCGTGGCGTACTGATCACGGTACGCCTCCATTTGGACCGTTCAGCCTCGCGTTCGTGCCTGGAAGAAGAACGCGAGGACCACGGTCTGACCGCGGAAGTCGGAGAGCCGGATCGGCTGCTCCATGAGCCCCTCCCGGGTGGCACCGGGAAGAGAGAAGTCGGGGGCCATATCCCCAACCTTGAGTGTGTCGGTTGAAGCGTCCTGGGCCCTGGCCGCGGCGGCCGACCCCGCTACGGCGGCCATCACCGCAAGGGCAGCACCCGTCGTAAGGCGACGTCTCTTCACGTGCATGAATACTCCTGGAGGTCTGGGTTGCGGCCAAGATAGGATGGCGAGCGGCGAGAACGACAGGGGTGCGGGGGTACGGGGCGAGAGGCCGGCAGCTCACTCACCCCCCCAACACTTGTCCGTCACAGCTCACGCCTTTCTCGCCACGAGGACACATCTGTGTCCCGCAGGGGGACGCGTACGCGGTTTAACCCCTTGTGTATGAGGCTAATAGCTGGCACCTGGCGTGCCTGTTCCAGGGCCTTGGCGTGTAAGCTCAGGGAGGCGACAATGCGCTCAATTTGGTGGGTACTGGCGGTGCCCCTCGCGGCGGTGGTTACGGCCTGTGGCGGCGACGAACAGCCGCAGATCGACGAGGCGCTGAGCCGCGATCTGGCTCTGGCGGCCTCGGCCCAGCCGTATCCCCAGTCGTACATCTCACCGGCCGAGCTGGGCTATGCGCCGGTGAACCAGCCGTACGCCCAGCAGGCGTACCAAGGCTATCAGGGCTACGTACCGGCGCCGCAGCCGGTGATCTATCAACCAGCACCCGCACCGCGGCCGGTGCAGCGTGCATCCACGGGGACCATCTATCGTGCCCCGGCCCCCGCTCCCCGGCAGGAGGTGAAGCGAAACACCAAGCGCGACGCACTCATCGGTGCGACCGCGGGTGCGATCGCCGGCGCGGCTATCGGTCGTGACGTGAAGGGCGCGGTGATCGGCGCCGCCGCGGGCGGTCTGCTTGGCGCCGTGGTGGGACACACGATCGACGTCGAGCGCCCGTAGCGGCTAACGCGTGGCTCACGTGGGCAGGAGCGCCCGGGTCGTGCAGGACGACCCGGGCGCTTCGCGCATCGACTGGTGGCACGCGCCCTGCCCCGATTCCGGCAGACCTGTTCGAGGAGCGACGCATGCCGAACGACGAGCGGAAGGACCGGCTGGAGGAGCGCGAGGAGCACGACAAGCACGAGGAGCACGAGGGCCACGAGGAGCGCCACGATCGCTTCGATCGCGAGCACGAGCCCCCGCGCACCACGACGGGCAAGGTCACGGCACCCAAGTTTGGCTCCGCAGGCAGCGGAGGCGCGGAGCTGGAACCGATCGATGAGGAGTAGGCGACTCGGTTTGGAAGCCCGTGAGAGGGTGACGAGAGTGCAGTGAGTGACCAAGGGCCAGGATGAAGAGCATGAGGTCAGGGTGATGAGTCCATCACGCACTTCATGCCCTTCACCCGGTCGTCATCACTCACGCCACTTACATCTCCCGTGTCACCGCGCCGCTGCCTCCGCGGATCCTCACTGTCCGCTCCAGCTCATCCGCCGCCTGAAGGATCTTCAGTCGGAGATCCCGCGGCAGGTTCGGATGATCGGTGAGAAACCGATGGACCTGCCGGAGCGCTTCGGGGCTCGTCTGCCCTTCCAGGAATGCCGATAGCCAGTTGCCCAGGAAGAAGATCCGGCGGTTGCGCTGGATCCATGGGAGCGTGTCGAGCGCCGGCACCAGATAGGGCAGGGTGACCGTCGCCTGACGAGGTGAGTTGAAGGCGCGCAAGCTCGCCGTGGCCCAATCCTCGTTCAGGGTGGCGTCGTGGAAGTAGCGCGAGAAGTAGCTGGCTTTCACCTCGGCCGACGGGCGCGCGGCACCGGCCACGAACGCGCGCCGCTTTCCTTCGGTCGTCGAGTCGCGACGTGTCTCGTCGCGGAGGCGACGCTCCGCGCTCGGCGCCTGGTTCTCGATGAGCGTGGTGACGATCGCCCACCGCGTCGGCGGGCGGAGTGGCGCGCCCGCCGCCTGGTCGCCATCGAGCAGCGCATCGAGGCGGCCGAGCGCGGAGTCGCTGGAGGCGTTGGCGATGAGCGCATCCAGGTGCGACTTGCGGAGCCCGTACGCGCGCGCGGTGTCATCGGCAACGGCTGCCAGCGTGCGCTCGACGGACGGCAGCAGGGAGTCGCCGGCGGCAGGTGAGAGGTAGGCGCCCACCGCCCGCGTGAGCCGCGTGAGGAGTGCGCTCGCGATCTGCTCGTCGCGCTCCGCAGGGAGCTCGCGCAGCGTCATCGCCACGAACCGCTCCGGCGCGAAGCGAGCGTCGCGCACCAGGTCCCAGATCGAGCCCCAGAGCATCGCGCGCAAGAAGTCATCGCGCACGTCGCCGATGTTCGCTTCCAGCCACGCCACACTGCGCTCGTCGAGCATCACGAGCGCATACGCATAGTCCTGCGCATTGGCGTACACGTACGTGGGACCGCCGCGTCCTGCCACCGCCGGTACGACGGTGGTGTCGCCGTCCAGCTCCACGGGGATCCGGACGGCGGGCTGGCCGTCGTACGCCAGCAGCAGCTCCAGCCGCACCGGCCACGCTCCCGCGCCGGAGAGCTCGCGCGCCGGCCGCTGGACGAGCGCCAGGCGCTCGATCCGACCGTCGCGCACGGTGAGCTGTTGCTCGATCACCGGTATCCCCGGTCGCAGGATGTACTGGGCGCCCCAGTCGTCGAGCGGCCGGCTCGCCGACTCGCCGATCGCCGACAGCAGCTCGCGCCAGGTCGCGTTGGCATACGCGTGCGTCCCGAGGAATGCGCGCACGCCGTTCCTGAAGAGCGTGTCGCCCACCAGATAATCGAGCTGCTTGAGCACCGACGGTGCCTTATTGTAGACGATCGCGCCGTAGTTGCTCTTGGCCTGGTCGAGATTCGCGAGCTCCTGCCACACGGGCGTGGTCCCCTGGCTCGCGTCCACCGCGTACGCGAGAGGCTTGTTGCGCAGGTAGAAAGTCTTCCATGCGCCAGCGCGCGGGTCGAGGGCGTTCTGCATCTTCGCCGCCATGTAGGTGGCGAACCCCTCCTTCAACCAGAGGTCGTCGAACCAGCGCATGGTGACGAGGTCGCCGAACCACTGGTGCGCCACTTCGTGGTAGATGGTCGCCGTGCGCCCCAATCGCTGCGTGAGCGTTGGGCGCTCGCGATAGATGAAGGTCTCCTCGTTGTAGAACACCGCGCCGGGATGCTCCATCCCGCCGAACGGGAAAGCGGGTGCGAGCACGAAGTCGTACTTCTCGAACGGATACGGGCGGTCGAAGTAGCGCGCGAGCCACTCCAGCGCCTGTCCGTTCAGGCGTAGCAGCGAGTCCGCCTCCGCCTCACGGAGGCGTGACGCACGCGCGTACATCGTGAGCGTCCGGCCGCCGACGTCTCCCGACACGGTCGCCCATGGCCCGGCCGCGAAAGCGATGAGGTAGGTGCTCATCGGCCGCGTCTGCCGGAAGTGATGGGTGACCCGGTCTCCGGCCGGCTCGCGGCGAGCGAGCGAGCCGTTCGCGACGGCCGTCCACCCCCGCCTGGTAGTGAGCGAGAGCGTGACGCGCGCCTTGAGATCGGGCTGGTCGAAGCAGGGGAAGAGGGCGTTTGCGTCGGCGGGAACGAGCAGGGTGTAGAGGTAGTCCGCGCCGTCGGTGACATCGTGGAACCTGATGATGCTCGCGCCGGCCGGCGCGATCGCCGACGCGAACGAGAGCACGATGCTGTTGGACCCCGTAGCCAGCAGGCTGTCGGGGATCCGGAGGTGTGCGCCGTTGAATTCGGGTTGCGCGAGCCTGCGGCCGTTCACCGCCGTCCTGCGCAGCGCGAGGCCTCGAAAATCGAGGATCACATCACCGGCGCGCATCCGCTCGAAGTTGACCCGCACCGTCCCCGAGGCCGTGTCGGCACCGGTCACGTCGAGCGTCAGGTCGTAGCGGACATCCCGGACCAGCGCCGCGCGATGCGCCGCGAGCGCTCGCGAGACCCCCGGTCCCATGAAGCTGGCGGTGGAGTCGTCGGGCACCGCCACCCCCGCGGCCAGCGCGAGCAAAATCGAGATCATCGCTCAATACATAGACAGTCTATGTATTCGACATAGACAGTCTATGTATTCGCCCGGCGCTGCCCCGGCGCCTGGCAGCGCCGGCATCGCCCGCAGAGGGTCGGGCACCGGCGATGACACGTTCACGCGCGGTCCGGACAGCCTGTTCATGCAGCGGCCTCTTGATCGTGAAGGCAGCAGGCAAGGTACGTCGGCGCCGCCGCATCTGACAGCCATCGCGCGCTCAGCCGAGCGCGGCGCGCTCTCCCAGGGCAGCAACACGCAGTCGCCGCGGGACGCAGCACACCTCGAGCTGCGCGGACGACGCCACGTTGTACTCGCCGTCGGTCTCGTATGCCGGAGGGGAGGGGAAGCTGAGGTGGAAGCAGTCCGACTGCTCCACGACCACCTCGGGGTGGTCCCCGTGCGTGCCGCGCATCGCCGCACTGAAGAGCTGCAAGCGTCGCATGGGCGTGGCATCGTGGATCGAGACGGCGTCGAGCTTTCCATCGACCAGCGACGCCTGGGGCGCGATCCGAAAGCTCCCGCCGAAATGGCGCGCGTTCGCGACGATGAGCATGAGATGTCGCGCGCGGCGGCGTGACGCGTCGGAGCCGACTCCGATCTCCACGCCGCGATAGCCGAGGAGCTGCCGCAGCGCGGAATAGAAGTACAGGGCGCGGCCGCGCAGCCAGCCGATGCCGCGGATGTCCTCGAGGACGGCGATGTCGAACCCGAATCCGGCGACGTTGAGGAAGTACTTGTCCTCGATGCGCCCAACGTCCACGCGGACCTCGGTGCCGTTTGCCACCAGGCGCGCTGTCGCCGCCGGATCGCGCGCGGGCGCGCCCACGGTCTTGTAGAAGTCGTTCCCCGTGCCCGCCGCGACGAGGCCGAGGCGCACGTCGGCGCCGGTCCCGAGGATGACGTTCGCCACGTTGCTCCACGTCCCATCGCCACCGACGGCAACGAGCGTGTGCTTGCCTTCCTCGATCGCACGCCGCGCGAGCGTCTGCTCGCCGCGTGGCACGTCCGAGACGCGCACGTCACCGATGCCGACGGCGGCGAATGCGTCACGAACCGCCGGGAGTGTGCGTGCACCGAGCCCCCTGCCGGCGGCCGGGTTCACGATCACGCACACGTCACTCGTCATCGGCGGGCGAACGACGGCAGCTTTTGGAGGGGTTGGAAGGTCTGCACGCCGTTTCGCATCCACTGCTCGCGGAAGGGGACGGACGACACGCGATCGCGGTCGAAGGCCTCGGTCATGACGTGCGGGTGCAGCACCAGCGAGCCGCGCTCCTCCTCGTGCTCGGAGAACTCGCCGGCCATGGTGATGTTCGACGAGTAGAAGCCCGACTCGTCGGTCATGAACGCCTGGTAGCGAAACTCCTTGGGGCTCCAATCGTAATCCGCGATCGTCATGTCGACGATCGGATCGCGTCCGTCGGTGACGGACACCGTCATCGTGCCGCTCTCCGTGGTGCACGCGATCTGGATGTCGTGCATGTAGTGCGGCAGATGCCACATCTCGATGGCGTGCTCGCGCGACGCCTGCGTCGTGGTGCCGAGCAGCATCGGATAGAACGCGGCTTGCGGCATGGGCATGCCCGGCTGCACGAGCGGCGCCACCATGATCCCGAGGATGAGCTCGCGGTACGAGCCTACGACGCTCTGGGTGAAATCCATCACCATCATGCCGAGGATGCTGGAGCCGTGGTGCAGCTCGACCGGCTGCAGCTCCGGCGGGATGATGGCCCGGGCGTTCTCGGTCGGGAACTCGAACAATCCGTTGACGACGTCGGCGAAGTAGTACTTGATCACGCCACTTCCTCGACGCGACTGACCACGCCTTCCTCGAGCAGCACGCGGCGAAGGATGAGCGCCGCTTCGTCGAGCATGTCGAAGGTGTGCGCCGCGGAGACCGAGATGCGGAAGCGCGACCGGTGCTTGGCGACGGCGGGATAGATGATCGGCTGCAGGTAGAGGCCCGCCTGCTGGATGCGCTGGGCGATGTGCATGATCCTCCGGTCGTTCCGGATCATGACTGGAATCACCTGCGACGTGGACTCGCCGACGTCGATCCCGTAATCGGTGAGCCGGCGGCGGAGGTGCGCCACGTTGGTCCACAGCCGCTCCCGGAGCTGCGGCTCGCGCTGCTGGATGCGCAGCGACTCCAGCACGCCCGCGGCGACGACCGGCGAGAGAGCGCAGGAAAAGAAGCGCGAGCGCGCGAAGCCCATGAGGTAGTTGTACAGCTTCTTGGAGCCGGCCACGTAGCCACCCTGACCGCCGAGCGCCTTGGAGAACGTGCCGACGTGGATGTCCACCTCGTCCTCGAGCCCGAAATGCTCGACCACGCCGCGCCCGTTCGGCCCGTAGACGAAGGCCGAATGTGCCTCATCGATGATGATGCGCGCGTGGTGCGTCTTGGCGACGTCCACGATCTCCGGCAGGCGGCAGATGTCGCCATCCATCGAGTAGACACCCTCGACGATCACCACCTTCCGGCCGGCACTACCCTGCAGCTTCCGGTCGAGGTCCTCGGGCCGGTTGTGCTTGAAGAAGCGCACCTCCGCCTTGGAGAGGATCGCGCCGTCGACGATGCTGGCGTGCGAGTTCTGGTCGGCGACGATCAGGTCGCCCGGGCGCATCAGTCCCTGGATGAGACCGACGTTCGTGCTGTAGCCCGTGGGGAAGACGAGCGCCGCTTCCTTGCGCTTGAACTTCGCCACCTCGCGCTCGAGCACGGTGTGGACCTCCATCATGCCGCTGAGGATCGGCGATCCGGCAGCGCCCAGCCCGTACTGGTCGAGGGCTCGCTTGGCAGCGGCGACCACCTCGGGGCGGTAGGAGAGGCCGAGATAGTTGTACGATGCGAGATTGAGGAGATTGATCTGGGCCCGGTCGAGCTGCTCCTCGAGGTCGACGCGCGTCGTCGGCGGCGTTGACATCGGTTGACTGTACAGATAATAGCCCTGCGGCCTGGCGCTGCCGTACCACGCATTGAACGGCTCGAGAATCGCCAAGACATCATCGCCCGTCGAGTAGTAGAAATTGCTGTAGTCGTACTCGGTGACGCTGTCGTTGTCTTGCGGGTCGGGCCGCGTCGCCATGGGAGACCTCCAAGTGAGAGACACCAACTCCACCCTCCATGCTCCGACGGCAGGCGCTGCGCGGCCGTCGACCGGCTGGATGCGCGCACCACGGAGCCTCCTGTTCATCGCCGTCTACATGCTCTACGTCGTCGTCGTGATGGGGCTCGGACAACGTCTCGTCATCTGGCCCCTCATCACGATCCAGCCATCCCGCCGCCGTGCGATCGTCCGCTGGTGGCTCCAGGCCAACGCGCGCGCCACGCTCTGGCTCTCACGCGTGCTCGCCGGCGTCCGGCTCACCGTGCGCGGCTCGATCCCGCCCGAGCCGTGCATCGCGGTGATGAACCACCAGTCGGTCCTCGACATTCCGCTCGGAATCTACCTCATCCCGGGCCCCTATCCCATCATCCCGACCCGCGATCGCTATGGTCGCGGCATTCCCGGCATCTCACCGCTCGCCCGCCTCGCCCGCTTCCCACTCCTCGCGCAGCGCCGCACGGCGTCACGGCGCGAGCTGCGGTCGCTGCGCGAAGCCGCCGAGCAGGTCGAGCGCGGCGAGCAATCACTGCTCATCTATCCCGAAGGGCACCGAACCCGCGGTGGCGAGGTCGCGCCCTGGATGAAATCAGGTCTCAAGCTGATCCTGTCACGGGCGCGACGGCCCGTGTACTGCATCGTCGCCGACGGCATCTGGCACGTGCGCACCCTGGCCGATGCGGCGCTCCGATTCGCCGGTACCTCGATCCATGTTATCATAGTGGGACCCTTCGTCCCACCGCAGCAGCCATCCGAGCTCGACGCATTCATCGACACCCTTCACGAGCGCATGGAAGCGGCCCTGACCGAGATCCGCGCGCGCCGCGTCGCCTGACGACACCGGCGCGCGCGGTCGACCACGTGCTCGCCGACTCCGGCGGTCGCGAGTCGCTGGCGTTTGGCCTCGATTCGCCGTCCACTCCCCAGAGCGGCGAGCTCGCCGCCGCCATCGCCCGCGCGTTCGGCCCCTCCACACTCGGCATCATCCATTACGGATCGCACGTGCAGCGCTCCGGCGCGCGTCCCGAAAGCGCGCACGATTTCTTCGTGATCGTGCGCGCGTACCCTGACGCGTACACGGCGCTTCGCGCGTCGGGCGGCCTGCGCGTCAAACCGATCGTCGCCATCCTGCTCGCCCACGTCCTCAAGCCGAACGTGATCGCCTTGAACGTGCCACTGGAAGGACGGACGCGGCAAGCCAAGTGCGCCGTCCTGACTCTCGTCGACCTCCAGCGCGCCGCCGCCGGCAAGAGCAAGGATCATTTCACCAGGGGACGGCTCTTCCAGCACGTGCAGCTCCTCTGGTCGCGCGATCAGGACAGCCTGCGCGCGGTGCGCGACGCTCTGATCGAGACACGTGCCCGCACGTATCAATGGGGGCGCCCGTACCTACCAGAAGAGTTCGATGCGGAGACGTACAGCAGGACGCTGCTAGAGACATCGTTCGCGGCGGAGGTGCGACCGGAAGGCAACGAGCGCATCACGCAACTGCTCGCGGCACAACGAGAAACGATGCAGCGGGTTTACGGTGAGCTGCTACGAGCACTGGCGCAGCAAAGGATAGTGACTCCGCTGGGGATTGTCTACAGGTTGACGGCGCCTCCAACCACCGGGGAGCGACTGGCGCTGCGACTGTACTTCATGCGTAGCAAAGCGCGTGCAACGATGCGGTGGTTCAAGCACATAGTGCTCTATGAGGACTGGCTCGATTACATCGTGCAGAAGATCACCCGCCGAACTGGCGTGTCGGTCGAATTGACCGCCCGCGAGCGGCGCTGGCCGCTCATCTTCCTCTGGCCCAAAGCCATACAGTTCCTGCGCACTCGACCTCAACGGCGGCGCTGACATGACGCTGATCGACACGATCGCCCTCTCGCTGATCGCGCTCCTGCTCCTGACGATGCCGCTGTTCGCGGTCGTCTCGCGTGGCCGCGAGGTGGACGCCGACGTGGCGCGACGTCCTACCACGGTGCTGCTCGGCTCCTGGGTACGTGACTGGCTGATGTGGGTGATTGCGCCCATGGAGCGCTGGTTCGTTCGCGCCCGCGTGTCGCCGGATCTCTTCAATTATCTGGGAGCGGCGTTCGGGCTGGCGTCGGGGGTGGCGTTCGCGCGCGACGTGCTCTCGCTCGCGGGCTGGTTCATCCTGCTCGGCGGCGCGGCCGACATCTTCGATGGCCGCGTCGCCCGCGCGCGGGGGATCGCCTCATCGCGCGGTGCCTTCCTGGACTCGTCGCTCGATCGCTTCGCCGAGGCCTTCGCGTTCGTCGGCATCGCCGTGTACTTCACCGATCGCCCGTGGGGCGCGCTGGCGACGGCGCTCGCGTTAGGCGGATCGATGCTGGTGAGCTACACGCGCGCTCGGGGCGAAGCGCTGGGCGTGAGCTGCCGCGGTGGCGTGATGCAGCGCGCCGAGCGCCTGGTGCTGCTGGCGCTCGCCGCCCTGCTCGACTCGGCGATCACCTCCCGACTCGCCTGGCGCCCAGGCACCCTCCTCGCCTGGACCGTCGCCCTCATTGGTGCAGGCTCTCTCGGCACCGCCATCTACCGTACGGCCACGATTGCCAAAGGACTAGGGACTCGGGACTAGGGATTGGGGATTGGGGATTTCGGGACGCGGGACGCGGGACGCGAGCAGCGGGAGCACTCTGTTCGGCCACCTAGCGATGGACTAACGGTAGTAATTCTCAGTAATTCAGTACTGCTTGAGAGAGTAAGAGCGTAAGGGTGTGCCCCTTTACGCTCTTACTCCCGTTAGCTCCTACTGAATCACTGGAAATCACTCCCTCTAGTCCGTTGCTCGGTGGCCCGACAGAGGGCTCCACGTCCGGCAGCCCGCACCCCGCGTCCCCTAATCTCCAATCCCGAATCCCGAGTCCCTAGTCCCCAGTCCCCGTCCCAGCTCCCACCAGCTGTCTCAGCACGTAGTGCAGGATTCCGCCGTGCCGGTAGTACGTCACCTCCTCCGGCGTGTCGATGCGCGAGATCACCTCGAAGCGCTTCACCGAGCCGTCGACCGCGGTCGCCTTCACGTCCAGTACGGCCCGCGGCGTCATCGCCGCATCGATCCCCTCGATCTCGTACGTCTCGAAGCCGGTGAGACCGAGCGTCTTGCGCGTGTCGCCCGGCTTGAACTCCAGCGGGATGACGCCCATCCCCACGAGGTTGGAGCGGTGAATGCGCTCGAACGATTCGGCGATCACGGCGCGGACGCCGAGCAGGAGCGTCCCCTTCGCGGCCCAGTCGCGTGAAGAGCCGGTGCCGTACTCCTTCCCGGCGATGACGAGCAATGGAGTACCCAGCCGCTTGTACTCCATCGCCGCATCGTAGATCGTCACCGGTGAGCCGCCGGCGGTCCGCGTCGTCCAGCCGCCCTCGGTGCCCGGCGCGAGCTCGTTGCGCAGGCGAATGTTCGCGAACGTGCCGCGCATCATCACCTCGTGGTTGCCGCGGCGCGCGCCGTAGGAGTTGAACTCGGTGGTCGGCACGCCCTGCGCGATGAGCCACTTGCCGGCCGGGCTGTTGGCCGGGATGGTGCCAGCCGGGGAGATGTGGTCGGTCGTGATGGAGTCCCCGAGCATCGCGAGCACACGCCCCTCCCGGATGGCTTGGGGCGGCGACGGCTCCACCGACATGCCCTCGAAGAAGGGCGGATTCTTGACGTAGGTCGATTCGTCCGACCAGGCGTAGATGTCGCCCGTCGGCGCCGGGAGCGCCGCCCACCGCTCGTCGCCCTGGAACACGTTCGCGTACTGTGTGCGGAACATCTCGCTCTTCACCGAGCCCAACACCGTGTCGGCAATCTCCTTGGGTGATGGCCAGATGTCGCGGAGAAACACTGGACCGGCCGCGCCGATGCCCAGGGGCTCGGTGTTGAAGTCGATGTCCAGCCGACCGGCGAGCGCGTAGGCGACCACGAGCGGCGGCGACGCGAGGTAGTTGAAGCGCGTGAGCGGGTTGATGCGACCCTCGAAGTTGCGGTTGCCCGACAGCACGGCGGCAACCACCAGCTTGTGCTCCTCGACCGCGTCGGCGATCGGCTGGGGCAGCGGCCCCGAGTTGCCGATGCAGGTCGTGCAGCCATAGCCGACGATGTTGAAGCCGAGCTTCTCGAGCGGCTCCATGACGCCGGCCTTCTCGTAGTAGTCGGCCACCACCTTCGAGCCCGGTGCGCAGCTCGTCTTCACCCACGGCTTGGTGGTCAGCCCCCTGGCCACCGCGTTGCGCGCGAGCAGGCCGGCACCCAGCATGACCGACGGGTTCGAGGTGTTGGTGCAGCTGGTGATCGCCGCGATCACCACCGAGCCGTGGCGGAGCGAGAACTGCTTCCCCTTCATCTCCACCGGGACGGCGGTATCGGCGGGCTCCTGCTCGTTCGGCTCCGTCGCCACCACGGCGGTCGAGAGCTCGGGCTTCGATGATACCGCGTGGGCGCGCGAGATCGTGGCCATGCCGCCGAGCGTGCCCACGCGCTCGAGCTCCACCTGCAGCGCCTGCTGGAACATCGTCTTGGCCATGCGGAGCGGGACGCGATCCTGCGGCCGTTTGGGTCCGGCGATGCTGGGCTCCACCGTGCCGAGATCGAGCTCGAGCGTGTCGCTGAAGCTCGGATCGGGCGTGTCGTCGGTGCGGAAGAGACCCTGCTCCTTGCAGTACGCTTCGACGAGACGCACGCGGTGCTCATCACGTCCGGTGAACCGCAGGTACTTGAGCGTCTCTTCGTCTACGGGGAAAAAGCCGACGGTCGCGCCATATTCGGGCGACATGTTCCCAATCGTGGCGCGGTCGGCCACGGACAAGCTCGAGAGGCCTGGCCCGTAGTACTCGACGAACTTGCCTACCACCTTTTTCTGCCGGAGCATCTGCGTGACGGTGAGCACGAGGTCGGTCGCCGTTGCACCGGCCGGGAGCTGTCCGCTGAACTTGAAGCCGACGACTTCCGGGACGAGCATCGAGAGTGGCTGGCCGAGCATCGCGGCCTCGGCTTCGATGCCGCCCACGCCCCACCCCAGCACGCCGAGACCGTTCACCATCGGTGTGTGGGAATCCGTGCCCACCAGCGAATCGGGATACGCGTACTGCTCGCCATTCGCCGTGCTCGAGAAGACCACCCGCGCCAGATACTCCAGGTTCACCTGGTGACAGATGCCGGTGCCGGGCGGCACGACGCTGAAGTTGTCGAAGGCGTGCTGTCCCCAACGCAGAAACGCGTATCGCTCGGCGTTCCGCTGGAAGTCCATGTCCTGATTGATGAGGAACGCCGCCTCGCTCCCGTACTCGTCCACCTGTACCGAGTGATCGATCACCAGGTCTACGGGCTGAAGCGGGTTGATGCGCTTGGGATCGCCTCCGAGCGTTGCGATCGCGTCGCGCATCGCCGCGAGGTCGACGACGGCGGGCACGCCGGTGAAATCCTGGAGGAGCACACGGCTCGTGCGGAACGCGATCTCGTGCTGGATGCCGGCGGTCACATCCCAACTCGCCAATCGCTCGATGTCGGCGGGATGCACGAAGCCGCCATCCTCGTTGCGGAGCAGGTTTTCGAGCAGGACCTTGAGCGTGAGCGGCAACCGGTCCACCGTGGTGCCGCGCACGGTCCGGAGTGAGTCGAGACGGAAGATGGTGTACTTCCGACCGTCGGCGACGAGCGTCGCCCGGCTTCCGAAGGAATTGGAGGTCATGCGCCTGTTTCGTGGAAGGATCGCGCCTGCACGCAGGTGCGACACGGAGCCACTGCCGTCCGTCTCGCCGATGCAACCCCTGCACGACGACGACTGGCGGCAGGCTGATGGTAATCTATAGTGTTCCGCATCTCCGCTCCACGCGTCGCTCGTCTCCCGCCCGCGCGCTCATGACATTCACGGACGATCCGCTCCCGCTCGCGATCTCGCTCATGGAGATCGATTCGACGTCCGGTCGGGAAGGCGAAGTGGTGGCGTTCGTCCATCGCGTCCTCGAGGAGCGACGGTGGCGGGTGACGCGCATCGGGGTCGCTGCGGGACGCGACGACGTGCTGGCGGTCGGTGAGAAGCCTCCGCTGGTGACGCTCTCGACGCACCTGGATACCGTGCCCCCATTCCTTCCCCCACGCGCGGAAGGATCCCGTCTCTGGGGGCGTGGCGCCTGCGATGCGAAGGGGATCGCCGCGGCGATGATCTGCGCGGGCGAGCGCCTGCGCGACCGAGGCGTCCCGGTAGGCCTGCTGTTCGTGGTCGGAGAGGAGGTGAACCATGACGGGGCGCTCGCCGCAAACCGGGTGCCGACGACGAGCAAAGCGCTGATCGACGGGGAGCCGACCGAGAGCACACTGGCGCTGGGCACCAAGGGCGGGCTCCGCCTCGTCGTACGCACACGAGGCAAGGCGGCACATTCCGCGTACCCGCATCTCGGTCACTCGGCGATTCACGACCTCGTGGACGTGCTCCAGTCGCTGCGGTCGCTCGAGCTGCCGGTCGACCCGCTGCTGGGCGAGACGACCGTGAACGTCGGCGTGATCCAGGGCGGGCTCGCCGACAACATCGTGGCACCGAGCGCCGAAGCCAAGGTGATGATCCGGATCGTGTCGCCCGCCGAGGACGTGCTGCGCACGGTGCGCGCGCGCATCGATGGACGGGCCGAGCTGGACGAGATCGCCGTCATCCCACCGGTGCGACTCGGCAGCGTAGCAGGCTTTCCGACGTCGGTGGTCGCCTATGCCACCGACATCCCCGCGCTCACGAATTGGGGCACGCCCTACCTGTTCGGTCCCGGCTCCATCACGGTGGCCCACCACGACGATGAGCACGTGGATATCGAGGAGCTGCGAGCGGCGGTGGGGAGGTACGAGGAGCTGGTGTCGCGAGTGCTGGGGGAGGTGAGAGGGTTATGAGAGTGGAGTGAGTGACAACGGCTAGGGTGAGGAAAATGAGATGTGTGATGGGTCCATCACTCGCTCTCATGCCCTTACCCTGGTCGTTATCACTCACTCCACTCTCGTCACCGTCTCACTTCTCTCGTCACCGTCTCACTTCCCCCGCACTCGCGCTCCCGCCAGGAGCAAGTCAGTCGTCCGCGGCCGCCAGCGTCGGCTGCGTGGTGGGCTCGGTCGTGGTGCGGCGCGAGCCATCGAGCGTCTCCACCGAGATCGCGCTCGTGGGACAGTGATGCACGAACTCGCCGTCGGCGGGAGACCACTCCAGCGGCGAGACGATCGCGTACGCCTTGCGCTCGGCGTCCATCGCCATGAGGTGCGGGGCCATGGCGACACACGTCTGGCATCCGATGCACCTGTCGCGGTCGACCAGCACCTGCACCCGGCGGCGTGGATAGACGCCGCTTCCCAGACAGAGGAGCTCGCCGATTCGGTCGAGCCCATCGGCGGCGGCCTCGTAGCCGGCCTGGATCAGCTCGGGAGTATGGTTGAAGCTGAGCCAGTTCACGTGCGCGACCGCCGGTCGAATGAGAAGCATCGGCGGACCCTGCCACGTGGACAGCGGCTTCTGCTGGAGTGAGTGCATCATGATCTGCGCGGCACGCACGTAGATCGATGCAAATCCGCCCAGCGCCTCGTGCATCCGATGCACGTCGGTGTTGCCGACATCGACGGCAATCACCGCGTCGGTGGCGGACCCGGCGATCCCCGTCGGGAGATTGTCCACCGTGCCGCCATCGATGCACGTACGCCCGTCCACATATCCTGGCGGAAAGAACCCTGGCAGCGCGCACGACGCGTACACGGCGTCGGCAACCCTCACGTCGCGAAGTCCGGGCAGCCCCCACACGACCTGCGTCCCGCGCTCCACGTCGACGGTGTTCACGAGCAGCGTGCTGTTGAGATCCTCGAAGGTTCCGGAAGGCGCCGTGGTCTCGCAGAGCTCGCGCAGCGGCTCTTCCAGGTAGAGCGATGGGGAGCGCATGCGCTCGAGCAGCATCCCCATGTGGTTCAACCGGAAGAGATCTCGCCGGCGGAGGTCGAGCGCGCGCCGCTCCATCTGCTCCAGGCTCATCCCCCCGGCGTGGGCCGCGGCGATCATGGCGCCGATGCTCGTGCCGGCGAACACCGTGGGCACGATCCCGCGCTCCTGGAGGGCGCGAAGCACTCCGATATGGGCGAAGCCCTTGAGCCCACCACCGCCCAGGACAAGGGCGGTTCGACGAGGAAGCGCGATGTTCACGGAGCGTTACAGGGAGGCAGGGAAGCGAGGTACGTGTTGTACGCTAGACGAGTGGGGAGGGTTCCCAGTTGCGCGTGGCGCCTGGCGCGTGGCGCGAGGAGCGTCGCGTGGTGCATGGTGCGTGGCGCCTAGCGCGTGGCGCGTGGCGCGTACCGACTCCAGGCGGATGGCTCGCCTGGTCAAGCGCCTCGTCATCCCCCGGCCCATGGGCGCCACCCACCACCCGCCACGCGCCACGCGCCTCTAGTCCTGCCTCTCCAGATAGAGATACAACCCGTACAGCCCGACGCCCGCGCCCCCGACCATGATCACGGTGCCGGCGTCGTCGCCGATGATCGCGCCGACCAGGAAGATCGCACCGCCGATGATCATCAGCTGCTGGTCGCGGGTGAGTCGCGCTGCGTAGTTCACCGGTGCCGGCGCGAAGGGCGATGCCGGCGGTCGGAAGGCGGTGCTGGCGGCGGCCATGGTCGGACCCGCCGGCGTGGCAGGCACGCTCTGCGCTGCCGACGGGCGTGGAGCCGCGAGCGCGCAGCCGAGCAGCGCAACTGTTGCCGAGATGGTGCGTCTGTTCATTGGTAGGTTCCTTTGAGCGGGTGACGTCGGACAGCGCGGGCTGCTCCCCGAGATTCTAGCGGTTCTGCCGCCCGCCGCAAACGTGCCCGCCCGCGCTCGGCCGCCCCAACGCAAGGACGATACCGGTTGGCGATGCGACGCGCGGCTCTGTACTTTTGAAGTCGCCTGCCGCTCTTCCTTCCATTTCACCAATGCATCGCAGACTCATACCGCAGCTGGTGACCTCGCTGCGGGGATACACACGAGACGACTTCGTGTCCGACCTCGGCGCGGGTGTCGTCGTCGGGATCGTCGCCTTTCCGCTCGCCATCGCCTTCGGCATCGCGTCAGGCGTCACCCCTCAGCAGGGCATCTTCACCGCCATCGTCGCCGGCTTCCTCATCTCGGCACTCGGGGGAAGCACGGTGCAGATCGGTGGGCCCACCGGCGCCTTCATCGTCATCGTCTACGGCATCGTCCAGACGTATGGCTATGCCGGGCTGGCCGTGGCCACGATGCTCGCCGGCCTGATCCTGGTGGCGATGGGATTCGCCGGCCTCGGCGGTGCGATCAAGTTCATTCCATACCCGGTCACAACGGGGTTCACGGCCGGCATCGCGCTGATCATCGCCGCCCAACAGGTCAAGGACGTGCTCGGGCTCCGCATGGGGGTGGTGCCGGCGGAATTCGTGGAAAAGATCGGGGCCTTCGCCGAGCACATCACGACCGTGAACTGGCAGGCGGTCGGCCTGTCGGCCGCGGCGATGGCGATCATCCTGTTCTGGCCCCGGGTGAGCCGCCGCATTCCCTCACCGTTCGTCGCGCTGGTGATCGGTACGGCGGCCACGGCGCTACTCGGTCTCGAGGTCGAGACCATCGGCTCGCGCTTCGGTGCGATCTCCTTCGGCCTTCCCACGCCGGCGATCCCGACGGTCGGACTGGCCCAGCTTCGCGAGCTGGTCAACCCCGCCATCACGATCGCGCTCCTGGCGGCGATCG
The DNA here is from genome assembly GCA_035249955.1 of Gemmatimonadaceae bacterium. Taxonomy (GTDB): domain Bacteria; phylum Gemmatimonadota; class Gemmatimonadetes; order Gemmatimonadales; family Gemmatimonadaceae; genus DATFFQ01. Next base: position 49,702 of record DATFFQ010000129.1, read on the forward strand.
AATCGCTCCTGTCGGCGGTGGTTGCCGACGGCATGACGGGACACCGCCATCGCTCCAACATGGAGCTGATCGCGCAGGGAGTGGCGAACGTGGCGTCGCCGGTCTTCGGCGGCATCCCGGCCACGGGGGCGATTGCCCGCACCGCCACGAACATCCGAAACGGAGGGCGCACACCGCTCGCCGGCATCACCCACGCCGGGACGCTGCTGGTCATCGCGCTCTTTCTGGGCCGGTGGGCGGCGCTGATTCCGATGGCGGTGTTGGGCGCGATCCTGCTCGTCGTCGCCTACAACATGAGCGAGTGGCGCACCTTCCGGTCCCTGCTCAGCGCGCCCAAGAGTGATGTCATCGTGTTGCTGATCACGTTCACGTTGACGGTCATGGTCGATCTCACCGTGGCCATCGAGGTCGGGCTCGTGCTCGCGGCGTTCCTCTTCATGCGGCGCATGGCCCAGGTGACGAACGTGAGTGTCATCGCCAACGAGTTTACCGAGAACGTGGACGAAGCCGATCCGAACTCGGTGGCCACGCGGCGCATCCCGCGCGGCGTGGTCGTCTACGAGATCAATGGTCCATTCTTCTTCGGCGCCGCCGAGACGTTCAAGGACACCCTGGGCCGAACGCTCGGCAAGCCCAAGGTGCTCATTCTCCGGATGCGGAACGTGCCGGCGATCGACGCCACCGGGATGCATGCGTTGATGGACGTGGTGCGCCGTACGCGGCGGGACGGCACGATTGCGCTCTTGAGCGATGTGCACGCGCAGCCTCTCGTCGCGCTGGGCCGGTCGGGGGCGCTGGACGAGATCGGCGACGATGACATCTTCGGCAACATCGATGATGCGCTCAACCGGGCGCGTCGTGAGCTCGGGCTTCCCGAAGTGCAGCCGCCGGGCAGCGCCGAGCCGACAGTGGAGCGCGAGCGCACTCCTACGCCGGCACAGGGGGTTCCGGCACTGCGCGGCGGCTCGCGCGTAGAGAGCGGGGGCGAGTGAACACGACGCGACGAGCGGCACACGGCGAAGCCGCGCTCGTGAAAGCGATGGGCGTGCGCGCCCTCGCCGCCACGACGTTCAACATCATGATCGGCGGCGGGATCTTCCTGCTGCCCGCCGCCGCGGCGGCGTCCGTCGGGCCGGCGGCACCGCTGGTGTACATCGTGTGCGCGGTCTCCATGGGGCTCATCGTGCTCTGCTTCGCGCAGGCGGGCAGCCGCGTCTCGCTCACCGGCGGCCCGTATGCGTACGTGGAGACCGCGTTCGGTCCGTTCGCCGGCTTCATCAGCGGAGTGGCCGTGTGGCTCGTCGCGACGCTCGCCACAGCGGCGGTCGCCAGCGGTCTCGCCGGCTCGATCGGCGCGCTGTGGAGCCCGGCGGCGTCGCCCGCGGTGCGAGCGGTGTTGCTGGCGGTGCTCTTTGCCGCGCTCGGATGGGTCAACGTGCGCGGCGTACGAGAGGGGTCTGGGCTCATCGAGCTCGTGACCGTTGCCAAGCTGCTGCCGCTGGTGCTGTTCGTGATCGTCGGCGCCTTCTTCGTGCGCGCCGAACATCTCGGCTGGCCCGAGCCCCCGTCCACCAGCTCGCTCGGTCGCGCCGCCGTCCAATTGATGTTCGCCTTCGCGGGCGTGGAGAGCGCGCTCTTGCCGAGCGGGGAGGTGCGCGACCCCGCCCGGACCGTGCCCCGCGCACTCCTGATCGCCATGCTCACCGTGACGGCGCTGTACGTGTGCATTCAGCTCGTGGCCCAAGGGACGCTTGGCGCCGCGCTGGCCACCTCGACCGACGCCCCGCTCGCCGCGGCGGCGGCAACCTTCGCCGGCGCCATCGGCGCGACGGTCCTGCTGGTCGGCGCATCGATCTCGATGCTCGGCCACGTGAGCGGGATGACGCTGGCGACGCCGCGTGCCCTCTTTGCGCTGGGCCGCGATGGATTTCTGCCCGCTCGGGTGGCGTCGGTGCACCGGCGGTACCACACGCCGCACGTGGCGATCGCGGTGCAGTGCGTGATCGCGTTCGCGCTGGCCGCGAGCGGAAGCTTCGGGCGGCTCTTCGTGCTGGCGACGGTGTCGGCGCTGATCCTCTACCTGCTGTGCTGCGCCGCGTCGTGGGAGCTGCGCCGGCGGGATGTACGCACGGAGGGAACGCCGTTTCGCATCCCGGGAGGCGGCCTGGTGCCGGCGCTGGCAGTGCTCGTGATTCTCTGGCTGCTCTCGAGCGCCACGCTCGTGGAGCTGACCGCCGTCGGCGGCGTGCTGGCGGCGGCATCGCTGGTGTACGTGCTCACCGCATCGCGGCGCCGGCAGCTGGCCGCGGAGAGGCAATGACCGACCCGCTGCTCGCCTTCCGGCCGGAGTTCCCGATCCTCGAGCGCACTACCTATCTCGTCTCGAACTCGTTAGGCGCGATGCCGCGCGCCGTGCCCGAGCGCCTGGCGGAGTACGTGGAGCAGTGGGCGGAGCTCGGGGTGCGGGCCTGGGCGACCGGATGGTGGCAGATGCCGATCACCGTCGGCGACGAGATCGCGCCGCTGATCGGCGCCGGGCCCGGAAGCGTGGCGATGCTCCCCAACGTGTCGATCGCCCAGGCGGCGGTGCTGTCGGCGCTCGACTACTCGCCACCCCGCGACACGATCGTGATGACGGGCCTCGACTTTCCATCGGTCCGCTACGTGTACGACGGCTTGGCCCAACGGCTGGGAGCGCGAATCGTCGTCGTGCCGAGCGAGGATGGCATCACCATCGACCAGGAGCGGCTGCTGGCGGCGATCGATGAGCGAACGCGCCTCGTGGCCATCTCTCACGTGATCTTTCGCTCGGCGTTCATCATGGACGCGCACGCGATCTGCCGCCGTGCGCACGATGTTGGCGCGCTGGTATCGCTCGACGCGTTCCACTCGGTCGGGGTGATGCCGGTGGATGTGGTCGGCGCCGGCGTGGATTTCCTCACCGGCGGCGTGCTCAAGTGGCTGTGTGGTGGTCCTGGTGGCTGCTTCCTCTATGCATCGCCGGCCATGAGCGAGCGGCTGGCGCCGGCGCTCACCGGATGGCAGGCCCACGCGCGACCGTTCGGCTTCGAGCCGGAGATGGAGTACGCGCCCGGCGCCGCACGCTGGTTGAGCGGCACGCCTCCCATCCCCGCGCTCTTCGCGGCCATCGACGGCCCGCGCATCGTGCGCCGCGCGGGCATCGACGCCATTCGCGCGAAGAGCGTGCGGCAGACGTCGCGCCTGATCGAGCTGGCCGACGCGCGCGGCTACACGGTGAATGCTCCCCGGGACGCCGCCCGCCGAGGCGGCACCGTCGCCTTCAACGTGCCGCACGGGTACGAGGTGGCGCAATCGCTCCTCGCGCGCGACATCCTGGTGGACTACCGCCCCGAAGCCGGCATCCGCGTCGCGCCGCACTTCTACACGAGCGACGACGAGCTGGAGGAAGCCGTCGCGGCGATCGACGAAGCGATCGAGAGAGGGACGTGGAAGCGGTACTCGGGAACCAGGAAGGTCGTGACGTGAGTGGGTGAGAGGGTAAGAGAAGTGGGAGGGCCCTTAGTAGGGCCACCTCGCAAGGGACTAGACGAGAGGTGAGGACAAGTGGGAGGGCCCTTAGTAGGGCCGCCTAGCAAGGGACTAGACGAGAGGTGAGGACAAGTGGGAGGGCCCTTAGTAGGGCCACCTAGCGATGGACTAACGGTAGTGATTTCCAGTAATTCAGTACTGCATGAGAGAGTAAGAGCGTAAGGGTGTGCCCCTTTACGCTCTTACTCCCGTTAGCTCCTACTGACTTACTGGAAATCACTACCGTTAGTCCATCGCTAGGTGGCCGAACAGAGTGGCCTGCATGGGTCCATCGCCGGGAATCACTCCCGTTAGTCGCTCGCCGGTAGCCGAACAGAGGGGTCGATCCTCTCACTCCCTCACCCTTGCCGCAAGCCTCTCGAGGATGTCGGCGGCCCGCTCGATGGTTTCCTTCTCTTTGCTCTCCAGCCGCGCCACGGCTCTGGCGAGTGACGCGACCCTGCGCGCCCGGCCGGCCATCATCACGGCCTTGCCCTTCGGCGTGGCCTCGATGAGGATCTGACGGCCGTCCTCCGGGTCGGGCCGCCGCGTGACCAGGCCGAGGCGCTCGAGCGCGTCGACCAGCCGGGTCATCGTCGGTGGGCGCACCTGTTCGGCGGCGGCGAGGGCGCCAAGTGTCAGCGGGCCGCCGAATACGACCACCGACAGGGCCGACAGCCGCGGAGCGCTGAGCCCGGTCCTGGTATCCTCCTTCCGCAACCGCCGGAGCAAGTGAATGGCAGCCGAATGCAGCCGGTCGGCGATCCGCTCGGCGCGCTCCAGCTCAGGACGGGGGCTTGCGCGAGCCTTCGTCATGGACGATAATAATTAGCACAGCTAACGAATTGTCGCAACCCTCGCCGTCGATGGCAGCGTCAGCCCCGGAGGAACGACATGGCAACGGCCACGGAGTTCAGTCTCGCGCGAATCGGGCAGATTCACATCCCCGTCACGGACCTCGAGCGCGCGGTGCGATTCTATCGCGATACGCTGGGGATGCGCTTCCTCTTCCAGGTCCCAAATATGGCGTTCTTCGACGCGGCCGGCGTCCGCCTCATGCTCGGCGTGCCGGAGAAAGACGAGTTCCGGCACCCTGCCTCGGTCCTGTACTACAAAGTCGATGACATTCAACGGGCGCACCAGACGCTCACCGAGCGTGGCGTCGTGTTTGCGGACGAGCCGCACCTGATCGCGAAGCTCGAGGACCACGACCTCTGGATGTGCTTCTTCCGCGACTCGGAGCACAACATGGTCGCCCTCATGAGCGAGGTGCGACGCTAGACACGTACGCCGCCGCGCTCGCGCGGCGCGAAGACTGCAATGATGCTGCGCGGGGCTCGTCAGGGGGGACATGGTGGCGAACATTGATGCCATGCGCGTTGCGCCGGGGACGGCGACCGAGATCGCGCCGGACATCGCCTATCTCCGCGATCTCATCGTCAATCTCTTCTTCGTCGGCTCTCGGGAGGCCGCGGATCGAGAGTGGGCGCTGATCGATACCGGGGTGTCGGGCGCGGTCGGTCGCATCGAGCGGGCTGCGGCTGAGCGGTTCGGCGACGGCATTCGGCCGGGCGCGATCATCCTGACGCATGGCCACTTCGATCACGTCGGGGCCCTCAAGCAGCTGGCCGAGCGATGGGATGTTCCCGTCTATGCGCACGAGCTCGAGATGCCCTACCTCTCCGGCCGCTCGGCGTACCCGCCGCCCGATCCGACGGTCGGCGGTGGCGCCATGGCGATGATGTCGCGCGTCTACCCGCGCGGTCCCATCGACGTGAGCCCTCGTCTCCGCTCTCTGCCGGCAGACGGGGCCGTGCCGGCGATGCCAGGGTGGCGATGGATCCATACGCCCGGACATAGCGCCGGTCACGTGGCGCTGTTCAGGGAGAGGGATCGCTCGCTCATCGCCGGCGACGCGGTCGTCACCACGAAGCAGGAATCCATGCTGGCGGTGCTCACGCAGCGCGAGGAGGTGCACGGACCGCCCGCGTACTACACGACGAACTGGCAGGAGGCGCGTGAGTCGGTGGTGCGTCTGGCGACGCTGGATCCGGTGCTCCTCGCCACCGGCCATGGACGTCCCATGCGCGGCGCCAGGATGCAGCGTGGCCTGCACGTGCTGGCGGGCGACTTCGACCGCCACGCACTCCCGTCGCACGGCCGCTACGTGCGAGAGCCGGCGATCACCGACGCCACCGGCGTCGTCGCGATCCCGCCTCCCGTTCCCGACCGGCTTCCGAAGATCCTCGCCGGCGCGGGCATCGCGGCCGTGGCCACCATCGCGTACGCCGCGCTGCGCCGGCGCGACTCAGGCGCGCCACGCCGAGAATAGGAAGGCCGGCATCGGCAGTGAGATGCCGCCCTCGTCGCGATAGCGCTCGATATCGGCGACGACGGCATCCTTGATCGCGCGGGCCGCATCGGGCGGCTGCGCGCGGATCAGCGCGCCGGTGCGGACGGTGGCGCTCGCGACGGCGTCGAATGCCGTCTCCGCCCGATCCAGCCGCCAGACGAGTGGGAGCTTTCGCACGACGGGCGCCACGAATCCAGCACCGGCGAGCACGCTGCGGCTCTCTTCCGGATCGGCGAATCGGAAGAAGGGCGGGCCCGCCGGTAGCGCCACCGTCGACTTGCCCAGTCGATCCACGGCGCGCAGCACCATCCCGAACAGCACCGCCTCGTCAGGCGGGGCCCACACCGTGAACGCGAAGCGGCCGCCGGCGCGCAACACGCGGTGGGCTTCGCCGACCGCCTGCTCGGGACGAGCGAGATGGAGCAGCCCGAAGCTCATCACCACCGCGTCGAACGACCCATCGGAGAACGGGATCGACCCGGCGTCCCCTTCCTCGAAGCGTACCTCGGGGTGCGCGCGTCTGGCGAGCTGCACCATCGTCGCCGAGAAGTCCATGCCGATCGCGTCCGCGCCTCGTGTCGCCGCGGCAGCCGCCAGCGAGCCCGGCCCGGAGGCAACGTCCAGGAGACGCACTCCCGGTCCAGCACCCACCGCGTCGAGCAGCGGACCCGTGGCCTGATCGGTGAGCGGCACGAAGCTGCCCTGGTAGCTCTCCGCCAGCTCCACCCACCCTTGATGCTCGAAATCGTGGAAGGCTTGCATGTCCATGGCGCTCATCCGGTGCGGCGGAAGCAATCGACGAGGTGGTCGTCCACCATGCCGACTGCCTGCATGAACGCATAGCAGATCGTCGATCCCACGAAGCGAAATCCTCGGCCTCGCAGATCCTTGCTCATGACATCCGACTCGGCGGTCTTGGGCGGGATCTCGGCGAGCGTCCGCCAGCGATTCACCTTCGGTCGTCCGTCGACGAAGCGCCACACGTAGGCGTCGAAGCTGCCGAACTCCCGCTGCACCGACAGAAATGCTCGGGCGTTCTGCACGGTGCTCTCGACCTTGAGCCGGTGTCGAACGATCCCCGGATCGCGCAGCAGCCGTTCGACCCTCGCCGGCGTGAAGCGCGCGACCTTCGCAGGATCGAAGTCGGCGAAGGCGCGACGGTAGCCCTCGCGCTTGGCGAGAATGGTCTCCCAGCTGAGGCCGGCCTGCGCTCCCTCGAGCGTCAGGAGCTCGAACAGCGTGCGATCATCGTGAACCGCCACGCCCCACTCGGCATCGTGATAGGCGATGCTGAGCGGCGTACGGGCCCAGGAGCAGCGTTTGGTCGTGCTCAATGATTCGTTGCGGTTGGCATGGGTGTGGACGAGCGTCGCGCGCCGACAAGATGCACGCCGGTGCGCCAGCAGCCAACCGACGAATCAGGTCCTCACGAGCTCGTAGACCTGTGGCCCGAGTCGGGGCGGATCGCGCTCGACCTCCAGGATACCGTCTGCCAGCACGCCCACCATGCTGGGTCCTGCGACGCAGCTCGCCTCCGGTGGACACTCGAGGGTGATCTCGATGCGGTCTCCGACGCGCACGTACGTGAAGCTGGATCGCTGCGGTGCGAGGCGTCTCACGAGCACCTCATCTCCGGGGAAATCCTCGAACTCCACGCTCGATCGAACACCGGTGCCGTTCGGCAGCAGGCGCAGCGTGTCCGCGACGACCCGGACGGTGATGCTCCCGAACTGGCCTCCGACCGCCGGCAAGGGATCACCGGCGATCGATCGCAGCACGTACACGTCGCCGGGAACGAAGGGGTTGAGTCCGTCGGAGCAGGCCAGGACAGCCAGGGCCGCGCCGGCCGCGAACATTCGCGCACGCCTTGTGGTCACCATGATCGTTCTCCGGATGGGGCGTCTCGCGATCGACGGCAGCCAGCCGCCTTGTACACCCTTCGATCCGCGCGCGCGTCACGTGCCGCCCATCGCCGCCTCGCGTGGTGGGAAATCGGCTTGCGACCACGGTTCCCGACTGGATAGCTTGCGAGAGACGCTTCGTGACCCTCCTGGAGGATTGATGGACGAGCCCACCACGCCCGAACGGCTGCCGGAACGGTCGCCGTCCGCGATCACCGACGCGATCTCCGATCGGCTCTTCAAGGCACGCACGCTCATCATCAGCGGCGAGATCACGCAGCAGCTCGCCGCCAGCGTGACGGCGCAGTTGCTCGCCTTGACGGCCGACTCGAGCGACGACATCACCGTCTACATCAATTCGCAGGGCGGCCACGTGGAATCCGGCGACACGATCCACGATGTCATTCGGTTCATCGCTCCACGCGTCCGGATGGTAGGCACGGGGTGGGTGGCGAGCGCCGGTGCGCTGATCTACGTGTCGGTGCCTCGTGAGGACCGGTTCTGCCTCCCGAACACTCGCTTTCTCCTCCACCAGCCCGCCGGCGGTGTCGGTGGATCGGCCAGCGACATCGAGATCGAAGCGAAGGAGATTCTGCGCATGCGTGACCGCCTCAACCGCGTCTTCGCGCGCGAGACGGGGCAGCCGCTCGAGCGCATCGAGGAGGACACCCGGCGCAACTTCTGGCTCGACGCGGAAGCGGCGGTGCGCTACGGGCTGGTCGGCCGCGTGATCGAGCGCTGGGAGGACATCGCCGTCAAGACGCCCGCCGGCCGGCCCTGAGCAACTCCAACTGGCGCGACCGCCGACAGCCACTAGAATGTCCGTGGTGTGCGTAGTCGCCGCTGCCGTCCTGCCTGGAGGTTCTACCATGTCCTCTCCACTCGCTCGTCGAGCGCCCCTCGCCTCGCTGCTCGCGCTCCTCATGCTCGCCAGTGTCAGCACGTCAGCCTCGGCCCAGCTTGGCCGCATCGCCGACCGGCTCAAGAAGGGACCCAATGTTTCCTCGCTCCTCGAGGGAGAGCCTCCCATCTCGACCAGCCTGGAGCACGCCACGTACGGCGTGGACTCGCTGGACCGTCTCGATCCGCCCGACTCCGTCTTCGTGCCGATGTCCTCGCTCGAGCGGACGCCCACCGGAGGCTTCACGCTCGGGGAGGGCTACTACGAGATGCACACGCAGAGCTACTGCCTCAAGGCTGGCACGCATGGCCCGGGAGGCGGGGACGGCTACCTCTACGCCGCGCCGCAGGGATCAGCCGAAGGCGCCGTCGTCGCCATTCTGCGAAACTCGGTCGCGCACCCCGACATCCCGCAGCGGGACATCCAGGTGCTGCTCTGGGCGATCATCGCGCGCGCGAAATTCGAGGATCTGGAGGCGCGACACAAAGCCACTGCGCTCAAGCTGCTCACGCACCAGGAGCTGGCGATGCTCAACCGGAACGCGCTGGACCTGATGCCCGGACCGGTGCTCGACCGCGCGCTCAACAGCGTACCGGCACCAATTCGCACGGTGCTGGAGGCAGAGGCGAAGATGCGCCAGATGCTCACCACACCGGGCACCTCGTTCGATGAGATGGAGCGTGTCGCGGTACTTGCGGGCATGGCCCCACTCGGGGAAGGCAGCCGCGCCGTTCCGAGCGGCCGCTGGTCGCTGCACCCCGACGGGTACTACGTGCGGTACATCCCGCAGGGATACAGCTACACGGTCACACAGATCTGGGTGCCGCAAGGGAGCCCCGCCGTCGGCAAGGAATACGACCCCGCGACGCACATCGCCGTGCCGGGCAATACCGCCCGCCAGAGGCTCATCCAGTCCGGCCGCGAGAGGAAAAGCTAGGAGGAGTAATTCCCAGTGATTACCAGTAATCGTGCATGCTGTAACTAGACGTCAGGTGGTAAGCTGCACTATGACCTTACGTCTCCTTACAACATGCCGGATGACTGGTAATCACTCTCTCGCTACCAGCCCTATCGAACCAGCTCTCGTATCACCCACACCGTCGCCGCGATGCCTCCGGCTACGGCCAGCGCGAGCGCGACCAGGACCGCAGCGAGTACGGCCCGACTCGAGCGGCGCGCAACAGAGGGCTGCTCGAGGTGCCGGTCGAGCAGCGCCAGGTTGCGTGAGTTGGCCTTCCAGCCGACATCGAATAGGTCTCCCAGGACCGGCACCGAGCCGACGACGCTGTCGATGAGCACGTTGCCGAGCATACGGGTGAGCACGGAAGGCGGCGCGCCGTGGCGCGAGGCGAGGATGATCACGTAGCCGGAGAGCGCGCCACCGACCACGTCGCCCAGCCCCGGCACCAGACCGAGCAACGGATCGAGCCCAACACGGATGTTGGTGCCCGGGATGCGGATTGCTTCGTCGAGGAGGCGGCTGAGCGCACGCGTCGCCGGTGGGGCGTGGCGCGCTGCGCTCCGCTCGTCTTCCGGTCGCATCCGCGCGCTGTGCGCGAGTTCATATTCGGGAGAGTCGCTCACTCTATTCCCTCGGTCGCGCACCCCTCGTGTCGTAACACGCCACGCGCCACGCGCTACGCGCCACGCGACACGCGCCAATCACCCCACGCGCAGCTTCTCCAGATACTGCTTCCGCAGCTTGGCCACCTTCGGCTCGATCACGATCCGACAGTACGCCTGCGAGGGGTTTCGCTCGTAGTAGTCCTGGTGGTACTCCTCGGCCGGGTAGAGCTCGGTGAAGGGTTTCACCTCGGTGACGATCGGCGCGTCCCACACCCTTTCGCGCTCCAGCTCGCCGATTACCTCGCGCGCGGTGGCTTCCTGCTCCGGGGTGTGATGGAAGATCGCCGAGCGATACTGCGTGCCGATGTCGGCGCCCTGCCGGTTGAGCGTCGTGGGATCGTGGATCGTGAAGAACACGTCGAGCAGGTCACGGTATGAGATCACATCGGGGTCGAACGTGAGCTGTACGACCTCGGCGTGGCCGGTGCTGCCCGAGCAGACGTCACGATACGTCGGGTTGCGCGCACTGCCGCCGGCATAGCCAGACACGACCCGCTCCACCCCGCGCAGCTGGCGGAAGACGGCGTCGAGACACCAGAAACACCCTCCGGCGAGGGTCGCGATTTCCTGTCGAGTCGAGCTCATAGCTTGGAGTCCTCGAGCGTACGGAGACGCTCGTGCAAATGAGAGGCCTTCGTCACAATCGACCAACGCCGCGCCGCTGCTTTCAGTTCGCCGCCGCCGGCGCGGCAAAGCGACGGAAGAAGCTGTCGCGGTTCCACTGCGGTCGCTCGGCGCGATTGGCGATCGACTCCACCAGGTCGAGCACAGCCGAAGGATCAGGGATTAGGGACCAGGGATTGGAGAATGGGAGTAGAGATCAGGATTGAAGCTGCTCACTCGCGTCCCCAATCCCCAATCTGTCTTCTCGCCATACTGGTCTTTGGCGTTGCCGCAGGCCATACTCCGAACCCCGCCTCGGCGCCTTTGATACCGCCACGATCTACCGGAGGGTCCAATGCCGAACGACAGTCAACATGGCCGCTTCGTGTGGTACGAGCTCATGACCACCAATCCCGATGCGGCTACGCAGTTCTACGCCGACGTCACGGGCTGGGGCACGATGCCATTCAACGACGTTGGAATCACCTACAAGTTCTGGATGAACGGCGAGGCGCCAACCGGCGGCCTCATGGAGCTGCCCCAGGAGCTCGCGGCGAGCGGAGTTCCACCGCACTGGCTGCCGTACGTGGCAGTGGATGATTGCGACGCCACGGTGGAGCGCGCGAAGCAGCTGGGTGCGCGGGTGACCGTGCCTCCCACTGACATCCCGAACGTCGGCCGCTTCTCCGTGCTCATGGATCCGCAGGGTGCTGTCTTCGCGATCGTCAAGGAGAGCACTCCGCCGGAGCGCGACGACTCACGCCCAAAGCGTGGCGAAGTCTCCTGGCACGAGCTCATGACCACCGACAGCGGCGCCGCCTTCGACTTCTACTCGAAGCTCTTCGGCTGGCAGAAGACCACGGCGATGGACATGGGAGATCTCGGCACGTACCAGATGTATGGCACCGGCAAGCTCGAGCTGGGCGGGATGTACAACAAGCCGCCGTCCGTGCCGGCACCACCGAACTGGATGATCTATGTGAAGGTGCCAGACGCTGATCAGGCGGCGGCGACGGTACGACAGCGCGGGGGGCAGGTGATCAACGGCCCGATGGACGTTCCGGGCGGTGGGCGCATCGCGCAGTGCTTGGATCCACAGGGAGCGGCCTTCGCGGTCCACTCCGACGCCGCGGCGGGCTGAGCTTCGGCCGGCTCGAACGAGCGATGGCCGATCAGAACTCGCGCTTCTTCATCTCGGTGAAGATCTCCTCGGCCTCGCTCGAATCGGAGTTGTCGCTCGGACGCGTCGCGTCGATCGTCGAGTCGTAGGCCGGCCGCGGTTTCGGTTTCTTCTGCTCCGCCCTGGCCATGTTCTTCTTGATCAGCGCCTGCAGCTGCTTGTCGTTCATGGGTAAAGGCTCCGGTTGATGCGTCGGCGCGTGGTGCGCACGTCCTCTCTAATTATACGATGACGGGGGCCCTCAGGATACGTTGCGACCCCGTTTGACGCTCCGGAGCAGGTCGTCTACTATAGCGGCCGAAATGAGCCCCTACATCTCCGGCGCCGTCATGGATGGTCCGGTCGCGCTGCTCCTGGTGCTGGCCAATGGACGGCGAAACGCGGCCACGATCTCGTGCTTCTCCGAGCTTGCGCACCACCCGACCTCCCTGTGGGTGTCGATCGCCACGGGGTCGTACACGCACGATCTGGTGCTGCAGGCGGGAGCGTTCACCCTCGCGGTGCTCAGCGATCGCCAACGACAGATCGCGCTCGCGTGCGGCAGCGTGTCCGGGCGCGACCAGGACAAGGTCGCGACGCTGGCCGTGCACGCCTCGCCATCGGGATTGCTCGCCGTCGATGGGGCGCTGGCCTCCTCGCTCTGCCGCGTGCGCGAGCGCATTGCGCTGAACGATCACACCGTCTTTCTCGCCGACATCGTGGAGGGGGTGATGGACTCCCGCGCCTCGCGCCGGCGCCATCTGCTCCTCTCGGATCTCTGACCACGTGCACTGGCCGGCGAGGCACATCTGGGACACGCGCGTCCAGAGCGTGTGCGCGGTTGTGTCGGCGCGCGGCGTGGACGGTGTCGAGCTCTTTCTCTCGGCGAACTTCGCCCAGGTGAGCCTGTCGCCGGCGCGCGTGGCGATCAACCCCAATCGCCTGTACCCCATCGAGCCGGCCATGCGCGATACCGGCCGCTTCGCCATCAACATCATGCCGGCCTCGTCGCGCCGGATGGTGTTGCGACTGATGCGACTTCGGCGGCGCGAGCCCGACAAGGCGCGGGTGCTCGGCATCACACTCGCCTCGGACGCACTCGAGATCCCGTTTCTCACGAGCGCGATGCGCACGGTGTTCTGCGAGGTGGAATCCGTGCACGACACGGGCGACCACTCGCTCTTCATCGCGCGGGTGCTGGAGTCCCGTCCGCACGCGGCCGCCTCGGGTGAGCGACCGCTGCTCTACCGGGAGCTTCTCGACGGTGACGGTGCATTGGCCGCGCTTCGCCGCGGGGGGCGCGCTGCGCTCGCCGCAACCGGAGCGCTGCATCTCGCCAAGCGCTGGTATCACCGGCTTCGCCCACCCGCTCCCGCCGATCTGCCGGCGACGACACTGGAGATGGGCGGTCGTACCGATGCCGAGATCGCCGACGCGCTTCGTTTCGGCGTCATCGACCGCGGGCGTCGGCTTCGGGCACCAGCCGCACCCGCGGTCGTGTCTCGTCGCGTGGCAATCTGTGTGGTGGGAGTCGGATCGTGGGGCTCGTTTCACTGCGATCTGGTGCGCAAGGCCAGCCCGTCGGCGCGCCTCTTCGTGTGCGGGCGGGACCCGGAGCACACGCGCCGCGTGGCGCGTGGTGTCGGTGCCGAGGATGCGTTCATCGGGCTGGACGCCGCGATCGCCGACCAGCGCGTGACTGCGTATACGCTGGCGCTGCCGCACGATCTGCACGCGCCTGCGTTGGAGCGCATTGCCGCCGCGGGAAAGCACGCGCTGGTGGAGAAGCCCATCGCCACCACGCTGGCCGACGCGGACCGGATGATCGACGCGGCGCGGAGCGCGGGCACGATCCTCATGGTCGCCGAGGACATGCACTTCCGGCCGGCGGTCCGCGAGGCGTCCGAGCGCATCCGGCGCGGCGATGTGGGCGAACCGCTCTATTGGTTGGGACACGGCGGCGGCATGTTCCGTCCGCGGGGCTGGAAGGCCGAGCGCCAGCGCGCCGGCGGCGGTGTGCTGATGGACGTCGGCGTACACTACGTGCGCGGCCTACGTCTGCTCATGGGCGAGCCGCACACCGTGATCGCGTCGCGGGCGATGCAACTCCACCCGGGCATGTCGGTGGAGGACAGCGCGCAGCTGATCTTCGCCAGCGACGTCGGGTGGGAGGCGCACCTCTTGGTGAGCTGGGCAACCTCGCGCGGCCATCTTCCCGACATTGCCATCGTGGGCGAGAAGGGAACGCTTCACCTGTGGCCGGGCGCCGCGTACCTGGACTACTACCCGGCCGAGCCCCGCCCCATCACCGAGCTGCTGTCGTACGTGCGTCCGTACTGGCTGCAGGAGAAGCTGCGGCGTCCCGAGCAGCAGCGCCTGCGCATCCGCGTGCCCGAGGGCGAGGGAACAGGCTACCTTGCCGAGGTGCGCGAGTTTCTCTCCGCCGTGAGCGAAGGTCGCGAGCCCGTGACGCCACCAGCCGATGCTCGCCGCGATCTCGAGATCGTGCTGGCCGGCTACGACTCGCTCGAGCGCGGCGCGCGTGTGCGCATTCCAGCGCTGTAACGCCGCGTCGCGGCCGGTGGCTCAGCATCGTGCCCTGCCCGCAGACGGCTGCCCGCCACCGCGACGTTTGACGCGGTGTGCACCTCGCGATATTCTCGCCCCGACGACGCCACCGCCTCGCGGCGGCCGGGTCCTCGCTCACCCACACGCCCTCGCACATGTCGAATCGAAGACTGACGCAACTGTGCTGCGCCGCGATCCTGGCCGCCGGCACCCCTCTCGCGGCGCAGGAGTCCATCCGCGGCTTTCCGGCCGATGCGCTGGCCGCGCAGCGCCAGCGTGAGTCGGACCTGCGCGCCGTACCGAGCCGGGATTCGCTGCGCGCGCGCATGCGTCTGCTGAGCGAGCACCCGCACGAGGCGGGGACCGAGCGGTCGCGTCAGGTTGCCGACCTGATCCTCGCGCGATTCAGGTCGTTCGGGCTCGACGCGAAGATCGAGCGCTTCGAGGCGCTCATGCCGCGTCCGGTGGCGCGCACCGTCGAGCTGCTGGCACCCGAGCGCTACGCGGCCAGGCTCGCCGAGCCGCGGCTCGCGGACGACAAGGACTCGGGCGATCCGAACCAGCTTCCGTCGTACAACGCGTACTCGCCGGACGGCGACGTGACCGCCGAGCTGGTCTACGTGAACTACGGTCTCCCGGACGACTATCGAGTCCTAGATAGTCTAGGCATCGACGTCCGCGGGAAGATCGTCATCGCTCGCTACGGACGCTCGTGGCGCGGCATCAAGCCCAAGCTGGCCGCCGAGCATGGCGCCGTGGGCTGCATCATCTACTCCGACCCCCACGAGGACGGCTACTTCGTCGACGACGTGTACCCCGAAGGGCCCATGCGTCCCGAGCACGGTGTGCAGCGGGGGAGCGTGATGGACATGCCCACCTATCCCGGCGATCCGCTCACGCCTGGCTGGGGAGCGACTCCCGGATCACGGAAGCTCGCGCGGAGCGAGGTGAAGACCTTCTCGCCGATACCGGTGCTGCCCATCTCGTACGGCGACGCGCTCCCGTTCCTGCGCGCACTCGATGGTCCCGTGCCGCCGGAAGAATGGCGCGGGCATCTGCCGATCACCTACCACGTTGGTCCGGGCCCGGCTCGTGTGCGCCTGGCGGTGCAGTTCGAGTGGGAGGTGCGCCCGCTGTTCAACGTGATCGCGACGGTCCGCGGCGCACAGCTTCCGGAGGAGTGGATCGTGTACGGCAACCACCACGACGCGTGGGTGAACGGCGCCGAGGATCCGATCTCGGGAATGGTCGCCCTGGAGGAGACGGCGCGCGCAGTCGGTACGCTTCTCCGCTCTGGGTGGCGGCCGGCGCGCACGATCATCTTCGCCGCGTGGGATGGTGAGGAGTGGGGTCTGCTGGGCTCGACGGAGTGGGCGGAGCAGCACGCGGCCGATCTGCGCGCCAACGCCGTGGCGTACCTCAACAGCGACACCAACGGCCGCGGATGGCTCGGGATCGCCGGCTCGCACTCGCTGCAGCGCTTCGCCGAGGAGCTGGTGCGGGACATCCGGCAGCCCGACACGTCGCTGAGCGCGCTCGACGCGATCATGAAGCGACGCCGCGAGACCAAGCACCGTGACTCGACCGAGTACACCATCGCCGCGCTCGGCTCCGGCTCCGACTACACCGCCTTCATCGACCACCTGGGCCTGGCGTCGCTCAACATCTCCTGGGGCGGTGGGAGCGAGGACGGCATCTACCACTCCATCTACGACTCGTTCGATCACTACACCCGATTCAACGATACCACGTTCGCCTTCGGTGTCGCCGAGGCGGGCACGCTCGGTACCGCGATCTTGCGGCTGGCCGACGCCGTCGTGCTGCCGTACGAGTTCGGCGCGGCGGTGAAGACGTATCGCGGTTACGTGGACGAGATCGAGAAGGAGGCCAGGAAGAGCGACACCACCAGGGCGCTGGACCTCGGCGCCGTGCGCGCAGCGCTCTCACGGCTGGACAGTGCGGCCACCGCGTACGAGCGCGTGCTATCGCGGCTGGATGCGACGCCCACCGCGAAGGTGCGGTCGCGGGCTCGCCAGCTGGCAACGGTGAACCGACTGCTGCTGCAGACCGAGCGTGCGCTGACCGACTCGGCGGGCCTTCCCGGGCGCGAGTGGTACCGGCACCTGCTCTACGCGCCCGGCTTCTACACGGGCTACGGCGTGAAGACGATGCCCGGCATCCGCGAGGCGGTGGAGGACCGCCCCAACCTCGCCGTCGCCCAGCGCGAAGCCGGTCGCGTGGCGGCGGCGATCGACCGCCTGACGAGTCAGGTGCGAAGAGCTACCTCCGCGCTGGACGAAGCGCTTCGCTAGCGTCATGGTGCAACGAGCCTCGCCAGCCTTGCGCTAGCGTCTGGATGCCAGCCCGGAGCTAGGGCCGCGGGGTCGATCGGCGGAACGGGCGACCCAGGATCTCCAGCCGGCTCGGGACGCCGCCGTCGCCGATCGTGAAGGTCACGGTCGACGGATTGCGCCACCAGTCGTCCCAGCGCGCGCGGAAGGTGTCGTACTGCCAGTGCTCCAGCGTCGCTGCCGCCTGCTCGCTGGTGCGTAGGCGCAAACGACCGTTCTCGTGGGTGATCGTGACGCGACCATAGAGCGAGTCGGAGTACGCGCCGGCGTACTTCTCCAGGGCGAGCGACGGCCTCGTGCCGGTGACGCGCCGGGCCTGCGCGGCGGCGCGGGTGGAATCGGTGCGCGCGCGGATTCCCGCGTACAGCGTGCGCAGCTCGGCGCTCCAATCGCGCGAGCGGTTGCCGAGGTACAGGTCGAAGACCTTGTACATGAGCGCGTGACGCAGCTCGGCGTGGTCGGTGTTCGCCAGCACCACCACTCCGAGGTTCTCGTCGGCCATGAGCCCGACGATCGCGACCATCCCGTCGATGCTGCCGGTGTGAAAATCCACCTTGCGGCCCGCGTAGTCGTGCTGGAACCAGCCCAGCCCATAGGTCTTCCAGTGTGGCTTCGTCAGGCGGGCGGTGGGATAGAACTCGTCGTCAGGCACGATGGTCTGGGGGTCGAACAGCTCGGCCCAGCTCTCGAGCTCGAGCAAGCGACGCTCACCGGCGCGAGCGGTGTCGAGCAGGAACCGGATCCACTTCGCCATGTCGGCCGCGCTCGACCACACCGCGCCCGCCGACGCCACCGGATCGACGCTGGCATTCCTGATCACGCGGGCACTGTCGCCCGACGGGAAGTGCGGCGAGGCGACGTTGTCGCGCGACGATGCTTCGGCGAGCGTGGCCGCCGTCTCGCGCATGCCAAGGGGCTCGAAGATGCGCGCCCGCACGAACCGCTCCCACGGCATCCCGCTGGCCGCGGCCACGACGTTCCCCGCCACGGCCCACATGATGTTCTGGTAGATGAAGCCGGAGCGCATCGAGTACGCCGGCTCGATCCACCGCACGCGCCGAACGATCTCCTCGGCGGAGTTGTCCGCCCGGTACCAGAGAAAATCGGCGTTGCCGAGCCCGGCCCGATGCGTGAGCAGATCGCGAACGGTGATCTCGCGCGACACGTAGGGATCGCTGAGCTCGAATGCCGGGAGGTGCCTGGTTACCGGGTCGTCCCAGGCGAGCTTTTTGTCGTCGACCAGCATTGCCAGCGCGGCGGCGGTCATTGCCTTGGTGGTGGAGCCGATGGCGAACAGGGTATGGGCATCCACGGGCGCCGGCTTGCCGCGCTCGCGGACTCCGTACCCCCTGGCAAATACCATCGTGTCGTTCTTCACCACGGCGATCGACAGCCCGACGACGTTCCAGTCGCGGACGGCCTTCGCCACGTACGCGTCGAGATCGGGAAGGGGAGATGGAGCAGGCTGGGCCGTGACGGTGCCCGCGAGTGCCGCGGCGGCGAAGGCCGCCGCGAGTAATGTGCGCATCAACGTGGTTGCCTTCCTGTGTCGGCGTTGGTGGTCCAGATGGCGATGACTCCGCAGCCATCCCCCGGCATCTCCGGCGGCGGCTGGTACCGCTCCTCATAGAACTCGAGGGCCTCGACCTGTGCCGGCGTCACGGCCGTATTGATGAAGATCTGGCCCGGCGTGCCACTCAGGCGCGCGCCGTCGAGGTAGAAGGCGATGGTACAGATCGCGGCTCCGGGATGCCGTCTCCGATGGGCACGCTCCGTGGTGACGATGTAGTCGTTGTGCGGCGTACCCACACGACTCACGTGGAGGCCGGGTACGGCGAGCAGCACGTCGGTGACCAACCGCGGCGCTTTACGCACGCGACCTTCAACGACGCGCTCGCGGAACGCGTCTCTCGTGAGAAACACCCCGTGCCCGGAGGCACGTCTGGTCTCCAGCCGCTCGCGCCAATCGGGCGGCGCCGTCGTCCAGAAGTCGGTGCTATCGGGTGCCGGCGCTTTCACGGAATCGAGCGCGGCCGCCGAGTCGCCGGCGGGAACCGCCGCCGGGGAGGGCGCCGCTGATTTCGACGCGGAATCCGTCACCCACGGCGATGAGGCGTCGACGAGGCTCATCTCGGTCACCTGGCCGCCGCCCTCGCGGATGGCGACGATCGCCGTGTCGAGCACCGTCTCCGTCTCGATCGCGCGTCCATAGGCCTTCGGCACACGCCGGCGCGACGTCTCCACCACCGGAGCGCGCACCAACCAGCGACCGATGATCCACGCGCCGGTGGGGAGCCGCTGGAACTCCACGCGTCCACCCACCTCCGGATGCTCGAGCCGTTCCGGGAGACCGGTGAAGCGATACTCCAGATGTCGGAGCTCGGCGCTCTCTTCGTCCAGCCACAGCACTCCGCGAACGTCCGGGACGCGACGCCCCTTGATGGGCTCGAAGGCGAACCCGACGAGCCCCTTCAGCGCCGGCAGGTTGACGCGCAGCACGCGGAAGCAGTGCGTCTCGAGGAACCGGTCGGAGAGCAGTGCCTCCTCGTCAGGCGCGTGATAGAAGGATTCTCCATCCGCCGTCCGGACGTAGCCGGCGGTGGCGAGCGTTTCAGCGGGAGGACTCACGTATGGTCGCTTGCCGATTCCCTCACGCTCCGTCCTCGACTGTGACACGACGCTCAGACTCTTCGGCTCCAGCGTACGCTCCCACTCGACGATCCGCATGTGCAGGCGCCCCGACTCCCTGGTCAGCGCCGTCGCCTCGAGGGCCTTTCGCGCTTCCTCCCAGAGGACGAAGGCGTCGCTCTCCTGAACCGTCTCCGCACCGCACGCGGATGCCGCGCTCACCCGAACCGCCGCCAGCTGGACGGGAATGGCGCTCGCGGTAAGGTGCCGCTCCACGGTCTCGCCCACCGCGACGTCGAACTGGGTGGCCGCGCTCGCGCGGTAGCCAATGCGCTGCACCCTGAGCGCGTATCGCCCGGCGCGCGGCACGCGAAACACGAAGCGCCCATCGGCATCCGCCAGGACGGTTCCGACGCGAGTGCCTGACGAATCGGTCACCTGCACGGTGCTGCCAGGGACCGGACGGCCACTGGCGCTGTCGACAACCGTACCGCGAACGATCTGCGCGCGCGCCGGTATCGCGGCCAGCCCCAGCGCGCACAGGATGAGCACAGAGACACGAAGCAGCATCATCGCGACGTCTCCACGGCGGTCGAGCAGTCGAGCACTCGCGCTCGACGACTACCCGCTACGGTAACGCCGGGTCCGGGTGCGTCAATCCCGCCGCGAGGTAGTCGTCGCGTCGTACAGCACGCGCCCGCCCAGGATGGTCACGAGCACCTTTGCCTCCTTGAGCTCGCGTGGTGGGATGGTGAAGAGATCCCGATCGAGCACGACCAGGTCGGCGAGCTTCCCCGGGGCGATCGAGCCCTTGATCGATTCCTCTCCGGCGGCCCACGCGGTGTTCACGGTGTATGCGCGGAGCGCCGTCTCCACATCCACACGCTCCTCCGGGAACCACCCCCCCGGAGGATTGCCGTCCAGCGTCTGCCGTGTCACCGCGGCGTAGATCCCCTTCAGAGGATCGGAGGGGTACCAGGATGCGTTGGTGCCCGGCCAATCGGAGCCGAAGCTGAGCAGCACGCCGGCGTCCGCGAGCGTGCGGAACGCATAGGCCCAGCGCGCGCGCTTGCCGATGCGCTCTTCCATCCAGCGCATGTCGTCGATCGCGTGATACGGCTGCACCTCGGCGATGATCGCGTTGCGCGCGAAGCGCCCAGCGACCGAGGAGTCGCGCAGCACCTGCGAGTGGATGATGCGAAGCCGCCGCTCGCGCGGCCCGTTGGTCTGGATCGCCTTCTCGTAGAGCGTGAGCAGCGTGTCGATCGCCTCGTCTCCGATGGCGTGCACCTGCGGCCAGTGACCCGCGGCATCGGCACCGATGATGAGCCGCTCCAGGTTACCGGGAGGCATCATCCCCGAGCCGGATCCGGATGTCGCCGCCGTGTTCGTGGAATCGCGCCACTCGCCGCGCTTCCCGGAATGCAGCTGCGGCTCGTAGAAGCGCGCCGTGGAGTTCCCCATGATCCCGTCCACGAATCCCTTGAGCCCGCCGATCTTGAGCATCTCGTCGCCGAAGCCGTGCGTGATGCCGACGGCGGCGAGCTCGTCCCACTTGTCGAGCGTCGGCCGGGCGTAGATGCGCGTGGTGAGCTCGCCCCGCTGCTTGAGCACCTGATACACGCGCAGCTGCTCCGGCGGCGTGTTGTCGTGGATGCCGGTGACACCGAACTCGCGCAGCTGCTGCAAGGCGACACGCGCCTCGCGCAACCGCTGCTCGAGGCTCTTGGGCGGAATGGCCGCGCGCACCCGGCGGAGCGCCTCGTCCGAGACGCGCCCGGTAGGTTGCCCGCGCTCGCACTCCAGTCCGGCAATGGGGCTCGTGCAGCTGAGCGTTGCCTTCGACAGCGCGGCCGCGTTCGCCAGATACTCCGACCGGTCCCACCGCGAGAGGAGCACGGGTGTCTCGGGCGTGATCGAATCGATCAGCGTGCGCGTCGGCCTGAATCGCTGCTGTGATCGGCCAGCGGCGGCGCCGGCGCTTCCACGCTGCCAATCCTCGTACGCGCCCCAGTCGCCGCCCACGATCCACGCGCCCGCCGGGAGCCGGTCTCTGGCTTCGCGCACGCGCTGCACGAGCATGTTCGCGTCGGCCACGTCGAGGAGGTTCGCGCCGAGGAGCAGCGCCCCGGCCTGGCCGAAGTGTGTGTGATTGTCGATGAAGCCCGGTGTGACGAGGCGGCCGGCGGCATCGATGATGCGCGTGTGTGACGCTCGGTGGCGCGTCACCACGTCGCTCGTGCCGGCGGCCAGAATGCGGTCGCCGCGCACGACGACCGCCTCGGCCCACGGCGAGCTCTCGACGCCGGTCCAGACGCGGGCGTTGGTGATGATGAGGTCGGCGTCCTGCGCCGCGAGCGCGCCGGCGAGGAGTGTGGAGAGGGCGAGCAGGCGGAGGAGCATGGGCGGACGGGGGATGCGTGATGTGCAAGGCGGAGCCCTCTGTCGGGCCGCCTAGTAGGGGACTAGAGGGAGTAATTAACAGTCATTACCAGTAATCGGGCATGCTGTAAGCAGACGTAAGCTCGTAAGAGGAGCACCGCTTATCACCTTACGTCCCGTTACAGCATGCAGGATCACTGGTAATGACTGATAATTACTCCCGTTGCTCGGCGGCCCGACAGAGGGCTCTCCCGCTGTTCGTGTCCCGGGTCCCGCGTCCGGCTCTTGACACCGTCTTACGCTGGCTCCACATTCCCCGGAGCAACTCCGGGGGAGCCACCGTGGCCGAAACCGATCTCGATGTCCTGCAGGGGACGCTGGACGTCCTCGTGCTCAAGACGCTGAGCTGGGGCCCGCGCCATGGCTACGCCGTCGCGCGGTGGATCAGGGAAACCAGCGACGGCAGCATCCAGGTGGAAGATCGCGCACTCTATCTCGCATTGCACCGGCTGGAGGAGCGCGGCTGGGTGGAGAGTGAGTGGGGGCTCTCGGCGAACAACCGGCGCGCCAAGTACTACCGCCTCACCGCCGCCGGACGCCGCGCCCTCCGCGAGCAGAGCGTCAGCTTCGCGAGCTACGCCGGCGCGATGCTGAAGATCCTCCGCGCGACCTGATCGCGCCGCACCTGGACCATGTTCCAGCTCGAAGGGATCCGCCGCGCCTTTCGCCTGCCCGGCGGTCGGTCGGTGGAGCGCGACGTCGACGAGGAGGTTCGCTTCCACGTCCAGACTCGGATCCAGGAGCTCGTGCGCGCCGGCATGGACCCCGCCGCGGCAGAGACTCTCGCACTGCGTGAGTTTGGCGACGTCGATCGCTCGCGGCAGGAGCTGACGGCCATCGATCGCCGGCTCGCCGCGCGGAGGGATCGCCGCGAGTGGTGGTCCGATCTCCTTCAGGACACCACCTACGCGCTGCGCTCGTGGCGCCGCCAGCCGGCGTTCGCGGCCATCATTCTCCTCACGCTCGCGTTAGGCATCGGCGCCAACTCGGCGATCTTCTCGATCGCCGACGCCGCGCTGCTGCGCCCGCTTCCATACCGCGAGCCCGAGCGCCTGGTGCATCTCTGGGAGACGCATCAGTCAGGACAGGGCGGCCGCTCCGAGGCATCGTTTCCTGATTTCATCGACTGGCGCGCGGGGACGCGATCGTTCGACGGGTTGGAGGGCTATGATCCCACCAACGTCACGGTGATGTTGCGCGATGGGGCCACGATGGTCAACGG
>DATFFQ010000130.1:0-7506 GCA_035249955.1 Gemmatimonadaceae bacterium
GATCGCCTCGCTCGCCGACTCGGCCGCGAGGTATCCGTGGGCGCGCTCGGCGCTCTACGTCGCCTTTGTCGACGCCGACGTCTCGGTGCGCGCCGGCGCGATCGGCTCCATGATCGAGCGCGCGTCGGCCGCCGACCTCCCCGTGGTGCTCGACGCGTATCGCTCGGCGCGCGGCGACACCGTGAGCGATGCGCGACTCACCGCGCTCCGCTTCATCCAGGCCGTCTGGCGACGAGACAGCGCATCCATCCCCGACTCGCTGCGCCGGGTGTTGAGCACGCTCCCGGTGCCGTCCGATCCCCTCGAGCATGCTGCGGTGGCGGGGGTCACTCCGCTGGAGTCCTGGACCAGCGCCAGGGCGGCGCCCCTTCGCCCCGTGCAATGGTACGAAACACGGCTGCGCGAGCTCGTCCTTCCGGCGCTTCGCGGCCGACGTCCGCGCGCCGAATTCACCACCGACCGCGGCACGATCATCGTCGAGCTGCTCCCCATCGAGGCTCCGCTCACCGTCCACAACTTCGTGTCGCTGGCGCGGAGCGGTTACTATACGGACGTACGCTTTCACCGTGTCGTCCCGAGCTTCGTGGCGCAGGACGGCGATCGTCGCGGCGATGGAAACGGCGGTCCGTCGTACGCCATCCGCGACGAGCTGAACCGTCATCGCTACGAGCGTGGCGCGGTGGGCATGGCGCTCTCCGGCCCGGACACCGGCGGGAGCCAGTATTTCCTCACCCTGTCGCCACAACCGCATCTCGACGGCGGCTACACCGTCTTCGGCCGCGTCCTGTCCGGACTCGACGTCATGGATGCACTCGTTCAGGGAGATCGGATCAAGAGCATCCGCATTCGATGAGACGCTCACTTTCGCTGGTCGGCGCCGCCCTGGTCGTCGGCGCCTGCACGCCGAAGGCTCCTCCGCTCCGCGGTGACGTCGCGCCGGCGCGGATTCCCGCGGCGGAGCTTCCGCCGCACCATCAGAAGATCGTTTTTCGGTGGACGTACGATGACCGGAATTTCCGCGCTCGCGGGGAGGGCGTGGCCCGCGTCAGCCCGCCGGACAGCGTTCGCCTCGACTTCTTTCTGGACCGCGGCATGGGAGGCGGCAACGCGTTTCTCATAGGGGATCGGCTGCGTGCTCCCGACAATCGCATGATGCGGAACGTCCTCCCTCCGGTACCGTTGCTCTGGGCGGCGCTGGGCCGTCTCTCCATCGGAGCTCCACCCGACACCGTGGCGCGGTTGGCCGGCGACACGCTCCGCGTGGAGGTGGGGAGCGCCGAGCGATGGCGCGTCACGTTCGTGAGCGACTCGCTGCGCGGGCTCATGCTGGTACGCGATGGGCGCATCCGGCAGTTCGTCCAGCGTGACGGCGCCGGCCAGGTGCGGTTCCGTGATCCTGGAGCGTCGCGCGACCTGCGGCTCACCATCGTCCGCGTGGATACCATCCCCGGGGGCTACGATGCGTCGATCTGGCGTTAGGAGCCTCGCGGGCGTCCTCGCCGCCGCGCTGTCGTTAGGCGGATGCCTGTACGGCTTCGCCGGCGGCGGCCTTCCGTCGCACATCAAGACGGTGGCGGTCCTCCCGTTCGAGAACGAGACGCCGGCGGCGGGGCTCCAACAGGAGCTGTGGGACATGATGAAGCGCGACGTGGAGAGCCGCCTCGGCCTGCGCTCGGCGTCGGAGTCGCGGGCCGACGCGGTGGTACGCGGCAGGATCACGCGCTACGACCCGGACATCCCGGTCGGCTACAGCGCCGAACCGCTTGAGGCGCGCACGGCCCGGCGCCGGCTCCAGATCTCGGTGGACGTCGAGATCGTGGACCAGAGCACCGGGAAGGCGCTCTGGATACGACGCGGACTGGTGGCGGAGGGGGAGTACGCGGAACAGTCCGAGATCACCGGCCGCCGTCTGGCGGTGGAGAAGATCGTGAACGAAGTGATCGCGGGAGCCCAATCGCAGTGGTAGCCACCCGGTGACGCGCGCGTGATGCGCAACCGCGACGGGAGGGTCAGGCTCGGGTGCCTCCTGGTCCTGGTGGTCGTGAGCGCAACGACCTACTTCGTCTGGAACGCGGGCGAGGTGTGGATGCGCTACTACCAGTACCAGGACGCCATGAAGCAGGAGGCGCGCTTCGCCGCACGGAACTCGGACGCGGTGATCCGCACCCGCCTCATCGCCAAGGCCGACTCGCTCGGTCTCCCGGAGGCGGCCCGGCGCATCCGCATTCGCCGCACGCGGCATACCGTGTACATTTGGGCTGATTACACGGAAACCGTGGAGCTCCCGCTCTTCGTGCGCGAATTCGAGTTCTCCCCACACGCCGAGAGGGCGTTCTGATCCGCTCGCCCGAGCGGAAAGTCTTCTCGTGGTCCGATGCCGAACGCTGGCGCGAAGCGCAGCGGGGCACGGTCGTGTTCACCAACGGCGTGTTCGATCTCCTGCACCGCGGCCACGTCGACATTCTCGCGGCGGCGCGCGCCCTCGGTGACGCGCTCGTCGTCGGCGTCAACACCGACGCATCGGTCCGGCGCCTCAAGGGGCCGGGTCGCCCCGTTCGGAGCGAGCGCGAGCGCGCCGTCGTGCTCGCCGCGCTGGAGTCGGTGGACGCGGTAGTGCTCTTCGATCAGGATACGCCGCTGGAGCTGATTCGAGCGCTTCGCCCGAACGTGCTGGTGAAGGGGGGTGACTACACGCCCGACGCGGTGGTGGGACGCGAAGACGTGGAGCGCGCGGGCGGGAAGGTCGTCATCATAGCCCTCACCCCCGGACACTCGACTACCGCAACGATCGAGAGGCTTCGTGGCGATTGAACATGCCGCGCGCGCCGGGCGCGCACCCGACGCGCTCCGCCCAATCGGGCTCGAGCGGGGCGCGGCACCGTACGCCGAAGGGTCGTGTCTCGCATCCTTCGGCTCGACACGAGTCCTGTGCGCGGTGTCGGTGGAGCGCGGTGTTCCGGCCTGGCGCAAGGGCAGGGGCGAGGGGTGGATCACGGCCGAGTACGCGATGCTTCCGCGCGCCACGCACACACGAACGCCCCGCGAGCGCGCGCAGCTGGGTGGCCGCACGCAGGAGATCCAGCGTCTCATCGGCCGAAGCCTGCGAGCCATGCTCGACGACTTCACCTTCGGCGAGTTCACCCTGCGCGCGGACTGCGACGTGCTGCAAGCCGACGGTGGGACGCGCACCGCGGCGATCACCGGCGCCAGCGTGGCGCTGGTGGAGGCCTTCGACTGGATGGTGGGGCAGAAGTTGATCGAGCGATCACCCATCGCGCGACGGGTGGCGGCGGTGAGCGTCGGCGTGGTCGACGGCGAGGCGCGTCTGGACCTCGATTACGCCGAAGATGTGCGCGCCGAGGTGGACATGAACGTGGTGATGACCTCGGACCACCGGTTCGTGGAGGTCCAGGGGACGGGGGAGCACGGCACCTTCGATCGTCCCGCGATGGACGCGCTGATCGACCTGGCCTCGTCAGGCATCCACCGATTGCTCGCCGAGCAACGGTCCGCGCTCGCGCTCTGAGCGGTGCCACCGACGATCCTCCTCGCGACGCGCAGCGAGGGCAAGCTGCGCGAGCTGCGCCCACTGTTCACCGGTGCCGGCTACGGCGTGATCGATCTCGTCGACGCGCGGATCGCCGAGGGCGACGACGAGGACGAGCTGGAACGACACGGCACCTTCGAGGAAAACGCCCGCGCGAAGGCGCGCCACTTTCATCTGCTGAGCGGCGGGATCCCGACGGTGGCCGATGACTCGGGTCTCGAGGTCGCGGCGCTCGGCGGCGCGCCGGGCGTGCGGAGCAAACGATGGAGCGATCGCCGAGGTTTGAGCGATCGGCCACTGGATGACGCGAACAATGCGCTGTTGCTCGATCGGCTGCGCGGTGCGGCGGACCGAAGCGCGCGCTACGTCTGCGTGGCCTGCTATGTGGACGCCGAGCGTGAGCTCGTTCGTCGCGGCGAGACGCGCGGGCGGATC
Source organism: Gemmatimonadaceae bacterium (assembly GCA_035249955.1). Lineage (GTDB taxonomy): Bacteria > Gemmatimonadota > Gemmatimonadetes > Gemmatimonadales > Gemmatimonadaceae > DATFFQ01. The sequence continues at coordinate 3,983 of DATFFQ010000130.1, forward strand.
CTCGAGTCGCCGCGTGGGAGCGGGGGGTTTGGCTACGACCCCTTTTTCTTGTCGGACGAGTTGCAGGAGACGTTCGGCGAGAGCACGCGCGAGGCGAAGGAGCGGGTGAGCCATCGCGGGAGAGCGATGCGCGCGCTCGTGGAGGCGCTCCGCTCCGGTTGACCGAGAGGCCGCAACCCGCTATGTTTTCATGTCTTGCGGGGCGTAGCGTAGCCAGGTATCGCGCCTGCTTTGGGAGCAGGAGGTCACCGGTTCAAATCCGGTCGCCCCGACCTGAGTGGGTCGCCCCGCAGCTGGGAGTTGCTCGACCTCACTCGAATTTTCGAAGCGCCAGTAGCTCAGGTGGATAGAGCAACAGCCTTCTAAGCTGTGGGTCGGAGGTTCGAGTCCTCCCTGGCGCGCCATCTGACGCGCATCCCAGCGCCTCCATAGCTCAATTGGTAGAGCAACTGACTCTTAATCAGCAGGTTCCAGGTTCGAGTCCTGGTGGGGGCATCAACATGCGCGAGCACGCGCACAGTGCCGAGTGTGAGGTGGGAGCGCCCCCGGAGGGGCGCTCTTTTTTTCGGGGAATCGCCGAACCGAGGTACTCGGTAATCGGCATTCGGGGTGCGGCGCAGCGCTTCCGACGCGGGAGCCCGAATGCCGAATGCCAAACGCCGCGGTTGCAGTTTGCCTTCCGCTGCGCTCCGCCTTGTTCCTCCGTCGCCCCCCTCCGATATTCCTCGTGCTCCCGCTGAAAGGACGGACACCGTGCGTGCAGTCGCCATCATCGATGACTACCCCGACAACCGACTTCTCCTCCGCGAGGTGCTGAGCGAGCGGTACGACGTTCGGGAGTACCCTTCGGGGCCCGAAGCGCTCGAGGGGCTGCCGCGCAATCTGCCGGACGTCGTCCTCTGCGACGTTTCCATGCCCGGCATGGACGGATTCGAGGTGGTCGCGCGCATCCGGGCCGACCCGCGGCTGCGGCACCTTCCCGTGATCGCGGTGACCGCGCACGGCCCTGCCAACAGCGAGCGGTATCTCGAGTCGGGATTCAGCGACCACATCCACATGCCGCTCGTCGACGAGCGGGTGTTGGAGCGCGCCATCGAGCGGTGGGCGTCGCCCGGCGCGGATCGGGAGGGCGCCGAAGAGCGAGGGCGGAGCGCGAGCCAAGACGAACGGCCGTGACGCGGTCGGTCGAGCAGCAGGTCCGCATCGCCTATCTGGGCGCGCTCATCGTCCTCATGGCGACGGGCGCGGTCTCCTCGCTCAACATGATCGACCTCGCCAGCTCGGTGCGGCAGGTCGATCAGAGCCGCCGCATGATGGAGGCGGTGGCGCAGCTCAAGTCGCACCTCGCCGAGGGTGAGGCGGCGGCGCACGTCTACCTGCTGAGCGGCTACGACCCGCAGCTGACGCGCTACCACGAGAACGTGAACGCGCTCGACACCGACCTCGCCCGCGTCGCCGCCCTGCGCACGCGCCCGGCGAGTACCCCGGCGGCCGACACCACGCTGGCCGCCCTCGTCAGGCAGAAGGTGTCCACGCTGGAGAGTGCGCTCGCCCTGGCGCGGGCCGGACGGCCCGAGGGCGCGGCGCGGGTGGCCGGCTCGGAGGATGGGCTGGCGCTTTCCGCCGCCATCACGCGGGAGCTCGAGAGCGTGGCGGTCGAGGAGAGCGCGCGCGTCGACAGCTCGCGCAATCAGGTGCTCGAGCTGGTCCGTCTCACCCTCGCCGTGCTCGGACTCGGCTTCCTTTTCGCCGTGTCGATTACCGCCCTCGCTACCCGGCGCATCGAGCGCGAGATGGCGGAGCGCCGAAAGGCGGAGTCGGATGCGCTTCAAGCGAAGGAAGCGGCCGAGGCGGCCAATCGCGCCAAGACCGATTTTTTGGCGCGCATGAGCCACGAGCTCCGCACGCCGCTCAATTCCGTCATCGGCTTCTCGAACGTCCTTCTCAAGAATCGGGGCGGCAATCTTCGCGACCAGGACTCCATGTTGCTCACCCGGATCCACGACAACGGTCTTCAGCTCCTCCAGCTCATCGACGACTTGCTCGACCTCTCGCGCATCGAGGCGGGGAAGCAGCGACTGTCGTTGAGCGACATCTCGCTGACCACCGTGGTGCGCGAGGCGGTGGCGCAGCTGGAGGAGCGCGCCGGCAGTCGCGACCTCGCGCTCCAGATCGAGCTGCCACCGCGTGTCGTGCCCATCCAGGCGGATGCGAGAAAGCTGCGGCAGGTGCTGCTCAACCTCATCGGCAACGCCATCAAGTTCACCGACGCCGGCGGCATCACCGTGCGGGTGGACGTGGACGAGCGTGACGTGCCCACGCGGATCCAGGTGAGCGATACGGGGATCGGCATTCCGGAGTCGCAGCAGAGCGTGATCTTCGGTCCCTTCGAGCGCGGGGTGCACATCCGCGGATCCGGCCGCGAGGGGACCGGGCTCGGCCTGGCGATCGCTCGGTCCATGTGCGAGGTGATGGGCTACGAGCTCACGGTCGACAGCGAAGTGGGGCGCGGCTCGACCTTCACCGTGACGATGCGTCCGATCGCGTCCGATACGCCGCGGAGCGAGTCCGAGGAAGTCCGGGAGACCGTGGCGACGTGAGCGCTCCGGGAGAGAAGGCGGTGGTGGCGGAGGGCCGCAAGCGCATCGGCGTGGTGGAGGACAACGCGGACAATCGACTCCTCGTCCGGGCGCTCATCGATGATCTCTACGAGATCACGGAATTCGAGTCGGGCGCTTCGGCGCTCGCGGGGCTGAGGCGTGAGCCTCCGCATCTGGTGCTGCTCGACGTCTCGCTGCCGGACATCGACGGCCCCGCGCTTCTCCGTGCACTCCGGGCCGATCCGCGGCTGCGCTCGATTCCGGTGATCGCGGTGACGGCGCATGCGATGGCGAACGATCGCGAGCGTCTTCTGGCCGAGGGGTTCGATGATTACGTGGCGAAGCCGATCGTGGACGACGTCGCGTTTTTGGCGACGGTGGAGCGGTGGTTGAACGGGTGAGCGTCCGTCGTGCTTGGTCTCGTGTGGCCTTGACGGGGTCTGGAGAGTAGGTTACAATGCTTGGCTATCGCCGACAGGCATTGTTTTCGGCGGGAGGAAGGGACGACCTGGGCCTCGCGGCCCATTTTCGTCTCCGGGGGTGAATCGGGGAGTATTCCGGCGCCCTTGAAATCCCGGCTCGGAGATGGTAACTTAAATGGCTGTCGCGTAAGCGACTTACGAGTTATTTGGGACGCTGTTTGACAATCGATTCGAGAGATTATGGTTGTGCGAGGCGGACTCGTTGATCCGTGCCCCGTTCGGGGGTGCGGGGAGAGTTCAGACCCGAACAATTGTGATCCGGACGCGCTGTCTCCGCGACAGCGTGAGGCAGCGCTTCGGAAGAGCTGATTGACTCTTTATTGGAGAGTTTGATCCTGGCTCAGGACGAACGCTGGCGGCGTGCTTAACACATGCAAGTCGAGGGGGGTGTTGGGGCAACCTGGCACTCACCGGCGAACGGGTGCGTAACACGTGAGCGACC
>DATFFQ010000131.1:0-5215 GCA_035249955.1 Gemmatimonadaceae bacterium
CTGGACGCCGGCGCCACGGCTCTGGACCTCGAGATCATTGAAGGCGGCCGAAGCCGCATTCGCGTGGCTGATGACGGGTGCGGGATGTCGCGAGCCGATGCACTGCTCGCCCTTCAGCGGCATGCCACGTCGAAGATCCGCGACGCGAGCGATCTCGTGGGGGTCGAGAGCTTCGGATTCCGTGGCGAGGCACTGCCGGCGATCGCGTCGGTGTCGCACCTCGAGCTCGAGACCGCGACCGACGATGGCGCCGGAACGCGAATCCGGTGCGTTGCCGGTGAGGTGACCGCGGTGGAGGAGATCGCGCGACGGCAGGGCACGACGGTGATCGTCTCCCGACTGTTCTTCAACACACCGGCGCGGCAGAAATTCCTGCGCTCCGCGCGATCCGAGTGGCGGAGCATCGTGGACGTCACCACCACACTTTCGTTCGTGCGCGGCGACGTGCGTGTGGCATTGACGCACGATGGACGCGCCGTCACGACGCTGCCCTCCTCCGACTCGCTTCGGTCGCGAATCGCCGCGGCGTGGGGAACCGCGTTCGCCGAGCGCCTGCTCGATGTCGAGGACGTGAGCGGGCCGATGCACGTGGCCGGACTCGTCGAGCGGCCGGCCGATGTCGGCACGGCCGGCCGGCGGGTCTTCCTGGCCGCGAACGGGCGCGCGATCCGCGATGCCGGGCTCGTGCGTGCCGCCGAGGCAGCGTACCGGTCCACCATTCCCGCTGGCCTGCGGCCGTCGCTGTTCCTCCACATCGTGATGCCCGGCGATGCGCTGGACGTGAACGTCCACCCCACCAAGGCGGAGGTGCGCTTCCGCGATCGATGGACGGTGGAGCGCGCCGTGGAGCAGGCGGTGCGGCGTGCACTCGGCACCGTCGACAGCGCGGCGAGCCTGGGCCCTCGAAGCTGGTTCATCCCGGCGCCACCCGTCCGTCCAACGGTGGACATCGACGCGCTGCAGCCGACGCACTCGACGAGCGAAGCGCCGCTCCTGGATGACACCGACAGGGCGTACGCCGACACCTCCCCCCCGGCGGCGCTGAGCGAGGCCGATGTGCCGCCCCTGATGCAGCTTCGCCGCACCTACCTCATGTTCGAGCGCGATGACGGCGTCGTGCTCATCGACCAGCACTCGGCGCACGAGCGCGTGCTGTACGAGCGGTTCATGCGCACGCTTGAGTGCGGCGCGGCGCCGGCGCAGCGCCTCCTCTTTCCGCTCACGCTGCATCTGGGGCCGGCGGAGGGAGAGGCGTTCGAGGAGAATCGCGACCTCTTCGAGCGACTCGGCTTCGAGATCGAAGGATTCGGCGGGCATACCCTCATCGTCGCGGCCGTGCCAATGCCGCATCCGCGCTTCGACGCCGAGCGGTGCCTGCGCGACACCCTCGATGCACTCACCGGCGACCGCTTCGCCGGCACCGCCGCGCGGCACGAGCGTCTCGCGGCGACGCTCGCCTGCAAGTCGGCGATCAAGGCCGGTGACGGGCTCGCGCCTGACGAGATGCGTGCGCTCTTCGTATCGCTGGCCAACTGCTCACTCCCCGCCCACGACGTTCACGGTCGCTCCACGATCGTGCAGCTCTCGTGGGACGAGGTCGAGCGGCGATTTGGCCGACGCTGAGCTCCGCATCATCTGTGGACCGACCGCGGCCGGGAAGTCGGAGCTGGCCATGCGCCTCGCCGAGCGCTTCGGTGGCCTCATCATCGGCGCCGATTCACGGCAGATCTACCGTGGCTTCGACATTGGGACGGCCAAGCCGACGGTGGCCGACCGGCGGCGCGTGCCGCATCGCGGAATCGACCTCGTCGACCCCACTGAGCGGTACTCCGCCGCGGCCTGGGCGGAAGGCGCCAGGCAGTGGATCCGCGAGGCCGCCGCGCAGAGTCGCACCCCCGTCGTCGTCGGCGGCAGCGGGTTCTACGTTCGCGGGCTCATCGACCCACTCTTCCGCGAGCCGCCGCTCGATCCCGCCCGCCGCGCCGCGCTCCAGGCGGAGCTGGACGCACTGCCCACGGAAGAGCTGCGACGTTGGTGCGACCGTTTCGATCCATCGCGCGCTCACCTCGGCCGGACGCAGCTGCTGCGAGCGCTCGAGATCGCCCTCCTCACCGGCGTACCGATCTCCGTGTGGCACCAGCGATCGGGTCAATCGCCAGCCCTCGACGCGCGCTATCTGTTGCTCGACCCGGGGCGCGCGCTCCAGCAGCGAATCGTGGAGCGCATTCGCGTGATGCTTGCTGCGGGGTGGATCGACGAAGTGCGGGCGCTCGCCGAGCGCGTTCCACCCGGGGCGTCGGCGTGGAACGCAACCGGATATCGCGCCGTTCTAGAGCTCGTACGCGGTCACCGCTCCACGGAGGCGGCGATCGAACGAATCACCATCGACACCAGGCAGTACGCGAAGCGGCAGCGAACGTGGTTCCGACACCAGCTACCGGTGCACTCGGTCACGGTGCTCGATCCCACCAGCCCACACGCCGAGCGCGCCGCTGCCCACTGGTGGGAGGCGCGAGGCTCGGCATGAAGATCGGTATCACCTGCTATCCCACCTACGGCGGATCGGGCGCGGTCGCCACCGAGCTGGGCATCGCGCTCGCCGCGCTCGGCCACGAAGTGCACTTCATCACGTATCAACAGCCGTTCCGGCTGCCGTCCTTCCTTCCCCGCGTCTACTTCCACGAGGTGGACGTCGGCCGATATCCGCTGTTCGAGTACCCACCCTACGACCTTGCCCTCGCCGCCCGCATGCACGAAGTCGTGCAGACGCACGAGCTCGAGCTCCTGCACGTGCACTACGCCATTCCACACGCCACGAGCGCCTGGATCGCGCGCGAGATGCTGCAGGAGAAGGGCAGCGACGTGCGGATCATCACCACGCTGCACGGTACCGACATCACGCTCGTCGGGCAGGACCCCTCGTTCAACGCGATCACGAAGTTCTCCATCGAGCGGTCCGATGGCCTCACCGCCGTCTCGGAGTTTCTGCGCCGGGAGACGTTCGAGGCATTCGGCTGCACCGGATGCGCGGTGGAGGTCATCCACAATTTCATCGATCCAGCGGTGTACGACCGGACCGCGTATCCGCCGACGCTCGCGGAGCAGCTCGGGCGCGACCGGCGTGTGCTGATGCATGTGTCGAACTTCCGACCGGTGAAACGGGTCCGCGATATCGTTCGCATCTTCGCCAAGGTCCGCGATCGGGTCCCCAACTCCGTGCTGGTGATGGTGGGCGATGGACCCGAGCGCGTGAATGCCGAGCACGAGGCCCGCAAGCTGGGAGTGCAGGGCGCCGCACTGTTCCTCGGGAAGATCGACGCGGTCGCACCGCTGCTCGCGTCGGCAGATCTCTTCCTGCTGCCGAGCGATCGAGAATCGTTCGGGCTGAGCGCGCTGGAGGCGCTGGCGTGTGGCGTCCCTGTCGTCGGCTCGCGGGCCGGAGGATTGCCGGAGGTCGTCGAGGAAGGCGTGACCGGCGCGCTGCGCACGGTCGGCGACGTGGATGCCATGGCGGAGGCGGCCATCGAGCTCCTCACCGACCAGAAACGGTGGCTCGACATGAGCACCGCCGCCGCCGCCGATGCACGACGCCGATTTTCACAGGACAGCATCGTCTCCCAGTACCAGAGCTTTTACGAGCGCACGCTTCGGTAGCGCCATCCTGGCGCTCGTGCGATGGCGCAACGCGCTGCTCTCCGCGATCGGCGTCTGGGTCGGCGCCTGGTGGGTGGGGAGCTGGCGGTCGTGGGACGTTTTCCTGGCTGCCCTCGCCGCGGCGACGCTCACCGCTGTCGCGAATACCTGGAACGACATCGCGGATGCCGATATCGATCGCCTCGCACACCCCGAGCGTCCGCTGCCATCGGGCGCGCTGTCGGCGGCCACCGCCCAGCGCATCGCGCGGATCGCGATGCTCGCCTCGGTGCTGAGCTCGGCCGCCGTGAGCGTGGCGCTGGCGCTGCTCACGCTGCTGGTACTCGTCCTCATGTATCTCTACAGTCCGTGGATCAAACGGCTGGGTCTCCCCGGCAACCTCCTCGTCGCCGTGCTCGCATCGCTTCCATTCCTGTACGGCGCGTGGGCCGCGGGCGACGCACGAGCCGGAGTCTATCTCGTCGCCATCGCGGCGCCGCTGCATCTGGCGCGCGAGATCGCCAAGGACATCGATGATGAGCCGGCGGACCGCGGTCGACGCCGCACGCTTCCCGCCGCCCACGGGATCTCGGTCGCGCGAATCATGGTGGCGGGATCGCTCGTCCTCTTCGCGGTGGCGCTCCTACCCATCGCCGTCACGCACGTTCGGTTCGCCCTGGCCGTGATGCCGGCGCTCATCGTCGCTGCGCTGGCTGCCCTCGCCTCGCTCCGCGGCCGGCGCGGGGCGCCGGCCCTGTTCAAGGCGGCGATGTTGCTGTCCATGCTCGCCCTCGTTATCTCGCAAGGCTGATCAACTCCCTCGTAGACGACGTTTTCCTCTCCTCTCTCGACCTTCGACTCGATGACGGTCTTTCAGGCCCTCGTCCTGGGCCTCGTGCAGGGGCTGGCCGAGTTCCTTCCGATCAGCAGTTCCGCGCACCTCGCGCTCACACCGTGGGCGCTAGGATGGACCGCGCCCGGGCTGGCGTTCGACGTCGCGCTCCACGTCGGAACGCTCGCCGCCGTGCTGGCATATTTCCGGCTGGAGTGGCTACGCCTCATCCAGGCCTCGCGCGAGATCGTGACCACGAGACGCGTCACCACCGTGGAGCAGCGGCGCGTGGTCTTCTTGGTGCTCGCCACCATCCCTGGAGCGATCGGCGGTCTGCTGCTGGACGACTACGCCGAGACCACCTTCCGTGCGCCGGGGCTGATCGCGTCGACGCTGATTGCAATGGGCATCATCCTCTGGGTGGTCGACCGCTACGCGCCGCGCGCCGTGCCGCTGGAGCGGCTGCGCTGGCAGCACGCGCTGCTGATCGGGCTCGCGCAGGTGATGGCGCTGGTGCCGGGCGTATCGCGGTCCGGCGCGACGATGACGGCGGGACGGGCGGTGACACTCGACCGGCAGAGCGCCGCGACGTTCAGTTTCTTGCTCAGCATGCCGATCACGGCGGCGGCGGCGATCTTCAAGGTGCCGGAGGCGGTGCAGCAGTCGGGGTTTGGCGCGCCACTCATCGTCGGCGTGCTGGCATCGGGCATCAGCGGGTGGCTCGCGATGGCCGTGTTGCTGCGCTACGTG
>DATFFQ010000132.1:0-7228 GCA_035249955.1 Gemmatimonadaceae bacterium
TACGCCGTCGCCCTCACCATGCAGGGCACACTGGGACTCGTCTGCGATCCGCTGGGCGGACTGGTGGAGATTCCATGTGTGTTCCGGAACGCCAGCGGGAGCGCGATCGCCCTCGCCGGGATCGAGATGGCGCTGGCCGGCATCACCTTCCCGATTCCCGTCGACGAGGTGATCGACGTGATGGGGGAGATCGGGCGCGGCATGGACGTGCGCTATCGCGAGACCGCCGGCGGTGGGTTGGCGGCGACGCCAACGGGCCGGCGGCTGGCGCGCGAGCGTCTCGTGCAGATCAGGAAGCGCGACGCCGCGGCGCAGTGATCCGAGGCGCACGCTCGCCCCTCGCCCCTCGCCCCACTTGCCGCTAGCTTTCCCGAAACATAGACGACAGCGGCCGCGTACGTTGGAAGGGACCTGGGATGAGGGATCGGGGAGACGATCCAATCCAGGGTTGCGATGTGAGCTCGACAATCGCTCCCGAATCCCTCGTCCCGAACCCCTGGTCACTAATCCCGCTGACCGCTTTCCGGGTGCTCCATGATTACTAAAGAAGACACCGAGAGCTTCCTCGACCGTCTCGCCACCGAAGGCGCGTCGTACACCGAAGTGCAACCGGGCATGTGGCTCATCAACCCGGGCGGCGAGCTCGACGCCGACGTCGTGGTGCACTACTCCCCGCCGGTCCTGCTGCTGCGCGTGAAGGTCATGGACCTCCCACGGACCGAGAAAGCCGTCGGCGACCTCTCGCGCCGGCTACTCGAGATCAATGCCAGCGACCTCGTGCACGGGTCGTACGGTATCGAGGGCGACAAGGTCGTTCTCACCGAAGCGCTCGAGCTGTCGCACCTCGACTTCGAGGAGTTCCTCGCCAGCTACGAGGGGATCACGCTGGCACTCGCGTCGCACCTCCGTGAGCTGGCCCCGTATCGCGAGGCACGTTGAGACATGGGCATCTTCGACCGCCTCTCGGCGCTCATTCGATCGAACATCAACGATCTCATCTCCTCGGCGGAAAACCCCGAGAAGATGCTGAATCAGATCATCGTCGACATGCGATCGCAGCTGGCCAAGGCCAAGCAGCAGGTCGCGGCGGCGATCGCCGATGAGAAGCGTCTGCGCGACCAGGTGGACGCGGAGGCGAAACAGTCAGAAGAGTGGGAGAAGCGGGCGATGCTCGCCGTTCAGGAGGGACGCGACGACCTGGCCAAACAAGCGCTGCTGCGTCACAACGAGCACGTCGTGCACGCGCAGCAGCTGGAGGCCACCTGGGAGTCGCACCGCCTGGAGACGGAGAAGCTCAAGAACTCGCTGCGTGACCTCAACGACAAGATCGAGGAAGCCAAGCGTAAGAAGAACCTCCTCATCGCCCGGCAGAAGCGCGCCGAGGCGCAGCGCCGCATCGCCGACACCATGTCATCGATGTCGGAGAAGTCGGCGTTCGAGGCCTTCGCCCGCATGGAGGCGAAGATCGAGGACAACGAGCGACGCATGATCGCCAGCGCCGAGATCGATGAGGAGTTCTCGGGCGACCGGCTGGCAACGGACTTCAAGAAGCTCGAGCTCAGCGCGACCACGGCCAACGCCGACATGCAGCTGCTGGCGCTCAAGCAGAAGATGGGCATGCTGAAGCCGGGATCGGCCGAGGCGAAACAGCTCAACGCGGGACGCGCGCCGGCTGAGGAAACCGTGCAGGCCGACATCGAGGACGCACCCGCGGAGCAGAAGAAGTCGACGTGACGGCCCTCGCCGGGGGCCGCTTCCGCGTGGCGCCGGTGCTCATGGCCACCGTCGTCACGATTCTGCTGCTGCTGCTCGTCGGCCACATCGCCGACATCCTGCTCCTCCTCTTCATCAGTGTCCTGATCTCGCTCTACCTGGGCGCGGTCGCCGACATCCTCCAAAGTCGGCTGGGCATTCCCAAGCGGTGGGCGCTGCTGCTCGCCGTCCTCTTCTCGCTCGCCGCGCTGGTCGGCCTCTTCTGGCTCCTCGTGCCGCCCGTGGTGGAGCAGACGCAGGCCCTCTTCCAGGTGCTCCCCAACTACGTCGTCGAGTGGGAGGCGGGGATCGAGCGCATCTTCGCGCGCTTCCCGGCGCTCAGCTCGGTGCTGCGCCCGGGTGAGCACCAGGTGCTGATGGCCGTCTACCAGGAGATCTCCGGCTACTTCAACGATCTCGTGCCGAAGCTCTTCTCGGCGCTCCACATGGCGGTCAGCATCTTCTCGGTCGCCATCATGGGACTCTACCTGTCGCTCTCGCCGGGACTGTACCGCGAGTTCGTGATCGCGCTCTTTCCGCCCGTGCACCGCGACCTCGTGCGCAACGTGCTCACCGACCTCGCGACGACGCTGCGGGCGTGGATCGTCGGGCAGATCATCGCCATGGTGTTCCTGGCCGCGCTCACCGCCATCGGGCTGTACCTGCTGCGCGTTCCGTACTGGCTGGCGTTCGGCGTCTTCACCGGCGTGGTGGCCATCGTCCCGTTCTTCGGCACGCTGGTGTCGACGGTGCTCCCCGCGCTATTCGTGCTCGGCGGCGATGGCGGGCTCACCCACGCGCTGCTGGTGGTCGGCCTCGGCGTCGTGATCCACGTGATCGAGGGGAACGTCGTCGCGCCGCTGATCATGCACCGACAGGTCAACCTGCCGCCGGTGCTCACCGTGATGGCGGTGCTGATCATGGGCAAGCTGCTCGGCCCGGTGGGCCTGCTGGTGTCCGTGCCTACGCTCGCGGTCATCATGGTCGTGATCCGGCGCATCCTCATCAGCCGCATCTACGAGGGACAGGGGTTCCGGCGCATCGTTCGCGACAGCGTCTTCCTGGTCCGCGCACCCGCCCCCGAAGGGGGAGTCCTCGTGCCTGCCAGCTCGCCTCCGGATGTGCTCGCCATCGCCGAAGCGGGCACGCGCCAGCGCGTCGCGTAGCGCTCGGCACCGTCCGCCGGCGCGCTCGAACCTCATCGGGCCCCTCCGTCACCCGAACACGAGCCCATGCCACGCGATCTCAGGTTCGCCGTGCTCGCCGAAGGCCAGTTCGGTCCCCTCACGTCCAAGACCGCGAACTCCGCCGTCCGTTATACGCCGGAGCGGATCGTAGCGGTCATCGACTCGCGCCGGGCCGGCCGCACCGTGCAGGATGTGCTCGGCTTCGGGGGTCCGATCCCGGTGGTCGATTCGCTCGCCAGGGCGATGACCGGCAAGCCGACTGCCCTGCTCATCGGCACGGCGCCGCAAGGAGGACGGTTGCCGCCGGAGTGGCGCGCGATCGTGCGCGATGCGATCAACGCCGGCCTCGACGTGTGGAGCGGGCTGCACACGTTCATCGCCGACGATGAGGAGCTGGCGACGCTCGCGGCCGCGAAGCGGGTGCGCATCCACGATCTGCGCCGCGCGCCGCGCGATCTGCCCGTGGCCGCGGGCCGCACGCGCGACCTCCAGGCGACGATCATCCTCACCGTCGGCACCGACTGCAACATCGGGAAGATGACGGCGGCACTCCAGATCCAGGATGGACTCCGCCGTCGCAACCGGCGCGCGCGGTTCGCCGGCACCGGCCAGACGGGCATCCTCATCGAGGGCTCGGGGATCGCCGTCGATGCCGTGATCGCCGACTTCATTGCCGGCGCCGCCGAGCGCCTCGTGACCGACGCGGCCAGGGACGCGGACATCGTGCTGGTGGAAGGGCAGGGGTCGATCATTCACCCCGGTTACTCGGGGGTGACGCTCGGCCTCATCCACGGAACGTTGCCCGACGCGTTCGTGATGTGTGCGCAGCCATCGCGCGTACACATCCACAACAATCCGTGGGTGAAGATTCCGCCGCTGCGCGAGCTCATCGAGCTGCACGAGGCGATCGTCGCGCCGCTCCGCAAGGCACCGGTGATCGCGGTGTCGCTCAACACCTATGACCTGTCGGCGCGAGCGGCGGCACGCGCCATCCAGCGCGTCGCGCGCGAGACGGGTCTCCCGACAACCGACCCGGTCCGATTCGATCCGGCGCCGATCGTCGAAGCGATCGAGAAGCTTCACGCACGAATGGCGAAGAGGCGCGCGAAGCGGGCGTGACCCCTAGATGATCTAGGGGAGCGACGGCTTGCCGCAGCCGGCGCTCGCGCGATGATGGCTCGGGGGTCGAGAAGGGCGACACTTGGCCATGGTCCTGCATGCCGTCGGCATCGGAAAGCGCTACCGATATGGCGTGCGCGGCTGCGGTGGTGTCGTCCGCGCACTGGCGCACGCGAGCGTGCAGGTGGCCCGCAGCGAGCTGGTGGGGGTATGTGGCCCGCGCGGCTCGGGGAAGTCCACCCTGCTCCTCTGTTGCGCGGGGCTGCTTCGTCCCGATGCCGGATACATCGCCTGGCCGTCGCGGCACCCGCGCCGACACGGACCGCCAGACGACGTGGCGCTCGTGCACCAGGAGCCACGCTTCGCGCGCTACCTCACGGTGCGCGAGGTCCTCGATCGCTACGTGTACCGTCGCGAGTGGCCGCGCGACGTGCCGGACAGCGACCGCTTGGTGAAGACGGCACTTGGACTCGCGCGATGCGACCGCACCGAGGTGGGGGATCTATCGGCGGGAGCGGTGTGGCGCCTCGCCCTCCTCGTCGCGCTCCTGGGCCGGCCGCGGCTCCTCATCGCCGACGGTGTCGACGGCGACGCGACGGCGAATCACGCACCAACCACTCTACGACTGATTCGCCTGCTGTGCGACGGCGGCACCTCCGCGCTGGTGAGCGCGCGCGACGGTGCCATCCTCCACCCGTACGCCGATCGCGTGCTCACGCTCGAGCACGGCCACGTCACCGCCGGATCGCGCGACCCCGAGTGGCCAGTCGTGCGCCTTGGTGTATCATCAGGGCATGAGCGAGTTCCTCCTGTACAACACGCTGACGCGCCGCAGGGAGTCGTTCACGCCCATTGATGGCGTGACGGTCCGCATGTACACGTGCGGTCCCACCGTCTACAACCCGGCGCACCTCGGGAATTTCCGCACCTTCCTGTTCGAGGACCTGCTGCGGCGCACGCTGCGCCTGCGCGGGTGGAAGGTCCGCCAGGTGATGAACCTCACGGATGTGGACGATAAGATCATCAAGCGTGCGCATGAGCGCGGGATGACGATTCGCCAGGTCACATCGCCCATCGCCGAGATCTTCCATCGCGACCGGGAGTTTCTGCGGATCGAGAGCGCCGAGGTCTACCCCAATGCTACCGACCACATCCCGGAGATGATCGACATCGTGCGCCGGCTGATGGAGCGTGGCCTGGCGTATCAGGCCGAGGACCGATCCATCTACTTCGCGATCGGAAAGTTCGATGGGTATGGGAAGCTCTCGCGGCTCGACACGCGGACCATCCAGCCGGGCGCGCGCGTGGCGGCTGACGACTACAACAAGGAGGATGTCCGAGACTTCGCGCTCTGGAAGGCCGCGAAGCCGGAGGATGAGGCGACCGGTGCGGCGTGGGATTCGCCGTGGGGGCGTGGGCGTCCGGGATGGCATCTCGAGTGCTCGGCGATGGCGATGAAGCACCTGGGCACGACGCTCGACATTCATTGCGGCGGTGTCGACAACATCTTTCCGCATCACGAGGACGAGATCGCCCAGTCGGAGGGCGCGACGGGCGAGCCGTTCGCGCGCTTCTGGTGCCACGGCGAGTTTCTGCTCACCGAGGGCACCAAGATGTCGAAGCGGCTCGGCAACGTCGCCAACGTGGGCGACCTGCGCGCGGCGGGCGTTTCGGCGGCGACGGTGAGGCACTTCGTCTACAACACGCACTATCGCAAGCAGCTCAACCTCACCGAAGAGGCGATCGATGGCTCGGCGAGCGCGGTGCGGCGGGTCGGCGACTTCGCCGAGCGGCTCGCCGCGGCACGCACCGGGACGCCGGCGCTGGCCGAGGCGGCCGACGAGCTGGAGGAGGAGGCGAAGGCGGCACTGTTCGATGATCTGAACGCTCCCGGCGCGCTCGGTGCGCTCTTCACGTTCGTCCGGCGTGCGAACGCCGAGCTGGATCGAGCGGAGCTGGCGGTGAAGGGAGACGGCGCCGCTCAGGCGGGACTCGGTCGCGCGCGCGAGGTGTTCGCGATGGTGAACGGTGTGCTGGACATTGTTCCAGCCGCGTCGGCGGCGGAGCTGGCGCGCGGTGCGGTACCGGGAGAACGGCGCGGCGCGGCGGACGATTCGGAGCTGGCGCGCTGGGCGGAGGAGCGGCTGGAGGCGCGGAAGGAAGCCCGCAAGCGACGGGACTTTGCGGCCGCGGACGCGATTCGCGCGGAGCTCGAGGCGAGAGGGATCGCGATCGAGGACACGCCGCAGGGGACGCGGTGGAAGCGAGTGCGCTAGGGGATCGGCGGGCGGGATTGGTGGAGGGGAGCTAAGCGCCACTGGGGCAGGCTCTTGACTCTCCTCCTCCGCCTGGCTATTCTGCAAGTCTCGCGCAAAATGCCTATCTGCTGACGTAGCTCAATTGGCAGAGCACCTGATTTGTAATCAGGCGGTTGCGAGTTCGATTCTCGCCGTCAGCTCTGGGGGCTCGCTGACGCCGGCGGGTGGGCCGGTCGTGCGGCACGCGAGACGTTGGTGGGGTACCCAAGTGGCCAACGGGAACAGACTGTAAATCTGTCGGCGACAGCCTACGAAGGTTCGAATCCTTCCCCCACCACCTGAGACCGAAAACGACGAGAGATTCGGTGTCGCGGGAGTAGCTCAGCTGGTAGAGCGCAAGCCTTCCAAGCTTGATGTCGCGGGTTCGAGCCCCGTCTCCCGCTCTGTTGTGGGGATTGGGGAAGAGGGAGTGGGGATTGGGGACTTCGATGCTGCATCGCGTTGCGAGCCGGGCCTCGAGTGCAGGTCCAATCCCCAGTCGCCGATCCCCAATCCCTGTAGTTGGTTTCGCTCGCGTAGCTCAGTTGGTAGAGCACACCCTTGGTAAGGGTGAGGTCATCGGTTCAATCCCGATCGCGAGCTTAGCGTGAGGATGGGCGTAGGTGGGGACAGTCCGTGATGGGAGTGACGAGAGTGGTGTGAGTGATAACGACTAGGGTGACGAGCATGAAGTGTGTGATGAGTCCCTCACCGCACCTCACGCCCGTCACGCCAGCTGTTATCACTCGGGCCACTCCCGTCACCGCAGTCAGGGGGCTTCCCGGCGCCAGGTAGGCAGGTCAGCGATTCACTTTTCAGCCACACACCACCAGGCACAGCGATGGCCAAGGCAAAGTTTGAGCGGACGAAGCC
>DATFFQ010000133.1:0-13737 GCA_035249955.1 Gemmatimonadaceae bacterium
CGCGCCGGCGCCCGCCGCGGCCGCGCGCCGCGCCACCGATGGCGACTTCACCGACGTCCCCCTCTCGCAGATGCGGAAGACCATCGCCCGGCGGCTGGTGGAGTCCATCGGGCCGGTGCCCACCTTCTATCTCACGATGGAGGTGGAGATGGAGCGCGCGGCCGAGATGCGCGAGGCCATGGCGGCGATCGGCGATGAGTACAAGGTCTCCTTCAACGACATCCTGATGAAGGCCGTCGCCACGGCGCTGGCGCAGCATCCGGAGGTCAACGCGCACTGGCTGGGCGATCGGATCCGCTCGTTCAATCGCGTGCATCTGGGCATGGCCGTAGCGATCGAGGACGGGCTCATCACGCCCGTGATCTTCGACGCCGACCGCAAGCGCATGAGCGAGATGGCGCGCGAGGCAAAGGAGCTGGCACAGCGAGCTCGCGACCGGCGGCTCAAGCCCGAGGAGTACACCGGCGCCACCTTCACCGTGTCGAACCTCGGCATGTTCGGCATCGACCAGTTCACGGCGATCATCAATCCGCCCGAAGCCGGCATCCTCGCCGTCGGCGCGGTGGAGGCGAAGCCGGTGGTGGTGAACGGGAACCTCGTCACACGCAGGCGGCTTCGCCTGACGATGAGCTGCGATCATCGGGTGATCGACGGCGCGACCGGGGCCAGGTTCCTGCAGACGCTCCGCCGGATGCTGGAAAATCCACTGATGCTGGTGTACTGATCCTCCCCCACCCTACACCACCACACATGGCAACCTTCGACGTGATCTTTATCGGCGGCGGGCCCGCGGGGTACGTGGGCGCGATCCGGTGCGCACAGCTGGGCCTCAACACGGCCGTCGTCGAGCGCGAGGGGCTCGGTGGAACCTGCGTGCTGTGGGGGTGCATTCCGGCAAAGGCGCTGCTCGAGTCCGCCGCGCTCGCCAACCGTGTTCGGCACGCAAAGGACTTCGGTGTGTCGGTGGATGGAGTGAAGACCGACTACGGCGTGGCCGTCAAGCGGTCCCGCGCGGTGAGCCAGCAGAACTCGAAGGGCGTCGAGTTTCTCTTCAAGAAGAACAAGATCACCTGGATCAAGGGGACCGGCCGGCTGACCGGCGCCAAGTCGGTGACGGTCAAGCCGGCCGAGGGCAAGGAGGAGCAGCACACCGCCACCAAGGCGGTGGTCATCTCCACCGGGTCGCGCGTCAAAGGGTTGCCGCAGATCGGGCTCGAGCTGAATACGACGACGGTGCTCTCGTCCGATGAGGTGCTGGTGCTCGACAAGGCGCCGGCGAGCATTGCCGTGGTGGGCGCCGGAGCGGTGGGATGTGAGTTCGCCGATGTCTTCAATGCGTTCGACACCCGCGTCACGCTCATCGAGGTGCTTCCCACCATCCTCCCGCTGGAGGATGCGGACGTCAGCGCCGAGCTCACCAAGAGCTTCAAGAAGCGGAAGATCGACGTGCTCACCGGAGCCAAGATTCAGGGCGCCAAGGTCGGGAAGGATTCGGTGACGCTCACGCTGGAGTCGGGCGGTAAGAAGCAGGAGCTCACCGTCGATCGGGTGCTGGTGGCCGCGGGTCGCGCGCCCAACGTACAGGACGTCGGACTCGAGGACGCGGGCGTCCAGCTCACCGAGCGCGGGTTCGTCAAGATCAACGAGCGGATGGAGACCTCGGTGAAGGGCGTGTACGCCATTGGCGATGTGGCCGGTCCACCGATGCTCGCCCACAAGGGCTCACGCGAGGGGATGGTCCTGGCGGAGGTCCTCGCCGGTCAGCAGCACGTGCACGTGGTGAACTATGGCAACATCCCGAATGCCACGTACTGCCATCCGGAGGTTGCCTCTATCGGCCTCACCGAGCAGCAGTGTAAGGAGCAGGGCGTGGAGTACAAGGTCGGCAAGTTCCCCTTCTCGGCCAACGGACGTGCGCGCACGGCAGGCGAGACCGAGGGATTCGTGAAGATCATCCGGGACGCGAAGTACGGTGAGATCCTCGGCGCGCACATCATCGGTGCCCACGCGACGGAGCTCATCCACGAGCTCGCCGTCGCGCGCGAGAACGAGTTCACGGTGGAGGAGATCGACCTCGCCGTGCACGCGCATCCCACGCTCGCCGAAGCAGTGGCCGAAGCGTCGCTGGACGCGATGGGCAGAATGGTCCATGCCTGAGCTGTTGGTCGTTTCACTTGGCCGCATGGCATACGGCGAGGCGCTCGAGCTGCAGCGCTCCGTGGCGCGATCGCGCATTGCCGGTGACATCGCGGAGGACGTTCTGTTGCTGGTCGAGCATCCACCGGTCGTCACGCTCGGCCGTACGGCGAAGGAGCGTCACGTCGTGGCGTCACCGGACTTTCTGCGCCAGCGTGGTGTGGAGGTGTTCGAGGTGGAGCGTGGCGGCGACGTGACCTTCCACGGGCCGGGTCAGCTCGTGGGGTATCCGATCATCGATCTCAAGCGCCACCGGCTCGACCTGCACTGGTATCTCCGCCAGGTGGAGGAAGCGCTGATCAGATCGCTCGCCGAATACGGCATTCCGGCGGAGCGCCAGGCCGGCTACACGGGTGTCTGGACGCGGGGACGGAAGATCGCTTCGATCGGCGTGCACGCCCGCGACTGGGTCACCTGGCACGGCTTCGCCCTCAACGTGGTCACCGACCTCTCCTGGTTCGACCTCATCGTTCCGTGCGGGATCGACGGTGTCACCATGACGTCGATGGCGCGGGAGACAACCCACTCGCAGATCACCGTCGCGGAGGTGGAGGGGCCCATCGCCCGGTTGTTCGGCGACGTGTTCTCGCTCACTCCGGTTCCGGCCTCGGCGGCGATGCTGGGAGCGGTGGGTGCCTAACGAGTCGACCGCGCTCGGCATCGACGGTGCGCCGTCGCCAGCGTCCGGTGTCGGAGAAGGGCCGATGAGGCTCCCGTGACGACCCTGCTGCCCGATCTCGCCGCCGAGCTCAACCGCGAACAGGCTGCCGCGGCGACGCACGGCGACGGCCCGCTGCTCATCATTGCCGGCGCGGGCACGGGCAAGACGCGCACGCTGGTGCATCGCGTGGCGCACCTCATCGCTCGGGGTGTCCGTCCGGACCGTATCCTTCTGCTCACCTTCACGCGGCGCGCCGCACAGGAGATGCTGGGACGCGCCGAACGATTGGTGGGGGGCGCCAGCGCGCGCGTCCACGGCGGCACCTTCCACGCCACCGCGCACCGCCTGCTCCGCCACTACGGCCCCGCGGCGGGGTTACCGCGCGACTTCACCATTCTCGATCAGGGGGATGCCGAAGACCTGATGGGCATCGCGCGCGCCGCGCTGGGCTACGGGAAGCGCAAGTCACGATTCCCGAAGAAGGAGACGCTGCACTGGGTGTACTCGCGACACGTCAACACCGACCTCGGCGTCGAGGACATTCTTCGCGAGGAGCTGCCGCCGTTCGCCGAGCTGGCGCCCGACTTCCTGCGCATCTTCGCCGACTACACGGCGCGCAAGGGAGAGCGCAATCTGGTCGATTACGACGACCTGCTGCTCTTCTGGGCGGCGATGCTCGAGGGATCGCCGGAGCTCGGCACGCGCATCGCCGGTCTCTACGACCATCTGCTGGTGGACGAGTATCAGGACACGAACGCGCTGCAGGCGCGCATCCTCCTTGGCATGTGCCGCGCGCATCGCAACATCACGGTGGTCGGTGACGATGCGCAGAGCATCTACTCGTTTCGCGGCGCGACGATCCGCAACATCCTGGACTTTCCGGCGCAGTTTCCCGGCACGACGATCGTCACGCTCGAGCAGAACTATCGCTCCACGCAGCCCATCCTCGATGCCACCAACGCGCTGATCGCGGCCGCGTCCCAGCGCTACAGCAAGACGCTCCGCACCGGGCGCACCGGCGGAGAGCCGCCACTGCTCGTGGGCGCGCGCGATGAGCACGAGCAGACCACGTACGTGGTGGACGAGATCCTGCGCCTGCACGAGGAGGGATCGCCGCTCCGCGAGATCGCCGTGCTGTTCCGTGCCGGCTACATGTCGGCGGACCTCGAGATCGAGCTCACCAACCGCAAGGTCCCGTTCGAGAAGTGGGGCGGGCTCAAGTTCCTCGAGGCGGCACACGTGAAGGACGTGTTGGCCTTCCTGCGTATCCTGGAGAACCCGCGCGACGAGGTGAGCTGGTTCCGCGTGCTGCTGTTGCTGCCCGGTGTCGGTGACGTCACCGCTCGCGCCGCCATCGACACGATCGCCCGCGACGCCTGGGATCCGCGCGCGCTCTCGGCCTTTCCGGCCCCACCTCGCGCCCGCGCCGCGCACGCGGCGCTCGCGGCGCTGCTCGACGAGCTCACCGCGCCGCGCGGTCAGCCCGCGCCGGTCGCTGCCGAGATCGCCCGCATCCGCCGCCTGTACGACGACATCCTGCGCGAGCGCTACGACCGCCCCGAGCCTCGTATGCTCGACCTCGACCAGCTCGAGTTGATCGCCGGGAACTTCAAGGGTCGCTCCCACTTTCTCTCCGAGCTGGCCCTCGAGCCGCCATCGTCCTCCCAGGACCTGGCCGGACCGAGCACCGGGGAGAACGACATGCTCATTCTCAGCACCGCTCACAGCGCCAAGGGTCGCGAGTGGGACGCCGTGTTCGTGATCTGGGCAGTCGATGGGTGGTTTCCGCTCGCGCGCTCGTTGCGCGATGACGATGACCTGGAGGAGGAGCGGCGCCTCATGTACGTGGCGATGACTCGCGCGCGCAATCACCTCACCGTCGCCTACCCGGTGAGCGCCTACGGCTCGCGGTTCGGTGCCGACTACTCCATCGACCAACTCTCGAGATTCCTGACGCCGTCGGTGCGCAGCCGCATGCGCCGCCTGGCGGTCTATCGGGGCGCCGACGCCACGGAATCACTGGAGATCGTACCCCGGCAGCCGCTCGACCTCCGCGCGCTCCTCAAGGGCCGATTCGGGCCGAAGTAGCGAGCCAGCGGCGCAGCGCGCCGTACGGATCGCCTGGCTCGCGCTTCGCCAATTCCATTACACGGCCGATGCTGCGGCGGAGGTTGCCGCCTTCCCTGGCGTAGACGGCATCGAACAGCTCGAGATCGGTGAGATAGATGCGGCGTGCCATGAGCGCCGCGTTGTCCAGCTGAACGCGCTCCAACGCCTCGCGACTCACTCCGCTCAGCTGGGGGCCGATGTCCTCGAGGAGCCGGCGGCGCGCCAGGTGGTAGATCGCATCGCGCGCGGCGAGCCGCGCCTCGCGATCGTCGGGGTGCGCCGCGAACGCGGAATCGAGCGCGTGGTAGATGTCCGTCCACAGACCTCCGAAGAGCAGATCTCGCCGCCAGTCCACGGCATTCCTGCGCACGTTCGCGGTGTCGCCGCGTGTGATGAAGAACCACTCGGCTCCCCGAGCGCCGACGAAGTTCGCAAACGATTCGTTGAAGACCGCCTGTCCCGGCGCGTAGAAGGAGTTGTGCGTGAGCTCGTGGATGACGGTGTTGGCCAGCGCCGCCGAATCGAGGCGCAGCGTGGTCGACAGCAGCGGATCGTTGAACCACCCGAGGGTGCTGAACGCCGACGCGGGACGGAGATAGGTGTCGTAGCCGTCCTCGCGCATCTCGCGCGCCGCGCGGAACGCATCCTCGAAGCGGAAGTACCCCTTGTACGGCACGCGACCCACGATCGGAAACCACCACGTGCGCAGGCGGAGCTCGTCACGGTTGGCGGCGGAGAGCACGAGCACCAGCGTGTCACGCTCGAGCCGGCTGTAGGCGGTAAAGCTCTCCTCGGCGTCGAGGCCGATTGAATCGACGGCGAAGGAGCGGGCGGCGAGCACGAGCTGAAGCTTGTGTCGCAGGGCCGGGTCGACCGCGGTATCGCTGACGAGCTGCACGATCGGCCGCCGGGCCCACAGGATCTTCGCTTCCTCCCACGCCGCGCGTCGCAGGTAGCGCCCCGTTGGGGCGAGCAGGACGTAGAGCGCCACGCCCACCGGCAGCGCGACGAGCGACCAGAGGAGGAGCCGTGCCAGGCGGCGAAGAAGCGTTGGGGAGCGCGTGCTCACCCCGACAACATGATCTCAGTCAGGCAGCCTGAACACCCCGACCTGTGCGTTGAGCGCCGCCGCGAACGGCTCGCCCGTCGAGCGGCGGAAGATCAGCTCCACCTCCGATGTCGATCCGCTCGTGAGCTGGAAGTGATCCATGGTGCCCGGCACCATCGCATCCGTCGCCTGGCCGTTGGGCGGCAACGAACGCAGCTCGATGGGGAACGGACGCGGGACGCGGGAGCTCGGCTGGCCGTTCACTGTGAGTGCGTTGAACAGCGCCTGGTACAGCACGCGCAGATTTCTCGACGTGAAGCGGAACCGGTCGGGCACCTGACCTCGGGGCACGCCCACGATGCTGTCCGTGTACACCGCGATGCCGAAGTCGCCGAAGAGTGCCGGGAACGGCTCGCCCGCCTGCGCCTCCAGGTTCACGATCCCCGTTTGACTGGTCTGCACGAGGCGCTTGAAGATCGTGTTCCCCTTGTGATCGCCCAGCCACCGCAGGAAGAGCCAGGTGGCGCCGCGCTCGCTGAGCGAGCCCGTGCCGGCGAGGCTGGTGGCCGAGACGGTGTGCGAGTTCGCCAGGTACTGATACGAGTTGAGGAGATTGCCAGTGATGAAGGGACCTGCCGAGTCCGGGAAGAGCTGCTGTGGGTTCGTCCGCCCCGCCGGAGCCGGAAACCGGCGCTCGTAGTCCAGCGCCGCCACCTCCTCGGCCATGTGGCTCAACCCTTCGTTGAGCCAGAGCTCCTCGGGGGTGCCGTTCCGCACCAGCACATGCTCGTTGAACGAGATCATGTGCTGGAGCTCGTGGATGAACGTGGCGGGAACGATGCTCTTCACCTGCGCGGCCGAATGGGCGCAACTGAACTGCGCGTTGGGATCGGGCACCAGCGCGTAGAACACCTCGGCGTCGTTCGAGCCTTCCTCGCCCGGAATGAGGTCGAGACCGAAGAAGAAGCCGGTGATGAAGCCTTCGGTCGTGCAGCTCGATGCCTGGGTGAGTCGGTTGACGAGCGGCGTGAGGAGCACGAGGACGCGCTCGTCGGCATCGACGTCCGACACGTTGCCGAAGTTGGCAACGCCGATCTCGAACAGGTCATTGTCGAAGTGCGTTCCCAGCGCGACGATCTCCTGATCGGTGAAGCCGCCTGCCGGAGCATCTTCGTCGATGTAGAGGAGGATGTTCGCGCCGGCGAAGCGCAGGCGCGCGGTCGCGGTCTCGAACGTTGGGTCGCCCGGACCGAGCGAGGCGAGCACGTTGAACGTGCGTGTGCTGTTGAGGGGCGGCACGGCGGCGGCGATGGTGGAGCGCGACGGACCTTCCCGCCGCAGCACCGCGGAGCCGCGGGGCAGCTCGCGCTCAGCCTGCCGGAGCGCGCGGTCGAAGATCGCCGGCAGCGAGGCCGGCTCTTCGTCGATCGTCAGGCGCGCCGATATCGACGCCATCGGACCTTCGCTCCCGATCGTGTACTGGAGCGATGCGGCGCTACCGGATGAGGCGAACTGCGGGACGACGATGTAGTCGGCGCCATTTCCGGGGAGTGTGTTGCACGTCTCGAGCTGCTCGGCGGTAACGACGACTCCCTGTAGGGGGCTCAGGTTCGCGATCAGTCCGCCGCCGGAACAGACCGCTGGACCAGTGGGACCATCGTCGTCGCTGCACGCGACAGCGAGCAGCGTGAGGCACAGCAGTAGACGTCCGGTGGCACGAGAGCGCGGCACGGAAGGCTCGATAGGCGTCATGGATCCCCTCGGTCGAGGGAGTGGCGCGCCGCCGCCGGCAGCATGGGGTCGCCTGCTCCCACCGCGAAGTTGTACCCGATCCGGTTCCACTGGGTCGCACCGGGCCGCAGAATCAAGCCCGGCTGCGAGAATCAAGCGTTTCCGCCGATAGGCAAAGGATCGGGAATACGGTATAATTCGATATGCGGGGTCGCCGCCCGCACGCGAGCGACGCGCGCCCCAGCGACGTCGAAAAACGGCGTCCCCAGCCCGACCGGACGGACCCCTGGTCGGCTCTGGACGTGCGCCAACATTGCGATAGGCGTGCCACCCTCCTTGCCCTCTGATGTCATTCGTCCACCTGCACTGCCATTCCGAGTATTCCCTGCTCGACGGCGCAAACAGGATCGATGATCTGATTGCGCGCGCGCTGGAGCTGGAACAGCCCGCCCTGGCGATCACCGACCACGGGAATCTTCACGCGGCGTGGGAGTTCCAGGAAAAAGCCAGCAAGCGGGGGTTGAAGCCGATCATCGGGATGGAGGCCTACGTGGCCCCTGGTGACCGACGGGAGCGAGTGCGTCCTGCTCCCGGCGCCAAGCCGTACTTCCACCTCGTGCTCCTGGCGCTGGACGCCACCGGCTACCGCAACCTGGTGAAGCTCTCCTCGCTCGCGTTCACCGAGGGATTCTACACCCGGCCGCGCGTGGATCGCGAGCTGCTCGCGCGCTACAACCAGGGGATCGCCGTCTCCTCCGCCTGTCTCGCCGGTGAGATAGCCACCCACCTCGCCGCCGGACGGCTCAACGAGGCTCGCGCCGCCGCGTCGTGGTACGCGGACGTGTTCCAGGACCGGTACTTCCTGGAGGTGCAAGCGCACGACTCCGGCGGGCTCCAGAGGCCCATCAACGAGGCGGTGTTCGGGCTCGCCAACGAGCTCGGACTTCCAGTGATCGCGACGAACGACGCGCACTTCCTGCTTCGGTCGGATCACGACGCGCACGACGTGCTGTTGTGCATCGGGCTCGGCAAGGATCGCTCGGAGCCCGATCGGATGCGCTACGACGAAGGCTTGTACTTCAAGAGCGCGCCCGAGATCGCCGGTCACTTCCCGGGCCGTCCCGATGTGCTGGAGAACACCCTCCGGATCGCCGAGCGGGCGGGCATCGAGTTCTCCAAGAAGTACTACCTCCCCTCGTTCCCGCTCCCGACCGGCGTCACGACGGAGAACGAGCTGCTCGTGATGCTCGCCGAGGCCGGAGCACGCGAGCGCTATGGTGATCCTCTGCCCGACAACGTGCGCGAGCGACTGGACTACGAGCTCGGCGTCATCACGCGTACGGGGTACGCCGGGTACTTTCTCATCGTCTACGATTTCATTCGTGCCGCGCGCGAGCGAGGGATCCCGGTGGGACCCGGTCGCGGCTCGGCGGCCGGATCGCTCGTCGCCTACGCGCTCCGCATCACCGACATCTGTCCGCTCCGTTTCGACCTCCTCTTCGAGCGCTTCCTGAATCCCGATCGCGTCTCGATGCCGGACATCGACATCGACTTCTGCTTCGAGCGCCGTGGCGAGGTGATCGACTACGTGCGGCAGAAGTACGGGAAGGAGTCGGTGGGGCAGATCATCACCTTCGGCACGATGAAGTCGCGGGCCGTGGTGAAGGACGTCGGCCGCGTACTCGGCTTCACGCCCGCGGAGACCGACCAGCTCGCCAAGCTGATCCCGAACCAGCCCAACTTCTCGCTCACCGTGAAGGAGGCGGTACGGCAAATCACCGAGATCGAGCGGCTGTACCGCACCGACGAGCGCTACCGGCAGCTGCTCGACTACGCGATGGCGCTGGAGGGACTGTCGCGCCACGCCGGCGTGCACGCGGCCGGCGTGGTGATCGCTCCCGGTCCGCTCGACGAGTACGTGCCCGTGTGCACCCAGTCCAGCAAGGGAGCGGGCGCCGGCGGCGACGATGACACTGTCGTCGTGACGCAGTACGACATGAACGCGCTCGAGAAAGCCGGGATGCTCAAGATCGACTTCCTCGGCCTCACGACCCTCACCGTGATTCACGACGCGCTGGCGATGATCGAACAGCGCATGGGCACGCCACTCGCCCTCGAGGCGGTTCCGCTCGACGATCCCGACACGTACCGGATGCTCCGCGCCGGCAGGACATCGGGCGTGTTCCAGTTCGAGTCGCCGCTCGCGACCGATCTTCTGCGCAGCATGCGCTGCGACCGGTTCGACGATCTCGTCGCGTCGAACGCCTTGATGCGGCCGGGTCCGCTGGACGCCGGGATGCACCGGGTCTTCATCCAGCGCAAGCGCGGCGAGGAGCAGGTGAGCTACCCCTTCCCCGAGCTGGTCGACGCGCTGGAGCCCACGTACGGCGTCATCACCTACCAGGAGCAGGTGATGCGCATCGCGCAGCTTCTCGCCGGCGTTTCGCTCGCCGAAGCCGACCTGCTGAGAAAAGCGGTGGGAAAGAAAGACGCCGAGCTGATCAAGCAGGAGCTCCCCAAGTTCATCGAGCGGTCCGTCGCGCGAGGCTACGACCGGCGCAAGGTGGAGGAGCTGGCCGGCCAGATCGAGACCTTCGGACGATACGGCTTCGGCAAGGCGCACTCGGTCGCCTACTCGATCATCTCGTACCGGACGGCGTGGCTCAAGACGCACTTCCCGGCCGAGTTCATGGCCGCCCTGCTGTCCTCGCAGATCGGCGACACGGACAGCGTGGTGAAGTACATCAACGAGGCGCGCGAGCTCGGACTCGACGTGCTGCCGCCGGATGTGAACGAGTCCGGCTACAAGTTCACCGTCGTCGGGGAGAAGCGTCTCCGCTTCGGGCTGGGGGCTATTCGCAACGTGGGACGCACGGCGATCGAGTCCATTCTCACCGCCCGCAACGATGGCCCGTTCACCTCGCTGTACGATCTGTGCGAGCGGGTGGATCTGCGGGCCTGCCACAAGCGCGTTTTCGAGGCGCTCATCGCCGCCGGCGCGCTGGAGAGCCTGGGCGGAAATCGCGCGCAGCACCTGGCGGCGCTCGACGCCGCGCTCAACGAGGCATCGCTCCAGCAGGAAGAGCGGATCAGCGGTCAGGGCTCGCTCTTCGGCGATGCGTCGCCCGGCGCAGCGGCTACCCGCGCCCATCTCCGCGCCGAGCTGCCGAACGTGGCCGAGTGGGGCGACACCGAGCGCCTGGCGCGCGAGAAGGAGATCCTCGGCTTCTACATCTCCGGCCATCCGCTCGAGCCCTATCGTACCGAGGTCGAGCTCTTCGCCACGCACACGGTATCTCAGCTCGGCACGTGGACCGACGCACCGATGGCGCTCGGCGCGGTGGTCACCTCGGTCAAACGGCAGATCAGCAAGCGCACGTCGGCCGAGTTCGCGCGCCTCACGGTGGAGGACTTCTCCGGCTCCGCCGAGGTGTTGGTCTTTCCGGAGACGTGGACGATGATCGGCGATCGCATCAAACCCGACGTGCCGGTGCTGCTCAAGGGCCGCTACTCCAGGCGCGACCAGGGCGCCGACAATCCATCGTTCGTGGTCGAGTCGGTGACGCCGTTCGCCGAGCTGCGCGCGACCGGCAACGTGGCGATCTCGGTCGAGCTGCCGATGGACGCGAAGCTCTCCGCCGACGTGATGACCGATGTGCGCGAGCTGCTCGAGCACCACCCGGGCTCCGCGCCGCTGGAGCTTCGCTGGACCGACGGTAACGGCACCACGGCGCGGCTCCGCTCGCGGTCGCTCCGCGTCGCCGTGACGACCGCCGCGCTCAGCGATCTGCGAGCGCTGCTCGGCGGCGATCGCGTCCGACTCGTACGCGGGAGCTAGGATATGGCCGGCGCGACGACGCTGGAGTTCGAGAAGCCGATCGTCGAGTTGGAGCGACAGATCGAGGAGCTGAAGAAGACCGCGGGCAAGCGGCAGCTCAGTGTCGCCGACGAGATCGCGCCACTGGAGCGGAAGCTCGAGGAGCTGCGGGCCGAGATCTACAAGAATCTCACGCCGCTCCAGCGCGTGCAGGTCGCGCGCAATGCCAGACGTCCGTTCACCCTGGACTACGTGCGTCTGGCGTTCACCGACTGGATCGAGCTGCACGGCGACCGGCTCTTCCGTGAGGACCCGGCGATCGTCGGCGGATGGGCGCGGCTGGATGGCGAGACGGTCATGCTCATCGGTCACCAGCGCGGCCGGGACACCAAGGAAAATCTCCGCCGGAACTTCGGCATGCCGCATCCGGAGGGGTACCGCAAGGCGCTGCGGCTCATGAAGCTCGCCGAGAAATTCCACGTGCCGGTGCTTACCTTCATCGACACGCCGGGCGCATGGGCGGGGCTGGGCGCGGAGGAGCGCGGACAGTCGGAGGCGATTGCGCGCAATCTCTTCGAGATGAGCCGGCTGGAGGTGCCCATCATCGCGACCGTGATCGGCGAGGGAGGCTCGGGGGGCGCGCTCGCGCTCGGCGTCGCCGACCGCGTGCTGATGATGGAGAACGCCGTCTATTCGGTGATCACCGTCGAAGGGTGCGCAGCCATTCTCTGGAAGGACGGGAAGAGTCCGGAGACGAAGGAGCGGGCCGCGAACGCGCTGCGCATCACCGCGCAGGATCTGCTCGAGCTCAAGGTCATCGACGAGATCATTCCCGAACCGCTCGGTGGTGCGCACGCGAGTCACGAGCAGACGGCGCGCGCGGTGCAGGAAACGCTCGTTCGCAACCTCGATGAGCTGCGGCGTCTCAAGCCCGACAAGCTCGTGCGCCGGCGCCGGGAGAAGTTTCTGAGAATGGGACAGTTCAGTGAGTAGGGATCGGGGACTGGGGATCGGGGCTTGGCACCTTCACCCTCGGTTGGATCGCGGCGCGATCTCCGCTCGGTGGTAGGTCCGGTCGCCGATCCCCAATCCCCAATCCTCCGGACAGACATGCAACACGTCATCGAGATAGCGTTCAAGGGCAACCGCAAGGAGTTCTTCCTCTGGGACGGGGAGGCGCCGCTGCACGCAAAGGCGGCGGTGATCGTCGAGGCCGACCGAGGCGAAGACCTGGGCCACGTGCACGCGGTCGGCGAGCTCGCCGTGACGCGCTGTGGCGGATGCGCGCACGGCTGCGGCCCCGAGCAACCCAAGCGCAAAGTGCTGCGCGTGGCGACGGACGATGACCGTCGCCGATCGACCGAGCTGCGCGCGCAGGATGAGGACGCGAGACGCCGCGCCATGGAGCGCGTACGCGCGCACGGGCTCGTGATGAAGGTGTCGGACGCCGAATGGCAATGGGACCGGCGCAAGCTCACGTTCTACTTCACCGCCGAGAAGCGCGTCGACTTCCGCGCGCTCGTGCGCGACCTGGCCTCCACCTTCCGCACCCGCATCGAGCTCAAGCAGATCGGCGTGCGTGACGAGGCGAAGCGCCTGAGCGGCATCGGCCGTTGCGGGCGCGAGTACTGCTCCGCGTCGTGGCTGCCCGAGCTGAGGCCGGTGAATCTCCAGATCGCCAAGGATCAGCGACTCTCCCTCAATCCCTCGCAGATCTCCGGTGCCTGTGGCCGGCTGATGTGCTGCCTTCGCTACGAGCACGAGTTCTACGTGCAGGCGAGGAAGCGCTTCCCGAAGGAGGGGCGCACGCTGATGACGTCGCGCGGAGAGGAGAGGGTGCTCGCCAACGACATCTTCAACGATCGCGTGACGCTGCGCGGCGGCGAAGGCGAGACGCGCGTCGTGCCTCTCGCCGACCTCAAGCGTGAGCTGGAGGCGAGCGGTGCCGGCGGTCTGGTGATGACAGGTGTGACGAACGGAGCGCTCGACGAAGGCCCGGCGGTGGGGACGACCGAGGAGCTGTCCGCACTGGGCGCGGAGGAAGACGTGGTGCTGCTGGACGAAGTGCCGCCGCTGGAGAGCGCGCGCCCGCCCAGGACACGCCGGCAGGACAGCGCGCCGCAGCCGGCCACCACCACACGCCCGCCCGGCGATGAAGGACCCGAGCCAGCCACC
>DATFFQ010000134.1:0-2517 GCA_035249955.1 Gemmatimonadaceae bacterium
GCCGTCACCACCGCGCGCGACACGCTGCGCGCCACCGAGCGCGCGCGTCCGCCGGTTTCGCCGCGGAGCGCCTTCCTGCGATCGCTTCTCGTTCCGGGGTGGGGACAATCGGCGCTCGATCGCGGCACCGCGGGAGCGCTCTTCACCATCGTCGAGGTCGGCGCCGTCGCCATGCTGGTCAACTCCCAGCGCGAGCTGAACGCGGCGCGGCGTGTCCGGGGTGACAGCGTGTTCGTCGGATGGACGACGGACGATCCGCCGCAGCCTCGGTACGAGCCCGCGTTCCTTTCCGATCGCGTGCGCTCCCGCCGGCAGCAGGTGGAAGACTGGGCCGCCATCGTGATCGCCAACCATCTGCTCTCCGGACTCGATGCCTTCATCGCCGCGCACCTGTGGGATCTGCCGACGCAGGTCTCGGTGCGTCCCACCGAGCGCGGTGCGGCGCTCGCCGCGCGGGTGAGCTGGTGATCGATTCACGCTCCCCGATCGGGGTCTTCGATTCGGGCATCGGCGGGCTGACCGTGGTGCGCGAGCTGATGCGCCAGCTGCCTGAGGAGAGCATCATCTACTTCGGCGACACGGCCCGCGTCCCCTACGGCCCCAAGAGCCCCGACACCGTTCGCCGCTACAGCCGCGAGATCACCGCCTTTCTCCGCGACGAAGGAGTGAAGGCCGTGGTGGTCGCCTGCAACACCGCCACCGCGCACGCGCTCCCCATGCTGCGCGAGGAGCTTCCGATTCCGGTGCTCGGCGTCGTCGAGCCGGGCGCGCGCGCCGCCGTTCGCGCCTCGCTCGGCGGACGCATCGGCGTCATCGGCACGGCCGGGACGATCGCATCGGGCGCCTACGAGCGCGCCATCCGAGCGCTGGCGCCCAACGCGTGCGTGGCCGCGCGCGCCTGCCCGCTCTTCGTGCCGCTCGTGGAAGAAGGGTGGCTCGACGGCGAGGCCACGCGGCTCGTCGCCCGCGAGTACCTCGCGCCGCTGGCGGCGGAGCGCATCGACACGCTGGTGCTGGGCTGCACGCACTACCCGCTCCTCAAGCCATTGCTGGCCGAGGAGCTCGGCGCCCGCGTCACGCTCATCGACAGTGCCGAGGAGACCGCCGCCGAGACCGCGCGCACCCTCGACGCGCAGCGGCTCCGCGCCCCACGCGGCGCGCGCCCGTGGACGCGCTTCGTGGCCTCCGACGCGCCGGAGCAGTTCCTACGTGTCGGCCAACGCTTTCTCGGCGCGGCGATCGACCGAGTGGAGAAGCATACCCTCGGCTGAGCCGTCCCAGCGGCGGAGCTCGATCGCATCGGGCGCCAACCGCAGGAAGGCGCGATCGTCGATCCACGAGCCGGCGTTGGCGTAGACGCCGCCACCTGGCGCTCGTTCCAGCGCCGCCACGTGCGAGTGACCGTAGATCACCAGGTCGAGCTCGGGGTGATCGTCCAGGTAGCGCATCGCCACCGCGCGCAGGCCGGCACCCTCGTCGCGCGCCCGGTAGGTGCGACTGGCATCGGAGCTCCCTCGAGCCAACCGGGAGCCCCAATCCGGATGCAGCCAGCGGAAGGCGCGAATGGAAGCCGGATGTCGGAGCACGCGCCGGAGCATCCGGTATCGCCTGTCCTCGACGAGGCGCAAGCCGTCGCCGTGGTCCAGGTGGGTGCGCCAACCGCCGAGCGTGTCGGTGATCGGGCCTTCCACGAATCGGACGCCCACGTCGCCGGTGAGCACGTCGCCGCCCCAGCAGTCGTGGTTGCCGGCGACCATGAGGATGTCGACGCCGGAATCGCGAAGGTCGGCGAGGGCTGCCAGCGTGCGGAAGTGCCCGCGCGGCATGACGCTCCGCCACTCGAACCAGAAGTCGAACAGGTCGCCGTTGATGAGCAGCGATGCCGCGCGCCCCTCCAGGTGGCGCAGAAAGGCGACCAGGTCGCGCTCTCGCTCGCGGTCGTCATTGCCGACGCCGAGGTGCGTGTCGGACACGACGTAGCACGGGGCGCTCAACATGCGGGTGAACCTAGCGTGCTTCCTCGCCCTTTACAAACACGACGGGAGCACGCATTTTCGCGCGCGGTGCTACCACTTTCGGAGGACTGATGCCCCAGAACGCGCTCGGGCTGATCGAGACGAAGGGCCTCGTTGGCGCCATCGAGGCCGCCGATGCGATGGTGAAGGCGGCCAACGTACGACTCGTCGGCAAGGAAAAGGTCGGCGGAGGGTACGTCACGGTCATGGTGCGCGGCGATGTCGGCGCGGTGAAGGCGGCCACGGACGCGGGTGCGGCTGCCGCCGAGCGCGTTGGTGAACTGGTGTCGGTGCACGTGATTCCGCGGCCTCACAACGACCTCGAGCTGATCCTCCCGGCGGGGCCCGCGGGCGACAACGGCTGACATGGCCTGGAGCGAGCGTGCGCTCGGGCTGGTCGAAACCAGAGGACTGGTCGGGGCGATCGAGGCTGCCGACGCCGGTCTGAAAGCGGCCAACGTGCACTTCGTCGGCCGCGAGTACGCGGACGCCGGGCTCGTCA
>DATFFQ010000135.1:0-3273 GCA_035249955.1 Gemmatimonadaceae bacterium
GGCCACGGCCGCGCTGGCGGCCTGCGGCACCGCCGATCCCCACATGGCGTACGATGGCAGCGAGAGTTGCGACTTCTGCCGCATGGCCATCACCGACGCGCGATTTGGAGCGCAGCTGGTGACCACCACCGGCAAGACGTATCGCTTCGACTCGGTGGAATGCCTGGCGTCCTACTACGCACAGACGCGCGAGGGCGGCACCGTCCGGTCGCTCTGGGTTTCCGACTTCGCCAATCCGGGCTCGTTCGTTCCGGCCGAGGATGCCCGCTTCGTTCGCGCTCGCGGCCCGGAGGGGAGCCCCATGGGACTCGGTCTGGCGGCCTTCGGTGCGGCGCCTGACGACACGGTCCTGCGGCGCGAGTACGGCGAGCTGCTCGATTGGAGCGACGTGCTCGCGCTCGTGGAGCAGGAGCGTGGCTCCGACACGCGGACGGCCGATGTCGCGGCGCGCTGAGCTTTCCCTCCTCGCCGCTCTCTTCGCGCCGCTCGCGCTGGGCGCGCAGGCGCCGGGCGGCGCCGCGCCGGCCATCATCGTCTCCGCCACCGGCGCGGTGCGTACGGTGGGCGAGGCCATCCGCCTGGCTCCAGCCGGCGCGCGGATCGTCATCAAGCCCGGCACCTATCGGGAGGGGACGATCGACGTCGATCGAGCGGTCACCATCGTCGGCGAGGGGTGGCCGGTGCTCGACGGTGAAGGTGCGCGCCAGATCATGAGCATCCGCGCCGACAGCGTCACCGTGCGCGGTCTCGTCTTTCGCAACGTCGGCACCAGCTTCGTGGAGGATCGCGCGGCGGTGAAGGTAGTGAACGCCGGCGACTGTGTCATCGAGGACAACCGCATCGAGCGCGCGTTCTTCGGGATCTATCTGGCCGGCGTGTCCGGTTGCCGCATCGCTCGCAACGTGCTCACCGCCAGCCGCGGGTCCGAGGCCGCCTCCGGAAACGGCATCCATCTCTGGAGCTCGCGGAGCGTCACCATCGAGGAAAACCGCGTGAGCGGCCACCGCGACGGGATCTATCTCGAGTTCGCCCGCGACGTGCGCGTGCGGCGAAACGTGAGCGAGCGGAACGTGCGCTACGGGCTCCACTTCATGTACGCCGACGACTGCACCTACGTCGGCAACGAGTTCCGGAGCAATCTCGCCGGGGTGGCCGTGATGTACACGAAGCGCGTGGAGATGATCGGCAACCGATTCGAGGACAACTGGGGGAGCGCGTCGTACGGGTTGCTCCTGAAGGAGATCGCCGACGCGCGCATCGAGGGGAACCGGTTCTCCCGCAACACCGTCGCGCTGCTGGCCGATGGTGCCGCGCGCATCGTTGCCGTCGACAACGACTTCGTCTCCAATGGCTGGGCCATCAAGCTGCTGGCCAGCACCTACGACGGCCGATTCGAGCGGAACGACTTCGTGGGCAACACCTTCGACGTCGCCGCCAACAGCCTGGAGGGGAACAACCGCTTCCGGGCAAACTACTTCGACGCCTATCGAGGCTACGATCTCGACCGCGATGGGTTCGGCGATGTCTCTCACCGTCCGGTGCGACTCTTCTCCGTGCTCGTCGAGCGGAACGCGCCGGCCGTCGTCCTGCTCCGCAGCTTCTTCGTCGACCTCCTCGATGCGGCCGAACGCGTGCTGCCAGCACTCACCCCGGCGACGCTCGAGGACGAGCGCCCCGCCATGCGGCCGAACAGGGCGCCGGAGTCACGCTCATGATCCACATCCATGGGCTCTCGAAGCGCTTCGGCAAGCAGGACGTCCTGCGCGCGCTCGATCTCGAGATCCGTCCGGGT
This sequence comes from Gemmatimonadaceae bacterium, assembly GCA_035249955.1. GTDB lineage: Bacteria > Gemmatimonadota > Gemmatimonadetes > Gemmatimonadales > Gemmatimonadaceae > DATFFQ01. Next base: position 1,793 of record DATFFQ010000135.1, read on the forward strand.
CGGGTCACCGCCATCGTGGGGCCGAACGGGGCGGGGAAGACCACGCTCATCAAGATCGTCCTCGGCCTCACACGGCGTGACACCGGCGCGATCGTGCTGGATGGCACGCCCATCGGCGACGACCCCGGCTATCGCTCGCGCATCGGCTACATGGCGCAGATCGCGCGCTTTCCCGAGAACCTCACCGCTCGAGAGCTGCTCGCGCTGCTCACCGATCTGCGCGGATCCCCCGCCGTGGACGAGGATCTCATCGCCGGCTTCCGATTGGAGGCCGAGCTGGACAAGCCACTCGGCACGCTGTCGGGCGGCACGCGCCAGAAGGTGAGCGCGGTGATGGCTTTCCTCTTCGATCCCGATCTCCTGATACTCGACGAGCCCACCGCCGGTCTCGATCCCGTGTCGAGCGCCATTCTCAAGGACAAGATTCTCGCCGCGCGCGCCGCGGGGAAGACGGTCATCGTGACGTCGCACATCATGAGCGAGCTGGAGGAGCTGGCCGATGACGTGGTGTTCCTCCTCGACGGGAAGGCGCCCTTCAGCGGCGCGCTGAGCGATCTCAAGATCCGCACTCGCCAGCGCAGCCTCGAGCGGGCCATCGCGCAGATGATGATGTCGGTGGAGGCCGCATGACGAAGCCATCGAAGCTGGGCGTCACCGCCAAGATGCTCCGCTACCAGACGAGCAACCTCCTGCGCAGCCGGTGGCTGCTGGCCTGGGGGCTCTTCTTCGCGCTGGCGGCCGACGCGCTCTTCCGTTTCGGCGGCGTCCAGCCCGCCGCGCTGCTCAGCGTGACCACCGTGGTGCTCCTGATCACGCCGCTCATCGCGCTCACGTTCGGGACGATGTACGTCTACGACGCGCGCGAGTTCATCGAGCTGTTGCTGGTGCAACCCATCGGGCGGCGGGGAGTGTTCGTCGGACTGTACCTGGGTCTCACCCTCCCGCTCGCCGGCGCGTTCATCCTGGGGCTGAGCATCCCCGCCACGCTCCACGGCGTGTGGGGGACCGAGCTGCGCGACACCCTGTTCTCGATTCTGGCGGCGGGGACGGCGCTCACCGCGATCTTCACCGGGCTCGCCCTCTTGATCGCGATCAAGGTGCAGGACAAGGTACGCGGTCTCGGGACCGCCATCGCGCTCTGGCTCGGTTTCGCCGTTCTTTACGATGGTCTGGTTCTGCTTCTGTCGATGCTCTTCGCCGATTACCCGCTCGAGAGGCCCCTGCTCGGACTGGTGCTGGCCAATCCGGTGGACCTCGCGCGAGTGGTGCTTCTGCTTCGCTTCGACACCTCGGCGCTCATGGGATACACCGGCGCCATCTTCGAGCGCTTCTTCAGCGGCGCGACGGGACTCGCCGTCGCCCTCGGCGCGCTCGCGCTCTGGAGCGCCTTCCCGGTGTTCACCGGCATGCGCGCCTTTCAACGCAGGGATTTCTGAGAACAACTTCCGAGAGGACCCACATGAGTTTTGCACGATTCGTGG
>DATFFQ010000136.1:0-26456 GCA_035249955.1 Gemmatimonadaceae bacterium
CTTCTTCGCCGAGCAATTCGCGGCGCTCTTTACCAGCGACGCGGCGGTGATCGCCGAGAGCGCACGCTACCTGCGCATCGCCGCGATCTCGACCGGACTCGTGGGCGCCGAGCTGGTGCTCGAGGGCGCGCTTGGCGGCGCCGGAGCGACGCTTCCTCCCATGCTCACGTCGACCACGCTCACCGCACTGCGCATTCCCGCCGCGGCGTGGGCGGCCACGCGATGGGGTACCGCCGGCATCTGGTGGACCATCTCGCTCACGGCCGCGGCGCGCGGGCTGGCGATGATCCTGCTGTGGAGGTCCGGGATCTGGAGGCGCAGGGTGGTGTGAGGCAACACGCGCAATGATCATCACGTTTCTTTCCGACTTCGGGACCGCCGACGGGTACGTGGGAGAGGTCAAGGGCGTCCTGCTCGCGCTGGTGCCGAGCCTCACACTCGTCGACATCGGACACGACATCGAGCCGCATGACGTCGACGCGGCGCGACTTGCCGTCGCTCGATATTGGAGGCGCTTCCCGCCGGGAACGGTCCACCTGGTGGTCGTGGATCCGGGAGTGGGGTCGTCGCGGGCGGCGATCGCCGTGGCGAGCGATGGACGGTTTCTCGTGGGCCCCGACAACGGTGTGCTCTCGCCGGCCTTGCTCCTGCCCGATGCGCGCGTCGTCTCGCTGCCGATCCCGCCGGCGGCAGCGCCGACATTTCACGGCCGGGATGTATTCGCGCCCGCTGCCGCGCAGCTGGCCGCGGGGGCGTCGCTGGACTCGGTCGGCCCGGTGCACGAGTCGCCGGTCGTCCGGCGCACACCCGAGGCGAGACGTCTGCCCGACGGCTCCATCGCCGGCGAGGTCATTGCCATCGATCGGTTCGGCAACCTCGTCACCAACCTGGTCGCGCCGCGCGGCGGGGTAGTCGAGATCGAAGGGCGAAATCTCGGCGCGGTGAGTCGCACCTACGCCGACGTCCCGACGGGCGAGCCCGTGGCCGTCATTGGATCATCGGGACTCATCGAGGTAGCCGTTCGCGACGGGAACGCGGCGCGTCTCCTCGCGCTCGGGCGGGGGGCCCCGGTGCTACTCCGGCCCCCGCGCGGCTAGCGGCTGTACACGCTCCACGCGCTCGTTGGAGGTGCGCGAGGGATCGCTGGCGGTGACGATGCGATTCGCGTAGACAGCGCCGCGCCGCGGATCGATGGCGCCCGTTCCGTGGTGCAGCTCCGCGTTGAGCTCGCCGCCAACGAGGATCACCAGCATCGTCAGGTACATCCACGTCAGCAGCACGATGACGCCGCCGATGGTCCCATACGTCTTGTTGTACGAGCCGAAGTTCGCCACGTAGAACCGGAAGCCGAGCGTCACCACGACCCACAACAACGCCGCCACGACCGCACCGACCAGAATCTGCCGCTTGTGCTGCCGCAGGTTGGGGAGGAAGAAGTAGATCAGCCACATCATCCCGACCAACAGCGCGAACGCCACCGGATACTGCATGATCATCCACGTGACCTCGAAGGCGCGCCCCAGGCCGATGTGATCGGTGAGCCACTGCGTGATCTCGGGGCCGGCGAGCATCACAGTCGCCGAAACGGCCATGAGCAGACCGGAGACGATCACCGCGCCGAGCGCGATGAGTCGCTTCTTCCACCACGGTCGCCCTTCCTCGACATCGTACGCCCGGTTCAGTGCGTCGATCAGCGAGCCGAAAACGTTCGATCCGGTCCACGCGGCGAGCACCGCTCCCGCCGACATGAGCCCTGGTGCGTTCTCGGAGAAGACCACGTCCGCGACGACGTTTCGCACCAGCGCCAGCGCCTCCTCCGGCACCGTCGAAGACACCTGTCCCATCACCCAGTTGATGATGACGTGCTTGTCGCCGATCAGGCCGAGCAGCGGCGTGGCGAAGAGGAGGAGGGGGAAGAGCGAGAAGAAAAAATAGTACGCGGTCTGCGCCGCAAGCCCCAGGATACCGTCCTCGAGGACCTCCTTGCCCGTTTTCCTCAGCAGCGCGCCAACGCGGTATCCACCAATGACCATGCCCCTCTCCAGCAACGCCCCGTGCAGCGAGCGACGGGGCAAGGGGCAGGCCAGACCGCGCTCAGCGCGCGGTGGTCATCCACTCGAGAGTCAGCTGTCCGAGTCGGGCGTCGGCCTCGATGGTGAGCTTGCGCGTGGCCGTGTCCCAGTTGGGGCTCATGTGCACCCCCTCTCGCGCGGTGAACCCTGGGGCGGTCAGGTCGCCGAGCAGACTGTTCCACTCGAGGCGCACACCGACGTCGCTCGGGACGCGAAGCGTTGCCTGGCCAAGCGACACGTCGACGCGCAGGTCCATCGTGCCCGTCCAATCGCCTTCGACGTCGACCTCGAGCTGGCCGGCGATCACGCGCAGATCGATGCGCTCGGCGTTCGCGTTGCCGAGCTGCCGCACGCCGACGTGCGTTGCGATCCCTCTGATGCTCAGCTCCGGAATACGCACGCGATTGGCCGTGCCGAATGTGATCCGGGTATCGGCCGCCGCGGAGCGCACACTCAGGCCCGTTAACGTGAGATCGCTGAAGTCCAGCTTGGCTTCGGCCGCAGCCACGTCCAGGTCCACGGCGAGCGGAGCGCTTCTGCCCAGCGCGATGGTCGCGCTGCCAGGTTTCTTGTCGTTGCGGCCTCCACTCTCGCGCGCCATGGAGATGCCCCGCAGCCCCAGTCGCGCTCCCAGTGCGACGCTGTCGCTCTCGACGACGAGGGTTCGCGTGGCCGTATCGAAGCGCGACAGCGCCATGCCCCGGTTACGGTCGTAGCGCATGCGCACGTCGTAGAGCAGCCCCGGCGCCGCCGCCTCCAGCGTGAGCACTCCCATGGAGTAGTGCACCCTCACCGCGACACTGTCGGTGGAACCCGACGCGGCGCGCGAGGTGTGCACCGTTCGCCAGGCCTGTGCGCCTAACGGCGCAGTGGTGAGCGCGAGCAGCACAGCGAGCGAGGCGAGGCGACGGGGTCTCATGGCTCCAGCGGCGGACGAGCAGGAGTGGGACGCCGCGCGGCGGCAACGCCAGTCACCGGCGTTGGAGTCTGCCAGGAGTAGTCCTCCTCGATCGGCACCTCCGCCGCCGGTGGGTGCTCGCTCGGCCGCCGCGTGCCCGCGCGGGAGATGATCACGGCCCCGAAGCCAACCGTCACCGCCAGCCAGGTCACGACGACGGCGATGAGCTTGAGCATGGGGCCGAGCACATCGATCCATCCGAGCAGCGCCGCGAGTAGCCAGAGCGCGAGGTAGAGCGCCATCCCGAGTAGGAGCGAGCGCATGGCTCCGAGACGTCCCCCCGTCGCTGCGGTCGCGAACCTGCTCGACAGCGAGTGGCCGTTGGCGAAGGCCATCGCGAGGAACCCGAGCGCCAGCGCACCACACGCCGCGATCATGAACGCGGCGACGACCAGTGGAATGACGACAATGCCGATGAGCGTGATCGCCAGGCCGACGCAAATGGCGACCAGTGCCGGAACGAGGAGCAGCTCACCCAGCAGCCCGGCGAGGAATGCGCGACTGAAGCTCGCGCCGATCGTGGAGGCAACCGCCTCGAGGCTCTCGAGACGGAGCAGGATGACCGCGAATCCGATGGCGAGCAGAATGAGGAACCAGCCAGCTGCCACCGATGCGCCGTGGCCAGTCAAGCGCCGCGGTTCGCTCTCGCGCGTGAGCAGCGCCGCGAGCCCTGGCTGGTCGGCTACCACCGAGCGGATCTCGCCGGCCACGGTTGCGCTGTCGGCGCGCACCTCGCCTCCCACCGCCACCGCGTTCCCGTGCACCGCACTGCCGGGATGCAGGACGACGTCGCCGTCCACCGCGATCGCGTGCCCCGCGACCGTGCCGCGTACCTCGAGGGTACCACGGTAGACCACCACGTCACCGGCGACCTCGCTACCGGCGTCGACGGCGCGGTCCCCGACGACCACCGCGTCCAGTGGAACCCGGAGTCCGCCGAGCTCGCGCTCCAGCGAGGCGAGAGCACTGCGCAGGGAATCGCGCTGCGTGTCGGTGAGCGGCTGCTGCGCCGACGCCGGCGCCACGAGCGCCAGCGCGAGCATCAGGACCAGCCGACGCCGGAGCGAGCGCACCGGCGCCTCAGCGTTGCCGCGAGCCTGACGCCAGCGCGCGCAACGCGCCAGCAGCCGCGGCCGTTATGAGCAGCATCACCGCTGCCGCAACCATCAGCCCCCATGGGCCGCTGGCGCGGAGCGCGATGAGCGCGGGCTCGCCGACCAGGCCGGCGAGCGCATCGGCGAGCGCACCACCTATGGCAGAGCGCACGCGACTCAGGCCGAGCTGCGCCGCGAAGAGTGCGGTATCGAGTTGGGAGATCAACCACAGGGACGCGACCGTCAGCATGGCTGCCATCGTGCCCAGGCCCATAGCAGCCGCCAGGCGTCCCGGACGAGAGCGCGGCAGCCAGCCGCGGACCGCGTCCTGGAGGGCCACGTGCCACGGGATGAACACCTGCACGCGCGACATCACCCGCTGCTCGAACAGCGGCGATGGCGCGAGGTAGGGCAGCCGCTCGAGGGAGCGCACCAGCGATCGCGCCGACGCGAGCTCCTCGCGGCACTGCTCACAGCGCCGGACGTGCGTCTTCAGCGGCGCGGTGCCGAAGCCCACCTCGCCGTCGAGGAGCTGATCGATCTCGTCTGGAAGCAGGTGTCTATCCACAAACCCTCCACTCGTCGTACGCGCCCGAGCCCTCGGCGGTTTCAGCCCGTCAGGCTCGCAGGTGGCCCAGCGCGCCCCGCAGCTCGTGCCGGGCCCGATGGATGTAGGTCTTGACGGTTCCCAGAGGAAGGTCCAGCGTCGCCGCGATCTCCTCATAGGACCGCCCTTCCACGTGGCGCAACAGGATACAGGCCCGGTATTCGGGCCTCAGGCGAGCGATCGCCCGCTCGATGGCCGTGCCCAATTCCCGAGACTCCAGCTCCTCCAGTGCGGTCTCACCGCGCGCCTCGACATCGAACGACGTCGCCTCCGCTTCGGCCGCGCTCACGGCGTGCGGGGAGCCGTCGATGCTCACGGTGTTCAGCTGCCGCTTGCGGAGGTAGTCGATCGTGATGTTGTTCGCGATCTTGAACAACCAGCTCGACAGCTTGAACTCGGGCCGGTACCGATCGATGTGGTTGAGCACCTTGATGAAGGTTTCCTGGCCCAGATCCTCGGCCGCCTCGCGATCCCGTACCATCCGGTAGATCAGCGAAAAGACCGGCCGTTCGTAGCGTCGAATCAGCTCCCGGAACGCCTCCTCCCGTCCTTGCTTGACGAGCGCGACGACGTCGGCATCGGGAAGATTGGCGAGCTCGAGTATTGGAGCCATCAAGCCGGTCAGAGTCGCGGAGGACAGGCTCCGCGCAGGACTGGAAACGGCACAAGGTACTTCGCCACAGGATGTTGGGCCAGCAACGCGCGCTTGCGTGCGTTCGCCGCGTCGCCCAACTTTGCGCGAATGCCTTCCGTTGAGACCGACGAGCGGGAAGCGCGCGCCGCGGCGTCCGGGGGCGCCGAGAAGCGGGCGTACGTCAAGCGCATCTTCTCCGAGATCGCGCCGCGCTACGATCTGCTGAATCATCTGCTCAGCCTGAACATCGATCGAAGCTGGAGGAGACGGGCCATCGCCGCGCTGGAGTGGCAGCGACAGCCCGACGGCACGTATCTGGATCTGTGCGCGGGTACCATGGACCTGAGCCTCGCTCTCGCCACACGGCACGGCTTTCGAGGCAGTGTCGTCGCCGCCGATTTTGCCGAGCCAATGCTCCGTGCCGGTCGCGAGAAGATCGCGCGTGCGACTGTCACACCCCTCGTGGCCGACGCGCTCTACCTGCCCTTCCGCCGCGCGAGCCTCGCCGGCGCGCTGGTGGCGTTCGGCATCCGAAACGTCGTCGATCTGGACGTCGCGCTGCGCGAGCTGCGCCGTACGCTCGGGCCGGGCGGGCGGCTCGTCATCCTCGAGTTCTCGACGCCGCGATCACCGATCGTGCGCGTCGCCTATCACGCGTACTTCCACTTCGTGCTGCCGCTCGTCGGCCGCCTGGTGAGCGGACATCCCACCGCGTACCGATACCTCCCACGGTCCGTGGCGAACTTCCCGGTCGCGGACGCGCTGTCCCGGCGCATTCTGGCGGCCGGCTTCGCCAGCGTTCGCTGGCGGTCGCTCACGTTCGGGGTCGTGGCACTGCACATCGCGGACGTGTCGTCGGACCCGGCAGGCCTGGCAGCATGAGCGTCGATACGCTCGAGGACTTCATCGGCCGGCTCGATCGCGCCGGGGAGCTCACGCGCATCACTCGTCCGGTCTCGGTGAACCTCGAGTTGTGCGAGATCGCCGACCGCGTGATGAAGAGTCCCGGCGGCGGGAAGGCGCTGCTGTTCGAGAACGTCACGCTGTTCGATGGTACACGCTCCGCCTACCCGGTCGCGATCAATCTGTTCGGGTCGATGCGCCGCATGGCGATGTCGCTGGACGTGGACGATCTGAACGACATTGGTGTGCGCATCGCCGGGATGCTGGAGATGAAGGTCCCCGAGGGACTCATCGCCAAGCTCGCGCTGCTACCGCGTCTGCTCGAGATGGGCAGGTTCCCGCCGCGCGTGAAGAGTGGTCGCGCGCCCTGCCAGCAGGTCGTGTGGCGCGAGTCCGAGGTCGATCTCCGCAAGCTGCCAATCATCAAGTGCTGGCCCGAAGATGGGGGTCCGTACATCACGCTCCCCATGGTGATCTCGCGCGATCCCAAGCGCGGGATCCGGAACGTCGGGATGTATCGCGTGCAGTACCTCGACCCACGCTCGCTCGTCATGCACTGGCAGCGCCACAAAGTCGGAGCGGCGCACTGGCGCGAGATGGCCGAGCGCGGCGAGACGATGCCGGTGTGCATCGCGGTCGGCGGCGACCCGGCGTCCATCTACTCCGCGTCCGCGCCCCTCCCGCCCACTGTCGATGAGTTTCTGTTTGCCGGATTCCTGAGGCGCTCACCGGTCGCGCTGGCGCGCGCCATCACCTGCGATCTCGAAGTGCCGGCGGAGGCGGAATTCGTGATCGAGGGATACATCGACCCGCGCGAGCCGCTGGTGACCGAGGGGCCATTCGGCGATCACACCGGCTTCTACTCGCTGGCCGACCTCTATCCCAGGGTGCACGTCACGGCGGTGACCATGCGCGAGCGCCCCATCTATCCAACGACCATCGTCGGTCGTCCGCCGATGGAAGACTTCTATCTCGGCCATGCCACGGAGCGCATCTTCCTGCCGCTGCTTCGCCTCACGATTCCGGAAATCGTGGACTATCACATGCCGGCCGAGGGGATCTTCCACAACCTCGTGTTCGTGTCGATCGACAAGCAGTATCCGGGACAGGCATACAAGGTAATGAACGCGCTGTGGGGACAGGGGCTGATGTCGCTCGCCAAGGTCATCATCGTGGTCGACAAGCACGTGAACGTGCGTGACCCCCGCGAGGCCTGGTGGGTCGCGCTCAACAACCTCGATCCGGAGCGCGACGTGCGGTTCACGATGGGACCGATCGACGTGCTCGATCACTCGAGTCGCGGGTTCACCTACGGCTCCAAGATGGGCCTCGACGCGACGCGCAAGTGGCCGGAGGAGGGCTTCGCCCGCGAGTGGCCCAAGCTCATCGAGATGGACGCCGAGACGAAAGCGAAGGTCGACGCGATGTGGAGCTCACTCGGAATCGAGCCACGGCAATGACGTCACCGATCCTCGCCGCGCAGGGCGGTTTCTGGTCGGCCGTTCCGTATCCCACCGGCCGTCTCGTCGGCACGCTCGCGTTCATGCTCGTGTTCGTGCTGGTGGCGGTCCTCATCGTCCGCCGTCGGTTCGCGAACCAGCTCATCGCCGAGATCGCGACCACACTCGCGATCTTCCTGCTCATCATCGGCACCATCGTCTATACGGTCGCGTTTCGCGGACTGCGCCCGGGCGAGGTCGTGCTGGCGTGGACGCTGTCGGTTCCGGCGATCGTCTGGTTCGTCGCTCGGCTCAATCGCATCATGAACCGACCGCTCGAGCAGCTCCAGCTGCTGGGCGATTCGCTGCAGAGTGGCGACTGGGGCACGCTGCTGGAAGCCAGCAGCGCGGTGCAGGCGCGGCATGTGGGCCAGGCACTGAAAGACGTGGCCGTGCTGATCAGCGAGACGCAGCGGACGGCGAGCGCGGTGTTGGCGGCGTCGGCCGATGTCGCGCGCATCGGCTCGGCGGCCGCCGATGGCGCGCGTCAGGTGTCCGACTCGCTCACCCGCCTGGCCGAGGGCTCGGAGGGGAACGTTCAGGCCGCGCAGCGCATCAGCGGCGCGGCGCAGCAGCTCACGACCGCCGCCGCGCAGGTCGACGCTGCGGCCAGGGAGACGCTCGACATCTCGGCCACGGTGGAGCAGCACGCGCAGGGCGGGGTGCAGCGCGCGGAGGAGGCGATGGTCCGGGTCACCGAGATCGCGTCGCTGGCGCACGACACCGTGGGACGCATCGCGGCGCTCCGCGAGGCGTCCACCACGATCGGCGAGATCACGGCGGCGATCGGCGAGATCGCGGCACAGACCAATCTTCTGGCGCTGAACGCGGCCATCGAGGCGGCTCGCGCCGGCGAGTACGGGCGCGGGTTCGCGGTGGTGGCCGAGGAAGTCCGCAAGCTCGCCCTGCGCAGCGGTGAGTCGCTGCGCCGCATCGAGGAGCTCCTGGCGCAGATCGGCACGCGAACGGATGAGGCGGCGGAGCAGATCCATGGGATGGAGCGTGCCGTGCAGGACGGCGAGCAGGTGATGCGCGAGGCGGTGGGCGTCTTTCGCGGGATCGAGAGCGACGCGCATCGGACGCTGGCGTTGGCGGAGGGTGTGGTGCGCGCATCGCGGCAGCAGGAGCATTTGGTGTCGGAGCTCGGAACGGCGTCGGGGCTGGTGCTCCAGGTGGCGGAGGGCACGGTGGCGGCCACGGCGGACGCGTCGGCGGCAACCGATCGGCAGCAGGAGCTCACCGAGCATCTACGGCAGACCGCGTCGACGCTGGAGCAGGCGGCGCAGTCGTTAGGGGCGGTCATGTCGCGGTTCCGCGGAAGGAGGGTGTGAGTCGCGTGCGAGAGACGGCCTCGGGGCGGGAGGGGCAGACGTTCGGAGGGGAGTCGCTGCTGGCGCGTTACGCGAGTCTGGTGAAGTTGCCGCACACGCTGTTCGCGTTGCCATTCGCGCTGGTCGGGGTGACCATCGCCAGTTATGTCAACAACGTGCGCGCGAGCCAGCTGTTGTGGGTGGTCGTCGCCTTCACCGCCGCGCGCTTCGCCGCCATGGCGTTCAACCGCATCATCGACCGCCATATCGATGCCCTGAATCCTCGCACCGCTGCGCGCGAGATCCCGGCCGGCCGCATCTCCCTCGCCCAGGCCCGGATCGCCGTCGTGATCGCCGGAGCGGTGTTCCTCTTGTCCGCCCAGCAGCTCAACCCTCTGTGCCTCGCCCTGGCACCGCTCGCGCTGGCCTGGGTGCTGAGCTACAGCTACACGAAGCGCTTCACACGCTGGTCGCACGTCGCCCTCGGCGTGGGCCTCGGCATCGCCCCCGTAGGCGGCTATCTGGCCGTCACCGGCGCCTGGAGCACCCCCTGGTGGGTGTTGCCAGTTCTGGCCATAGCGGTGACCAGCTGGGTGGCTGGGTTCGACATCTTCTACGCCTTGCAGGACGTAGGCTTCGACCGTGCGCAGGGGCTCCATTCCGTGCCGGCGGCAATGGGGGCGAGGGGGGCGATTGCGGTGGCTCGCGCCCTCCACCTGCTCTCCGTTGCTGCCCTGGCTGCAGTCGGCCTGGGCATAGGCGCGGGCCTCGTCTACGCGCTCGGCGTAGCCACGGTGGCGTTGCTGCTCCTCTACGAGCACTCCCTGGTGCGTCCGGCCGACCTGAGCCGCCTCGACGCCGCCTTCTTCACCATGAACGGCGTGATCAGCGTCGCCTTCTTCGCGTTCGTTCTCGCCGAGCGGCTTTTGGCGCGATGACGACCCAGGTTCCGCTCGTCATGGCGATCACCGGAGCATCCGGAGCACCTTACGCCATTCGATTGGTGGAGGAGCTGGTTCGGTCGGAGCAGCGGCTATCGCTCATCGTCTCCGGCCATGGCTGGCGGCTGCTCGATATGGAGGCTGGAATAGCCTCCATCGACGCCCTCCGGCACCGAATTGGCGCCTCCGCCTGGGACGCGCACGTCAACGTCTACGACGACGGCGATCGCGGAGCACCGCCGGCGTCGGGGTCGGCACGAAGCCGGGGGATGGTCGTCTGCCCCTGCTCGATGGGGACGCTCGCGGCGATCGCCGCCGGCGCGTCCCGATCGCTCATCGAGCGCGCGGCGGACGTAGCGCTCAAGGAGCGACGCCGTCTCGTCCTGGTGCCCCGCGAGACCCCCCTCAGCGTGATTCACCTCGAGAACATGCTCCGCGTGAGCCGGGCCGGTGCCGTGGTGCTCCCGGCAGCCCCGGCGTTCTACCACGGTGTCCAGCACGTCGCCGATCTCATCAACTTCGTGATCGCCAGGGTCCTCGACCAGCTCGGCGTGGAGCACGACCTCGTGCCGCGGTGGGGGTCGGGAGCACCGCATGAGGAGCAGTAGCAAGGGTCCCGGAGCTCCCGACCGGCCACGGCGGATCGGCCTCATCTCAGATACACACGGCCTCGTGAGGCCGGGCGTTCATCAGGCCCTGGCCGGCGTCGAGCTCATCCTGCACGCCGGAGACGTCGGCGCGAGGGTCCTGGACGAGCTGAGCGTGATTGCCCCGGTCGCGGCGGTGCTGGGAAACACGGACTCCTCGCGTGACCCCCGGCTGGTGCCCGAGATCGTCCGCGACATCGATGGCGTCACGATACACGTCAGCCACGGGCACGAGCTGGGCTCTCCCACACCGGAGGGGCTATGCGCCCGCTACCCCCAGGACGTGATCGTGTACGGGCACACCCACCGGCCGCTGGTGGTACGTGTGGGCGGACGGCTGGTCGTGAATCCCGGGGCTGCCGGACCGCGCCGGTTCGACCTGGCGCCGAGTGTGGCGAGGATGGTGATCCAGGACGGGCGGGTCGAGGTCGAGCTCGTCTCGCTCCAACCCTGAGCGCATGCCACGTGGCGCCGCTGGCGTGCGCGGCGCGACATCAGTCCGAGTCGTCGTCGTGGGCCAGGCGGAAGCTTCGCAGGCTGGTGCGGGTTGCCTGGTTGATGAGACTGCGGATGAGGCTCAGCGCTTCCTCCACCTGGTCCCCGACACCATTCGCTGCCGCGTGCCGCCGCACGCTCGCTTCGACCTCCTCGCGAAGCATGTCGTACTCGCGTAACAGCTCGCCCTCCGAGAAGCCAAGCCGGAACCGCTGGGCGCCGTGCCGCTCGGCGATCAGGCGCTGAATCTCCGTCCCGTCGCGAATGCGATCCAGCGACTCGGCTCGGGCAAGGGCGTTCGATGAAGCCTCTTCAAGCATCCCGAGCGCCTGCCCGACGTCGGTAAGGTACGTCTTGTAATGGTTCTCGAGGTCGCCGTCCGAAACGCCGCGAGCCGCCGCCGTCGCCGGGTCGGTCCGCAAGCGCGCGACCAGTGCGGCAACGATCTCATCGACGTCCTCGAGCACTCGCGAGTCCTCTCGCTGCGCCTCGAGGCTGGCGTCCGTAGAGCCATCCAATTCCGTCGTCGGTCCCCCCTCCTCCGCGCTCGGCGATGCCGCGGGCATCCAGAGCGTGAACGTCGATCCCTTGCCCACGGTGCTCTTCACCGTGAGGTCGCCGCCCATGAGCCGGGCCAGACGTCGGCTGATCGAGAGTCCGAGACCAGCGCCGCCACGGGCGCGCGTGTGCCCGGTCTCTCCCTGCACGAACGGCTCGAAGATGGCGGACAGCTTCTGCTCAGGGATGCCGATTCCGTCGTCCTCGACGCGAAGGAAGATCCATGGACCCTGTGACGCCGCTTCCGCCCGCGGCTCGATCTCCGACGTCGTCCCGCAGGTGATGCGGACGCGCCCACCTTCGTCGGTGAACTTGATCGCGTTCGAGAGCAGGTTGAGCAGGATCTGACGGACGCGTCCTTCATCGCCCAGGAAGATGCCGTCACTGTCCCGGCCACACCGGTTCGAGAGTCGCACGCGAGACGCAGCCGCCTGCGGGCGGATGAGAGCGAGCGCCGCCGACACGCTGTCGCTGGCACGCCCTCGCTCGCGCTCCACCGCCAACGTCCCCGACTCGATGCGTGACATGTCGAGGATCTCGCTCACCAGCCCCACCAGGTGCGCACCGCTGGTCTGAATGCGTTGGATGAAGCCGCGCTGGGCATCGTTGAGTGGTCCCACCACACCGACGTCGAGGAGCTCGGCGTAGCCGATGATCGCGTTGAGCGGCGTGCGGATCTCGTGGCTCATCGTCGCCAGGAAATCGGACTTGGCGCGGTTGGCCTTCTCGAGCTGGAGCGTGCGCTCCCGCACTCGCTCCTCGAGCTCGTTGTTCAGCGTTCGAATGTGCTCCTGCGCGCGCACTCGGTCCGTGATGTCACGGATGGCCCAGCGCAGCGAGATGAGGGTGCCCGCGTGGTCGCGGACCGGTGAGACGGTCACCGCGGCATAGTGCGGGGCGCGCCGGCGGGGACGCAGGCAGAGCGTGAGCTCGCGCACCTCGTCGCTGGATTTGAGACGCTCGAGCTCGCGCCAGAAAGCCGGGAGGTCTTCACCGGCGATGAAGCGCGCGAGCGGCCGGCGGCGCAGAAAACGAGGTGCGACGTTCACGAGCTCGGTTGCCGCGCGGTTCGCCTCTTCCACGATCCCCGACGGATCGGTTACGACGTATCCGTCGGGAGCAAACTCGAAGAGCTCGAGGTAGCGCTGACGTTCGTACTCGAGCGCTTCCCGCGCGCGTTGGAGCTCGTGGTTCTGCTGTCGGAGCTCGTCCTCGGCGACCTTCAGCCTCTCGACTGACGCCTGGAGGTGCGCGAGCGCCTTGGGATCGTGCTCGCGCTGGATCGGCACATCCACTGCGCGCTCGCGCATATGGCCGACCGGACGGGCGCTCGCTTCTAGTTCGGGCTCGATACCTCGCCGACGCCCCCGCTCACTCGCGTCCGGCTCATCGCTATCGGACAGCTGTCGGGAGCGCTGTCGCATGGCGTCACCCTCGTGCGGCACGATACGTCAACTCGTGGCCGACGAGATGGATTCTCGGCGCCCCACCCGGCCCAAGTACATGCCGTCCAAGGATCTGCAAGGCCCGTGCTCGCCCGGCGAAGCTCCGTTGGCGGGCGTGGCTACGACGCGGTCAGCGGCCTCGTGAATGCATCGCCGGGGTCGCTGACGGAGATCGAGGTCGGCGCCCGGCGCGTGCTCCGCTTGCGCGTAGCTAGGGGCGCGTCGGCGCCATCGGATGCTCCCGCGAATCCCGATCGCTTCGTTCTCGCCAGCTCACCCGGAAAGCGCCGGAACCAGGAGGACAGAAGGAGCAGCTCATCGATCTCGTGGGTCGACACTTGCGTCGATGCGCGCTCGACCGGACCGAACACGTCTCGCTCCAGCCGCCCCAGCCGGGTCCGCTCACGAGTGCTGCGCGGTGCAGGGCACTCGGCGCGCACGCGGCCGCGGCGGATGAGGTACACGCGGTCGTCGCCCTCCACTCCTGGCACCGTATAGAGGAAAGACAGTGTCTCCACCGCGAAGCGGAAGCGCAGGAACTGCTCGCGCAAAGCCTCCAGCCGCCAGAGCTTGTCGCGCAGCGCGGCAGCCCGCTCGAACTCCAGCCGGTCGCTATGGCTTTCCATCTGCCGGCGCAGCGTCTCGATGGGACCATCGTTCGCGCCGTCGAGGAACGCGCGCGCCATCGCCACTCGCTCCACGTACTGCTGCTCGGAGCACGCGCCGACACAGGGACCGAGACACTTCCTGACCTCGTAACGGATACAGCCCGGCGTCCGTGCCTCCAGCAGGAAGAGCTCCTGCTGATCGGCGAAGTACATCCTGCGGTCGATCGCGCAGTCGCGAAGGCCGAGCACGTCGTTGAGCTCGCGCACCGACTCCTCCAGCTGCCGCGCGCCGTGGAACGGCCCGTAGTAGATCGCGCTGTCGTCGCTGGGTCCGCGCACGATGAGCAGCTTGCTCGCCGGCGGCCGCGTGAGCTTGATGAACGCGAAGTGCCGCGCGTCGCGCTTCATGGCCACGTTGAAGCGCGGACGGAACCGCTTGATGAGCCTGAGCTCGTGCAGAAGCGCCGCGAACTCGCTCGGCGTGTACTCCCAGTCGATCGATCCGGCCTCGCGGAGAATCCGAGCCCCTTTGTCCTCGGGGTACGCGCACCGGAAGTAGCTCAGCAGCCGCGACCGCACGCGCTTCGACTTGCCGATGTAGATGACCTCACCGTCACGCGAGAGCATGCGATACACACCCGGAAGGTCCGCGGCCTCACCGCGGACGTGCCCCTTCAGCGCGGCGAGCTGCTGCTCGTCCACGGCACGACGCGCGGCCGTGGTGACTGGCGTGGTCACGACTGGCACCGCGGACAGAAGACGGTCGCCCGTCCGTCGATGGCCGATGTGCCGACGAGCCTCGCGCCGCAGCGAAGGCACGGCTCACCGGCGCGTCCGTAAGCGGCCAGCGATGCGGCGAACGCACCTCGGCCTCCAGACGCGTCGCGGTAGTCCCGAAACGTCGTGCCTCGGGACTCGATGGCGTCGCGCAGCACGCCGGTGAGCGAGGCGTGCAGATTGCCCACCTCGCGCTCGCTCAACGTACCTGCCGCGCGCGATGGATCGATCCGCGCGCGCCACAGCGCCTCGTTCGCGTAGATGTTGCCGACGCCGGCAATTCGCCGCTGATCCATGAGGACCTTCTTCACTGCCTGGCGGGAGTCCCGAAGAGCCGCCGATAGATGCGCCGGCGTGAATCCCGGGTCAAGCGGCTCAGCGCCCAGCCGCGACTCGTACGCCTGCCACCGATCGGGCGCCATGAGCGCCACCGTGCCCAGCCGGCGGATGTCCCGATAGTGGAGGACGCGGCCATCCTCGAGCGAGAGCGAGAGCGTGATGTACGCGCGATCGCGCTCGGACAACGCTCCCTGATCGATGATCAGTGCGCCGGTGAATCGCGGCTGCACGACCAGTCGGTCGCCGGTGGACAGCTCGAGGAGCACGAGCTTGGCGCGTCGCGACGCCGCGCGGATCGTCGAGCCGGTCACGCGCTCAGCCAGCTCCCCGGCCGTCACCTCGCGCAGCACGTCGGCACGCAGCACCACCACCGCACTGATGCGGGCGCCGGTCACCGCCGCGCTGAGGTCGCGAGCGATGGTCTCCGTTTCAGGAAGCTCGGGCACTCCGCTGGAGCTCCCGCCAGCCGATGTCGGTCCGGAATCGCTTCCCCGGAAAATCGATCCGCTCGGCACCCTGCCGGCTCCGCGCTCGCGCGTCCGCGAGGGACGGGCCAAGCCCCGTGACCGCAAACACACGACCGCCCGCCGTCACCAACTCACCAGATGGCGTGAGAGCCGTACCGGCATGGAAGATCAGCACGTCATCCAACGAGTCGGGTAGCCGGATGAGGTCGCCCTTTCGCGGCGAATCTGGGTAGCCGTCAGCGGCCAGGACAGTGGTGGCGGCATGCTGGCGGGTCCATGTCAGGTGCTCACGCGAGAGCGAGCCGCTTTTCGCGATCACGGTCATGATCTCGAGCAGGTCGGACTCGAGCAGCGGAAGAATGGCCTGCGTCTCGGGATCGCCGAAGCGACAGTTGAACTCTACCACGCGCGGACCCTGGGTGGTGATCATGAGCCCGGCGTACAGGAGCCCGCGGAACGGGTAGCCGCGGCGCCGTAGCGCGTCGAGGGTTGGTAGGAAGATGTGCTGCTCGACGTCGTGCAAGACCTGCGCGCTCGCGATCGACACCGGAGCATAGGCACCCATTCCACCGGTGTTCGGCCCTCGGTCGCCATCCAGCAGCCGCTTGTGGTCCTGAGCCGGGAGCATCGGGAGCACCGCAGCGCCATCGGTTAGCCCAAAGACAGACAGCTCTTCACCTTGCATGAATTCCTCAACGAGGATTTCCGCCCCCGCCTCGCCGAAGATCCGGTCCCGGAGCACCGCATTGATGGCATCTATCGCCTCGACCATGCTCCCGCAGATCATGACCCCCTTTCCGGCTGCCAGGCCGGATGCCTTGATCACGACTGGAGCACCCAGTCGTTGCGCTGCTGCCTTCGCACCGTCGACGCTCGCATGGCGCTCGGCGTGGGCCGTCGGAACGCCAGCCTCCAGCATGAGCTGCTTGGCGAAGGCCTTCGACGATTCGATCCGCGCCGCCTGCTGGGTTGGTCCGAAGGCCGCCAGTGAGTTTTCGTGCAGCCGATCCACCAGGCCGGCCGCCAGGGGCCCTTCCGGTCCCACTATGGTGAGGTCGGCGCGCTCAGAGCGTGCGAGCGACACGAGGCCGTCGATGTCGCTGGTCCCAAGCGGAACGCAGCGGCCGAGGGAGGCGATGCCCGGGTTGCCCGGTGCGGCGAGAAGGTCGAGTGAGGGGTGGTCGTGCTTGAGCTTCCAGGCGAGGGCGTGCTCACGGCCGCCCCCGCCCACCAGCAGCACTCTCATTTCGACTGGTTTCGGAAGGCTCCGGTGAACGCGTCGCGCGCGCCCTTGATGATGCCGGCCACCTGATCGACGGCGCCGCGCGCCTGCTCGCCATAGTAGCCCACCGCGTCCGCATAGTCCTCGCTGAGCGGCCGATCGCCCGTCGCGTCACGCCGAGGGTAGTCGCCCCCGATGATCCGCTCATACGAGCCGGACATCATCCAGCGCTGGAGCTCCGCCGCTCTCACCGTGTGGAAGGGGTGCGTGCGGAATGCGACGTTCAGAACCTTGAAGATGCCGTCCAGGGCTCCACCGCCCGTCTCGTACTCCTGTGCCTGGATCAGGAACTCGTCGAGGTTGATCTCGTCCTCCTCGGACGACGCCTCCACACCCATCCGCGCACCGCCCCCGGCGAACTTGAGGAACATCCGCATCGACGCCGTCGGATCCTGCGAGGCCAGCATCCCCGCGCGATCCGACGAGAGCTCGCTCTTGCGGAACCACTCCATGAGCGCCAGCTCGATGGGGAGGAGCGCCATGCCGGCGAGGAACGGGAGATTCCGAAGACCCACCATGATCAGGATGAGCGCGACGGTCCTGTACGTGGCATGCCCGCTCACGATGTGTCCCAACTCGTGACCGAGAATGACGCGCTGCTCCTCTCGATCGAGCAGGCCGAGCGCCCCAGAGTTCAGGACGATGAAGGGCTTCTCGAACCCCACCGCGCCGGCGTTGACGAACGGCGTCTGGGTGACGTAGAGCTGTGGCCGGTCGGGCCAGTCCATCGTCTCGAGCACCTCGGTGAACAGCGCGTCGAGCTTCGGGCGTTGGCGCGGACCGATGCGGACGGCGTCGGCGAGGAACAGATAGCGAATACCGCGCTCGCCGAAGAAGCCGAGGATCTTGCGTACGAGCTCGTCGAAGCCCGGGATGGACCGGAGCGTGTTGAGTGCCGCTCTGTCGGCCGGGTGCTCCCAGGCCGTGGGTGCGATCTGAGTCAGAACCTTGCGCTCGGCCATGTCGCCCTCGTGAAATTGAGATCGCTCACAATCCTTCGAACGATCGTTCCAAATCCGCGATCAAATCGCTGATCTCCTCGACACCACAGGAGAATCGGACCATGCCGTCGGTGATGCCCAGAGCGCGCCGCCGCTCCTCGGGGACCGAGGCGTGGGTCATGCTCGCCGGGTGGCTGACGAGGCTCTCGACTCCTCCTAACGATTCCGCCAGCGAAAAGATTCGCGTACGCTCGAGCACGCGCACCGCGCGCTCCCTGGTGCCCAGCTCGACCGTGATCATGCCGCCGAAGCCGCACATTTGCCGCTTGGCGAGCTCGTGCTGCGGGTGCGACGGCAGCCCCGGGTAGATTACACGGTCCTCACCGAGACGCTCCGCCAGCCACGCCGCTGCCTGACGACCGTTGGCGTCGTGCCTGGGCATGCGCAGGTGCAGCGTCTTGGTCCCCCGCAGCGCGAGCCAGCAGTCGAAGGGACCCGGAACGGCCCCGGCCGCGTTCTGGATGAACTGGAGGCGGTCGGCGAGTGCATCGTCGCGTACGACGGCGATCCCGCCGATCATGTCGCTGTGCCCATTCAGGTACTTCGTCGTCGAATGAAAGACGACATCCGCCCCGTGGTCGAATGGGCGCTGGAAGAATGGGGTGGCGAAGGTGTTGTCGACGATCAACAGCGCGCGGGCTTGCCGCGTAATCTCGGCGATGGCCGAGATATCGGTGATCCGCATGAGCGGGTTGGTCGGCGTCTCGATGAGGATCGCCACCGTCCGCGGGGTGACCGCGTCGGCGACGCGCTCGGCATCGCGCGTATCGATGTGGGTGAAGGATAGTCCCAGGTGCTGCAGCAGTCGGTCGAAGAGCCGAAACGTTCCGCCGTAGACGTTCTCACCGCAGATGATGTGATCGCCCGCCTTGAACAGCTTCATCAGCGAGTCCACGCAGGCTGTGCCGCTCGCGAACGCGAATCCGTGAACGCCACCTTCCAGCGCCGCGACGTTGCGCTCCAGTGCCTCACGGGTGGGATTGGCACTGCGGCCGTACTCGTACCCCTTGTGGCGGCCCACGCCATCCTGCACATAAGTCGAGGTCAGATACACCGGCGTCATGATGGCGCCCGCCAGCGGCTCCGGTCGTTGGCCGGCGTGAATCGCGCGGGTACCGAAGCCCGCGCGCAGATCGTCGTCGAAGATCCGAGTCATTCCGGTGCTTGGGTGATGGGATTGGCGGAAGATAACCAGGCGTCCACCACGGTGCGAGAAACACGGGGCCGTTCCATCCGCAAGGTGGGCGCCTCATGACGCGTCGCCGTCGCGCGCCGGCCGACGCCGAGCACCGGTGTCTCGTGGTGGACGATGAGGCCCGCCTCCGGCAGGCGCTCGTGCGTCTCATGCAAGGCGAGGGATTCACCTGCTTCGAGGCGGGGTCGGGCACCGCGGCCCTCGAGCTCCTCGCGCGCGAGCCCGTGGCGCTCGTGCTCTCCGACGTCTGCATGCCCGAGATGGACGGCAAAGAGCTGCTCAAGCAGATCCGCGCCGGCTATCCCGACATCGCGGTGGTGATGATCACGGCCATTGCCGAGGTCGAGCTGGCGGTGGAGCTCCTCGGTCTCGGTGCCATGGACTACCTCACGAAACCCTTCGTGCTGGAGGAGGTCCGTGCGCGAGTCGCGCAGGCGCTGGAGAAGCGGCGCTTGATCAGGGAGAATCGCGAGTATCAGGAACGGCTCGAGGAGCGCGTGCACGCGCAAGCACAGCGGCTGGAGGACCTGTTCCTCGCGAGCATCCAGTCGCTCGCCGAAGCGCTCGAGCTCAAGGACCCGTACACGCGCGGGCATTCCGTGCGCGTGAGCCGGTACGCGACCGCGATCAGTGTGGCGATGAAGCTCGACGCCGAGACGACCAGACAGATCGAGCTGGGTGGCCACTTGCACGACATCGGCAAGATCGGGGTGCGCGAGGCGGTGCTCAACAAGGAGGGACCGCTCACCGGCGAGGAATACGAGCACATCATGACCCATCCGGTGCTCGGCTGGCGGATCCTCCAGCCGCTGCTCACCGACGCGACGGTGGCGCTCAACGTCGTGCGCTCGCATCACGAGCGCTTCGACGGCAAGGGTGTGCCTGACGGGTTGGTGGGCGTGCAGATCCCGATCGAGGCGCGCATTACCGCCGTCGCGGACTCGTTCGACGCGATGATGAGCTGGCGCCCCTACCGTCGCGGCGGACTCACGTACGACGCCGCGCTCGAGGAGCTGCGGCGCAATTCACGGACGCAGTTCGATCCCGAGGTGGCGGCCACGTTCATCGAGCTGCTGGAAGGCGGCACGATCGAGGTTGGGCCGCGTCCCCGACAGCTGGATGAGCGCACGAAACCGGCCCTCGTCACACCGCCCACCCGCGTCACGACCGTCTGAAAGCTCGCGCGGCTCGCGCCGCTCAGAGCTCGAACCGCTGCATCACCTGCTTGAGACGCGTCGCGATGTCGGCGAGCTGCTGGCTGGATTGGGTGATGTGCACCATCGACGCGGTCTGCTGCTCCACGACGGCGCTCACCTGCTGAGACGTCGACGCGTTCTCCTCGGCGACGACGGCAACCGCCTCGATCTCGCGCGCCAGGCGCTCCGCTTCCTGCTGTTGCGCCACCGCCGACTCCACGATGAGCGCGACCGCGCTGTGGCTGCCCTCGATGTCGTCGGCGATCTGCGTGAGCGCGCGCGTCGAGGAGCGGATCACCGCCTCTCCCTCCATCACGCTGGTGCTCACATCGGTGATGCGGCCGGCGGTGCGCTCGGATGCGGTACGAATCTCGGCCGCCAGCTTGCGGATCGTGTCGAGCGCTCGCGCGCTCTCGCCGGCCAGCTTGCGCACCTCGTCGGCGACGACGGCAAATCCCTTCCCGTGCTCACCGGCGCGGGCGGCCTCGATGGCCGCGTTGAGTGCCAGCAAGTTGGTCTGCCTGGCGATCGCGGCGATGGTCTCGGTGATCTTCCCGATCCGTTGCGATTTGTCGCCCAGCTCGGCCACCGCTGGAACGGCTTCGCTCGTCACGGTGGAGATCGCCGCCATGCTCTCGAGCGCCTCCTCGGCGGCCTGTGAGGCACGCTTCGCGGAGTTGGACACGGCGGCTGCCGCGGTCTGTGCGCGATTCGCGTGGTCGGTCACGTCGAGCGCGCGCGATGCGACACGCGTCGAGATCTCCACGATGCGATGGATCCCCTGCGTCTGCTGCGCCGCCGAGTCGGCGATGGAGTGCGCAGCGCCGGCGACCTGCTCCGTGGATGCGCTCATCTGCTGCGCGCCCGAGGCGAGCGTGCCGGCGGTGGCTGCCACCTCGTTGGCGCCGACCTCCACGTCGCGCAACAGCTCGCGCAGCCCCATGGTCATGGTGCGGAATGCCTGGGCCAGCGTGCCGACCTCATCACCGGACTTGAAGTCGAGGTGCTGTCGCAGGCTGCCGCGCGCAACGGCCTCGGAGTGCTGGGCGACGACCTCGATGCCCGACGTCAGGCGGCGAGCGGCCCACAGCGACGCCAGCAGCGAGCCGAGCAGGAGAACGGTGGGCAGCCAGAGCAGCCGGAGCAGCTGACCGGTGAGATCGGCCAGAAAGGGCTCGGCGTCGAGGGTGACGATCACGAATCCGGCCGGCGAGCCATCCCCGCGACGAACCGGAACCGCCGCGGTCAGCACACGAATGCCATCGGCCTCGTAGATCGATGTGCGACCACGGCGTCCATCCCGCATGTCGTCGTCCAGTCCCGCCGGCGGCTCCCACGATCGCGTGTACTGCGGCTGGCCGGCGTTCCACGAGGAGTGCACGATGTACCGGTAGGCCTGACCCTGCTGCCTGACGATGAAGATGCCGTTCGAGAGCTCGCGCACGTTACCGCCGTTCGCTTCCCAGATGTTCTTCAGCGCCCTCCTCGCATAGACGAACGCGCCGCTGTTGCTCCCGCGGCCGGCGGTGATCACGTCCAGTGTATCGGCGGGAACCATCACCCCGGCGGTGGCCGCGATGGCCGAGAGGCGGCGACCGTGCAGGTCGGCCAGCTGCGACCTCCCGGCGAGGTAAACGGGGATCAACACGAGGGTGAGCGCGATGACGACCGCCGCGACGCTGATGAGCGCCGTCTTCCAGCGGAAGGGAAGCCGTGAAGCGTGTCGACGGAGGAGGTCTGCCAAGGAACCGGAGGTTGGAGCCGAACGGCCGGAGGGCCGGCCTGCATCTACTACTCACGCTTCAACTACCGATGGCGTAACGCGCTTGATTGTGTGGGCACCGGGGATAGCTTTCGCGCTGCTCAGGAGGAGCGCCGTGCACGAAGGATTGATGATCAGTGTCTCGGGGGTGCGTGGGCGTGTTGGCGAGGCCCTCACCCCCGAAATCGTTGTCAGCTTCGCCGCCGGCTTCGGGGCGTGGGCAAAGGGACGGTCGGGGACCAGGCGCATCGTCGTGGGTCGCGACGCTCGCGTCTCGGGGCCGATGTTCCACCGTGCGGTGATCGCGGCGCTACAGTCGGTGGGGTGCGACGTGATCGACGTGGGGCTGGCGCCGACACCGACCATTCAACTGGCGGTGGAGCACCACCACGCGGCCGGCGGGCTGGCCATCACGGCGAGTCATAACCCTATCGAATGGAACGCCTTGAAGTTCATCGGCGCGTCCGGACTGTTCCTCGATGCGACCGAGGGAGCGGAGATGCGCGCTCTGGTCGAGCGGGGCGTGCCGAGAGCGAGCTGGAATGCCCTGGGGGCGGTCGAGCCCGACGACCAGGCCATTGCGCGGCACATCGAGAAGGTCCTGGCCGTTCCCTTCGTGGACGTGGACGCGATTCGGGCGCGCCGGTTTCGGGTGGCGCTCGATTGTGTGCGCGGCGCCGGCGGCGCGATGATGCCAGCCCTGCTGGAGCGTCTGGGCTGTGAGGTCTTCGGGGTCAATCTGGAAACGGATGGCCTGTTCCCCAGGGCGCCGGAGCCTCTCCCGGAGCATCTAGGAGAGTTGGAACAGTTGGTGCGAGACACCGGTGCGGAGATCGGGTTCGCTGTGGACCCGGACGTGGACCGCGTCGCGATCGTGTCCGATGCCGGCCAGGCGATCGGCGAGGATTGGACGCTAGCGCTCGCGGCGCGCCTGGTTTTGCGGTATCGCTCGGGACCAGTTGTTGCAAATCTCTCCACCAGCCGGATCGTGGAGGACATTGCCGAGGAAGCGGGCGCGAAAGTGGTTCGCGCGCCGGTCGGTGAAGCTAACGTCGCTTCCCGCATGCGCTCCGAGAGTGCGGCGATTGGGGGAGAGGGCAACGGCGGGGTGATTCTCTCGGAGGTTCACCTGGGCAGAGACGCACCTGTCGGTGTGGCACTGGTGCTGCAAATGTTGCTGGAAGACAACGTACCCCTGTCGAAGACGCTCGCACGCTACAGAACCTATCGGATCGTGAAGGACAAGCTCGACCGGCCGAACGCACCTCTCGGCGCGGTGTACGATAGTATTTGCGCCGGGTTCCCCGACGCTCAAATCGATACCCAGGATGGGTTGCGTCTGTCGTGGGATGATCGTTGGCTTCACGTGCGGCCGTCCGGAACGGAGCCGATCGTGCGCGTGATCGCCGAGGCACCGTCCGAATCCGTAGCTCGCGAGCTCATCTCGCGCTCGCGTGTCCCACTCGATGCGCTGAGCTGAGCTGGTCGTCCCCTCGTACTCGAACTGCCATGTGCGGAATCGTCGGATACATTGGACCCCGGATCGCGTCACCGTTGCTGCTCGAGGGACTCAAGCGCCTCGAGTATCGCGGTTACGATTCCGCGGGCGTCGCGATCCTGAACGGGAAAGGCGTCGAGACGCGAAAGGCAGCGGGCAAGATCTCGGAGCTCGAGGGTGTGTTCCTGGACGATCCCATCCTGGGGACGCTCGGCATCGCGCACACGCGCTGGGCAACGCACGGCGCCCCCACCTGGACCAACGCGCACCCGCACGTGTCGTGCGACAGTCAGATCGCCGTGGTGCACAACGGCATCATCGAGAATGCCGCCGCGCTGCGTCAGGCGCTGGAGGACCTGGGTCATCGGTTCCGGTCCGACACCGACACCGAGGTGCTCGCGCATCTCGTCGAGGAGTTCTTCAAGGGCAATCTCGAGGAGGCCGTGATCGCCGCCCTCGAGAAAGTGGAGGGCACCTACGGCATCGCCGTGATCGCCAACAGCGATCCCGACAAGATCGTCGCCGCGCGCAGGGGCAGTCCGCTCCTCGTGGGTCTGGGGGATGGCGAATACTTCATCGCCAGCGACGTGTCGGCCATCCTCGCCCACACGCGCCAGGTGGTGTATCTGGATGATGGCGACCTCGCCGTACTCGAGCGCGATCAGTATCGCATCCTGGATCTCAACGCCGACACGCTGACGAAGGCGATCAGCAGCATCGACTGGGATCTGGACATGATCGAGCGAGGTGGATTCCCGCACTTCATGTTGAAGGAGATCTTCGAGCAGCCGCAGACGATCGAGAACACGATGCGCGGACGTCTGTTGCTGGAGGAGGGCACGGCGCGCCTGGGCGGGCTGAACCTCACCGCCGAGCAACTGCTCGAGTTCGACAACATCGTCATCACGGCGTGCGGCACGAGCTGGCACTCCGCGCTCATCGGCGAGCACATGATCGAGGAGTTGGCTCGCATCCCGGTCGAGGTCGAGTACGCGTCCGAGTTCCGCTACCGCAACCCGATCATCACCGATCGCACGCTGTGCATCGTGATCTCGCAGTCGGGTGAGACCGCCGACACGTTGGCCGCGATGCGCGAGGCGCAGCGCCGTGGTGCGCGCGCGCTCGGCATCGTGAACGTGGTCGGCTCCACCATCGCCCGCGAGTCCGACGGCGGCATCTACATCCACGCCGGCCCGGAGATCGGGGTGGCGTCCACCAAGGCGTTCACCAGCCAGGTGGTCGCGCTGGCGCTCTTCACGCTGAAGCTGGCGCGGCTGCGCGGGTTGCTCGCGCCGAAGGGCAGGCAGATCGTCGAGGCGCTGCACGCACTGCCGGCGCAGATCCAGACGATCCTCGATCGCGCCGGCGAGATCGAGTCGCTGGCCGAAGAGTTCAAGGATGCCGGCAACTTCCTCTACCTGGGTCGGGGCGTGAACTTCGCCGCGGCGCTCGAGGGGGCGCTCAAGCTGAAGGAGATCAGCTACATCCACGCCGAAGGGTATCCGGCTGCCGAGATGAAGCATGGCCCGATCGCGCTGATCGACGAGAACATGCCGGTCGTGTTCATCGCCCCGCACGATTCGGTGTTCGACAAGATCGTCTCCAACATCCACGAGGTGAAGGCGCGCGGTGGGTGCGTGATCGCCATTACCAGTCGCGAGGAGCCGGCGCTGCACGGCAAGATCGACTTCGAGTTCCGCATCCCGGAGACGATCGACATGTTCACGCCGGTGCTGGCATCCATCCCACTCCAGCTGCTCGCCTACTACATCGCCGTGAAGCGCGGCGCCAACGTGGATCAGCCGCGAAACCTGGCGAAGTCGGTCACGGTCGAGTAGTCGGGTGCGGGACGCGGGGTGCGATTTCCTCCTCCCGCACCGAGCACGCACCCGGCGAGCATCCAGAACGAAGGGTTACACGGATGACGCGGACTGACCGGATGAACGAGCGGTGACTTGTGGGTGTGGCGCACGGAGCCTCGCTGCCCGCGACTCCAACATCATGCCCTTTTGTCCGCCTTCATCCGCGCTCATCCGTGTAACCCTTCGTTCTGGATGCCAGCCAGCCACGCCTGTCCCGCGTCCCGCGTCCCGCAAATGCGTCTGCTCCTCCAACGCGTCGCTCGCGCCGAAGTGCGCGTGGACGGACGCGTCACCGGCAAGATCGATCGCGGTTTTCTCCTCCTCGTGGGCTTCACCCACGGCGACACCGACGACCGTCTGGCGTGGATGGCGGACAAGGTCATCGGCATGCGACTGTTCACCGACGCGGAGGGGAAGATGAACCTCGCCCTCGCCGATGTCGGTGGCGCGCTGCTGGTCGTCTCGCAGTTCACGCTCTACGGCGACGCGCAGAAAGGGCGGCGCCCGAGCTTCATCGACGCTGCCCGTCCCGAGGCGGCCGAGGCGCTCTACCAGCGATTCGTCACGATGCTCCGCGAGCGCGGGCAGCGCGTGGAGACCGGAGAGTTCGGCGCGATGATGGAGGTCGAGCTCGTGAACGAGGGCCCGGTCACCCTCTGGCTGGAGCGATGAGCGCTCCACGCATCGTGCTGGCGTCGGGATCGCCACGGCGCCGACAGCTGCTCGACATGATCGGGATCGCGCACGACGTGGCGGCATCGGACATCGACGAATCGATGCACCCCGGTGAATTCCCACCGGCGTACGCGGAGCGGGTCGCGCGCGAAAAGGGCGATGCGATCGCCGTCCGGGCGCCTGGTGTGGTGGTGGTCTCCGCTGACACGATCGTCGTCGTCGACGGCGAGGTGCTGGGAAAGCCGGTCGACGCCGCTGACGCCGCGCGAATGTTGTGGCGGCTGAGCGGCCGCGATCACCTGGTGTACACCGCGGTATCCGTGCGCAGGGGCGGGCACATCGAATCAGGCGTCGAAGAGGTCGCGGTCACCTTCCGCGAGCTGAGCGACGCGGACGTCGCACGGTACGTCGCCACTGGCGAGCCCATGGACAAGGCCGGCGCCTACGGCATCCAGGGCTTCGGCGCGACCATCGTGCGCCGAATCGACGGCGACTACTTCGCGGTGATGGGGCTGCCGCTGGGGTTGCTCGTCCGGCTCCTCGCGCGCGTCGGCGTCCGCTACACGTTTGGCGCGCCGCTCGAGGACGAGTGGGCGCGCGCGGGCGCTCGCCCCCGCCCCCCGGCCGCGTC
>DATFFQ010000137.1:0-4790 GCA_035249955.1 Gemmatimonadaceae bacterium
GATGATGCGCGGGCCGAGCGTGAGCTGAGCCGTGGCCTGGTGGAGGAGGGGGAGCCACGGTGGGGCGCGATCGTGGTGGATGGACTGTTGGGCACCGGCGCCAAGGGCACACCCGGCGATGAGATTGCGGGCGCGATCGCGAGCATTCAGGACGCCCATCGCCACGGCGCCACCGTCGTCGCCCTCGACGTCCCCAGCGGCCTCGACGCGACGACCGGCGAGACACCGGGCGCCGCTGTCCGTGCACACCTCACGCTCACGTTCGGGACGCTCAAGCGCGGGCTCCTCATCGCGCGCGGCATCGCGGGACGGATCGTCGTGCTCGACATCGGGCTCGGCACCTTCGGCGACGAAGACTGTGCCCCGACGCTCGCGCGCTCGAGCTGGGTACGCCGCGCGATTCCGCCTATTCCCGCCGACGCGCACAAGGGCGTTCGCAAGAAGCTGGCGATCATCGGCGGCGCACAGGGGATGGCCGGCGCGTGCATGCTGGCGGGGCGAGCGGCCATGAAGAGCGGAATCGGGATGGTGCGACTCATCGTGGCATCGGCGAACCTGCCGGTGGTGCAGGGCGCGCTCCCCGAGGCGCTGGCGCGCACCTGGCCCGAGTCCGACACGGCGCTCAAGGAGTCGATTCTGGATTGGGCCGACGGCGTGCTGATCGGTCCGGGGCTCGGCGACACCGCCAAGGCCCGCGCGCTCGCCGAGCGCGTGCTTCGTGCGTGGCGCGGACCGGTCGTGGGCGACGCCGACGCACTCAACGTCTTCAAGGGCGACGCGAAGTCGTTAGGCGCGCTGCTGTCGGGACGGCCCGCGCTCATCACGCCACATCCAGCGGAGCTGGCCAGGCTCACCGGCACGTCGCTGGCGAGCGCTCTCGAGCAGCGCTTCGACGTGGGCAGCGAGCTGGCGCGCGCGCTCGGCGCCGCGGTGCTCGTCAAGGGTGTGCCCACTATCATCTCGTCGGCCGACGGACGGCGAATCGTGACCGCCACCGGAACTCCGGCGCTCGCCGCGGCGGGAAGTGGCGATCTCCTCGCCGGGCTGGCGGCTACCCTCCTCACGCAAACGAGCGATCCACTCGTCTCGGGTGCGTGCGCCGGCTGGCTGCACGGGCGCGCCGCCGAGCTGGCCGCGGCCGTCGCGGGCACGCGCGGCACCACGCTCGGCGACGTCGAGAGCGCGATGGCGCGCGTGTGGTCCGAGTGGGATGACGATCCGTCGTATCCGGTGCTCGCCGAGCTTCCGCCCGTGATGGAGCAGTGAACCGCCGGGCAGTCGCGGCCATCGCGGCCATCGCGGCCATCATGGCCTGCGCGCCGTTAGGCAGCGGTGGCGGTGGGGTGGAGCCGGGCAACGGATCACCAGGGCGCGGCGATCGGGTGCTCGTCACCGCCTTCAACGATGTCCTTGGCGTGGCCGCTGGACGCCGCATCGTCTACGCGGCCACCAGCAACGGCGTGATCGGGCTCGACCGGCAGTTCCAGCGGTGGCTGCCTCCGCTCACGGAAGGCGTCGACATCGGCATCCAGTCGGTGACGGCGATGGCGGTCGACCCGCTGGACGAGGCGGTGTGGTATGCCACCCCCGGGCGGCTCGTTCGCTACGAGCCGACGATCGATCTGCTCACGTCGACGATCGTGCCCGGGCCCGTGGATGTGATCATGTTCGACGCGCGCGATCCGGGAGCCGGCGCGTTCATTCGAGCCGGCGGGCGCTGGTACAACGCGTCGCGATTCGGGATGGCGTCGCCCGTCGATCCCTCACGCCTCCCACCTCCTGATGCGCGCGTCCTGCCACCAACCCTCAGACAGCTCTACACGCAGTTTCCATCGCTCCAGTCGTTCTCGGCGCTCATCACGCGCGACGATTGGGCGCAGAGCTGGCCGGTGTCCAGCGGCGCCAAGGCGCCGGAGGCCACGGAAGTCTGGCTCGGCACCCGTGGCAACGGTCTCTTCAAGGTCGATCCGGTGTTCAACACCAGCGACCACGTCATCTACGGGCTGCTGTCTCCCATCGCCGGAGCGCTGGCAGCGGCCGAGGGCGGCGTGTGGATCGCGAGCGCCGGACGCAGCTACGCCGGTCGCGGCGGGCTCACGTATGCGTCGAGCGATCTCCAGCAATGGCGCTGGATCGAAGGGTCGGCGCTCCGGCCCATGGCCGACATGCGGGCGCGCGACCTGTCGATCGCCGGCCGCATCGCCTGGATCGCGAGCGACCGGGGGCTCGTGCGGATCGACGTGGACCGGCAGCAGGACCACCACATCTGGTCCGCCACGCACGGGCTGCCTGACGATCGCGTACTCTCCGTGGCCAGCAGCGTGCAGGGCGCATGGGTTGGGACGGCGCGCGGTCTCGCCTTCGTCGCGGAGCAGGGTGAACAGGGTGCCCCTGGCGCGCCGACGCGGACGCTGTTGCGCGGGATCGGTGTTCGTGCGCTGGCGCTGGTGGGCGACACGCTGTGGATCGGTACTGACGCCGGCCTCATGACGCAGGACACGCGCACACCGGGCTCGTCGCCACAGCGTGCGCGTGCGTCCGGCAACGAACCTCGCCTCACTCGCGCCGTGTACGCGATCGCCCGCAGCGACTCGATGCTCGTCGTCGCCCTCGACGACGGTCTCGTCGCACTCTCGCTCCCGTCGCGCGCGCCGATCGCTCGGCTTTCGACCGTAGCCACGGCCGGTGTTGGCCGAGTCGCGGCGATGGATGCCGATGCGGATGGTATCCTCCTCGCTGGAAGCGCGGGCGCCCTCGTCGTGGATCGCGCCACGGGCGCCACGCAGCTCCTCTCTGCGCCGCGCGACATCCCCGCCGAAGCACTGGACGTGCTGCTGGAGCGCGAGTGGGCGTGGATCGCCACGCCGGCGGGCATCGTCAGGCTGCGACGGGTCGGTGGGCGCGTCCAGTGAGCACCATGGGCAGGCGCGCTACCGCGATGGGCCCTGGTGGCGAGTTCGACGTCATCCGGGAGCTCGTGCAGCGCTGGGGCGCGCGCGCTGCCGGCGTGGGCGACGATGCCGCGCTCCTGTCGGTGCCCGCCGGCCACCAGCTGGTGGCGAGCACCGACGTCGCGGTAGACGGTGTGCACTTCCGTCGCGACTGGCTCACACCACGTGAGATCGGCTACCGCGCGACCGCGGCGGCGCTGAGCGACCTGGCGGCGATGGCGGCGACGCCACTGGGTGTCCTCATCGTCTTCGCCATGCCGGCCGGATTCCTCCCGCTCATCGCGGAGATCGCCGATGGCGTCGGCGATGCCGTGGATGCAGCACGCACGCACGTGGTCGGCGGCGATCTCTCCGTGGCCGGCGAGCTGAGCATCGGCGTCACCGTGCTCGGCGCGTGCGACCGGGCCCTCACCCGTGCCGGAGCGCGACCGGGGGACAACCTGTACGTCACCGGCACGCTCGGCGGTCCGCTCGCCGCGCTGCAGGCCTGGCGAGCCGGTCAACAGCCCGGCGCCGAGGCGAGAGCGCGCTTCGCGCGGCCCGTGCCGCGCATCGCCGCCGCGCGGTGGCTCATCGAGCACGGTGCCACTGCGGGGCTCGACATCTCCGACGGTCTCCTTGGCGATGCCGCGCACCTGGCCGCGGCGAGTGGCGTGCGAATCGAGGTGGAGCTGGATCGTCTCCCGGTCGTGGCCGGCAGCACGCCCACGGCCGCCGCGGAAAGCGGCGAAGAGTACGAGCTGTTGGTGACCGGCCCCCCGGCTCTCGCCGACGGCGACTTCGCCGCGCGCTGCGGTATTCCTCTCACGCGAATCGGGACGGTGCAGGCCGGTACGGCGGAAGTGACTGCGCTCCTGAAGGGCGAGCGCGTTGCGCCGGCTGCGGGCTACAGCCACTTTTGATCGGATGCGCACCGTCCTCACCTATCTGGCGATCGTCGTCATGACGATCGCCTTTGGCGTCCCCATCGTCGTGGGCACGATGTTCGGCATGAAAGTTCGGCCGGGCAGCTTCTGGGAGGAGATCCCGCGCATCTGGGCGCGGGTGGTGCTCAGGGCGGCCGGTGCGCGGGTGGTGGTGATCAACCCGCAGCACATCGCGCACGGCGAGCCCCGGGTGTACGTCTCCAACCACGTGAGCTGGTTCGACGTGTTCGCGCTGGCGACCATCCTGCCGCGCTATCGGTTCATGGCCAAGAAGGAGCTGTTCAAGATCCCCATCTTCGGTCCCGCCGCGGGGCAGGTCGCCGGGATCTACATCGACAGGCAGAACCGGAAGGCGGCGTTCGAGTCGTATCGCGACGCCGCCGAGCAGATTCGATCGGGGATCTCGGTGGCCGTGTACCCGGAGGGGACGCGTGGCCGGAGCTACGAGCTGAGGCCGTTCAAGAAGGGTCCGTTCGTGCTCGCGATCGCCGCGCAGGTACCAATTGTCCCGTGCGTCGTCCATGGGACGAAGGAGATCCAGGGGAAGGGCGACGTAGCCGTGCGCGCCGGTGAGATCGAGATCACGTTGCTCGAGCCGATCCCGACCGCGGGCATGACGTACGAGGATCGCGACGACTTGCTGCGCCGGGTGTGGGTTGCGATGGCGGCCGAGCTCGAGCGGTACGGGGTGCACAGCAACGGCAGAATGTCCGATACGGAAGTAAATGTCGCGTAATAGTTTAACCACATAGTAATAACCTACATCATCATACATGTCCGAGATCATCGACATCATAGCGCGGGAGATTCTGGACAGTCGGGGGAACCCCACGGTCGAGGCGGAGGTGGCCCTGATCAGTGGCAGCGAGGGCCGAGCGGCGGTGCCGAGTGGGGCGAGCACGGGAGAGCACGA
>DATFFQ010000138.1:0-2396 GCA_035249955.1 Gemmatimonadaceae bacterium
GAGGGCGGCCTCCGACAGTGCGGCGGCGGCCGCCGCGGCGGCGGCGGCGACGGCGGCTCGTCAGGCAGAGCTCGAGGCGATTCGCGCCGAGCTCGAGCGCCGCCGCTCACGACTCGATTCACTCTCGTCGGCGGTGCGTGACATGGGGCGGGCCCGTAGGGGCGGACAACCCGCGCCATCCGATACCACACGACCGTCTCCATCGTCTCCTGATGGCGGCTCGCCCCGGTAGTCGTCTCGACCTGCAACTCCTTGGAGGAACGACCTAGATGTTGACCGACCTGCTGAGCTACTACCGGAGTGGTGGCCCGATCATGCACTTCATCCTCGCGGTGGGGGTGATCGGATTGGCCATCTTTCTGGAACGGTTCTACACGATCGTCATCCGATCGAAGATCAACGGACGGGCGTTCATCGAGCGCGTGATCCAGCTGGTGCGCGCGGGCAAGGTCGAGGACGCGATCAAGCTCTGCACCCAGTCGAACGCGGTGCTCCCCGACATGGGGCTGCTCATTCTCCGCAGTCGCAGCCGCGACGAGGCCGATCTCCAGAACGTGGCCGATGCGGCGGCGCTGAGCGTGCTCCCGCGCCTGACCAGACGCCTGCACTACCTCCCGATGCTGGCCAACGTCGCCACGCTGCTGGGACTCCTCGGCACCATCTTCGGACTCCGCGAAGCGTTCAGCTCGGTGACGCTGGCCGCGGCCGCCGAGCGCTCGGCGGCGCTGGCCGCCGGTATCGCCATCGCGCTCAACGCCACGGGATTCGGACTGCTGGTCGCCGTGCCGCTTTCGGTGGCGCACGCGTACCTTGTGAGCCAGGCGGAGACGATCATCGAGCAGGTGGACGAGTTCTCGGTGCGCCTCATCAACGCGCTGATCGACCGTCCGGACGTCCGGCTCGGCCATCGGTAAGGACGTCGGCGGCGATCGCGTGCCCTGTGCATGCGCGAGCGCCGCTGACGTCTCATCCGTACGCGGGCCCGGCTGGGCACGCGTAGTCTCTTCAGGGGTAGGTTGAACGGCTATGAGCTCTGTCTTTCATCGAGTCAAGATGCGCCGCGCCGAGCGCGCGCCGACCACCGCGCACGGGAACATCAATCTCGTGCCGCTGGTCGACATCCTGACGTCCATCGTCTTCTTCAGCCTGCTCACCTACCAGGGCGCCACCATGCTGGCGCTCACCGCCTTCGACCTGTCGCTGCCACCGGTGGTGATCGACCGCCCGCTCAATCCCGACGAGCGGATCGACGATTCGCAGCTGCTGAATCTTCTCGTCACGCTGCGCATCGACCGCGACAAGCTGGTCCTCACGCACTCGGGGCAGGGAGGGGTGACGCAGGAGATCGACGGCTTGAGCGACGCGTCGCTCGATCGTCTCCAGGCCGCAATGCGGCAGATCCGGGCGCAGTATCAGGAGAACAAGGACATCACCGTCGTCCCCGCGGACGACATCAGCTACGATGATGTGATTCGCACGCTCGAACGGGTGAAGCTGTCCGGCTTCTCGACCATCTCGCTCGCCTCGAAGGCGCGCGCCACCACGCCGGCACGCACGGCGGGAGCTGGACGATGAGTCGCTCTCGCGAGATGCGATCGGCGCGGCGCGCGGCGCAGTTCGCCAAGTTCCGCATCGTCGAGCTCAACCTCGTGCCGCTGGTCGACACCTTCGTGTCGATCGTGTTCTTCGCGCTCACCTCGGCCACCGTGGGAGAGCTCGCGCCGGTGGTGCCGGGCGTGACGCTTCCCACGTCGCGCGTGGGCGCGACGGCCTACCAGCAGCTCACCATCGGTATCGGGCGGCAGATCACGCTGGGGACGCGGGCGGTCATGGGCACCGCCGATGCGGCCCGCGTTCCGTCGAACGATCCGGCGCAGCCGTTGCTCATTCCGCCGTTGTTCGGCGTGCTCAAGACCGCGGCCGATTCGATTCGCGGCGCCCACAGCATTGCGGCCAACCAGTCGCTCGACGTCAAGCTGGCGATCCAGGGCGACCGCACCATGCGCTATGATCTACTCTCGAGAATCATGCAGACCGCGCGGGTGGCCGGCTTCCGCAACATCTCGCTGCAAGTGAACAAGGTCGACGATTCGCCGCCCGGCGGCCCCGTCGCGGTGGCGCCGTAACATGGCCGAGATCACACGCCCCGGCGGCGGTCGCCCGCGCGACGAGACGACCTTCACCCGTGCCATGCGCTGGGAGGCCTTCGGCGAAGAGGGACGCGCGCTGGTGGGCTCCTGGACCATCTCGGTCGTGCTGGGCATCCTCTGGCTCCTGCTGGTGTTCTTCGGGCCCGAGGTGGCCGAGGACATCGACCTCACACCGCCCGACGAGAGCGTCGAGATCACGGTGACGCCTGAAGAGGCGCCGCCGGAGCCGGAGCCCATCGTCGAAGC
>DATFFQ010000139.1:0-28028 GCA_035249955.1 Gemmatimonadaceae bacterium
CACCGAGCGCGTGCTCGCGACGAACGGTTATGCCCTCACCCGTGCGCCGGGACAGCGGTGCTGCGGCGCCCTGCACGCACACGCCGGCGATCTCGATACGGCGCGCGAGCTCGCGCGCATCAACATCGCGGCGTTCGAGCGGTCCGGCGCCGAGCTGGTGGCGGTGAACGCTGCGGGGTGCGGCGCGATCATGAAAGAGTACGAACACCTGCTCGCTCACGATCCCGAGTGGTCGGAGCGAGCCGCCCGGCTGTCGGCGCGCGTGCGCGATGTCAGCGAGCTGCTGGCGGCCGCCGGCCCACAGATCGGCGGTCCTCTTCCCCTTCGCACCACCTACGACGCGCCGTGCCATCTCCTGCACGCACAGCGCGTCGCGTGGCCGCCGCTCGCGGTCCTGGAGAGCATTCCCGAGCTCGAGCTCGTGGCGTTGACCGACGCCGAGCATTGCTGCGGCGGCGCCGGCATCTACAACCTCATCGAGCCGGAGCTGTCGCAGCACGTCCTCGCCCCCAAGCTCCACCACATCCAGGCCACCGCCGCATCGGTCGTCGCAACCGGCAACCCGGGATGCCTCATGCAGATCGGCGCCGGTCTCATCCGCACCGGATCGGCCGCACGCGTCGTCCATCCCGTGGACCTGCTCGACGCATCGTACGCGTCCAGCGCCCCGTAGCGCGCTCGTGAGCGCCCCATTTACTTTCTCGACATGAGGGACGCCCAGCTCCGCGAAGAGGCAGCGTGATGAGCGCGACGCCGGTCATGTCGGGGGACTACCCTGCCGTCGGCGTCGTGGCGGGCCACTCGGTCGTGCTGCACTACGGCGACGTGGCGGCGGAGTACGCCGCGCTGCGCACGGGTGCCATGCTGGTGGACCGCAGCGCTCGTTGCCGCGTCAGCGTGGAAGGCGCGCAGGCCGCGGAGGTCCTCACCGGTCTCCTCACCAACGACGTCAAAGCGCTCACGCCCGGCCACGGGTCGTACGCAGCGGCGCTGACGCCCAAAGGGAAGGTCATCGCCGACGTGCGGCTGTTCGCCGACCGTGATGGCTTCCTGGCCGATGTTCCGCCGCGCGCGACGGCAGGGTGGTTGGCGGTTCTCAAGAAGTACGTGAACCCACGTCTCGCGCCGTACCGCGATGAGTCCGCGAAGGCGCGAGACGTGGGCATCTTCGGTCCCGCCGCGCGACGGATCGCGGTGGCCGTGCTCGGCGTCCAGAGCGACACGCTCGCGGCGCTTCCACCGTATGGACATCTGGTCGTCGAGGTTGCCGGACAGCCCGTTCGCATCGCTCGCGTGCCCGATCTCGAGTTGGAGGGATACGAGCTCTTTGTTCCTTCGGAGATGCACGGCGAGATCTGGCATCGGCTCGTGGCCGCCGGTGCGACGCCAAGCGGCCTGCTCGCGTGGGACATCGCTCGCATCGAAGCCGGACGGCCCGAGTGGGGCGTGGACATCGACGACTCCACGATCCCCCAGGAAGTGAACTTCGACGAGCTGCACGCCATCTCGTACACGAAGGGGTGCTACGTCGGCCAGGAAGTGGTGGCCCGCGTCCATTTCCGGGGGCACGTCAACCGCCACTTGCGCGGCTTGCTCTGCGGCCAGACGGAGCCGCCGCCCGAGAAAGCGGCGTTGATCGACGACAAGGGGAAGCAGGTCGGCGAGGTGCGCAGCAGCGCCATGTCGCCACGCCTCGGCGCCATCGCGCTGGCCATGGTGCGGCGTGAGGTCGAGCCCGGGAGGACGCTCACCGTGCAGTGGGATCATGGGGAGGCGCAGGCGGACGTATCGCGCCTTCCCTTCCCGCTCTGATGCCCGTCGCGCTCGTCACCGGCGCGACGGGACTCGTCGGCTCACACATCATCGAGCGGCTGGTCCGGGATGGCTGGGCGGCGCGCGCGCTCGTGCGTGACGCCCCGCGCGCCGAGTGGCTTCGCGCTCTGGGAGCGGAGCTCGTGTCCGGCGATGTGCTCGACGCCGACAGCATGATCGCGGCGGCACGCGGATGCACGGCGATCTTCCACACCGCGGCGCTCATTGCTCCCACCGGCGGCTGGAATGCCTTTCACGCCGTGAACATCGGCGGTACCAGCAACGCCATCTCCGCCGCCGAGCGGAGCGGCGCGCGCTTGTTGCAGCTGAGCAGCGTCGCCGTGTATGGCTCCTCTCAGCGGTACCGCAGCACACCGACCGATGAGAGCATCGAGCTGCCGCCGATTCGCGAGGACAACTACTACGCGCGCTCCAAGCGCGAGTCGGAGGAGCTGGTCGTGTCGGCGCATCGCTCGGGACGAATCTGGGCGGTGGCGGTGCGCCCCGATGTGATCTACGGTCAGCGCGACCGGCAGTTCATCCCGCGGGCAGCGCGCCTGTTCCGCATCGGCGTCGTGCCGCTGATCAACGGCGGCCGGTCGAAGATGGCGATCGTCCATGCCGCGAACGTCGCCGACGGCGCGGTGCGCGCCGTCCGGTGCGATGCCGCCGGCGGCCGCTCCTACAATCTCGCCAATGACTACGACGTGACCGTCGCCGACTTCGTGCGGCTGGGAGCGACCGGGCTGGGGAAGCGCGTGTTGACGCCGTCGGTGCCACGCGGCGTTGCGGCGGCGGTGCTCGGGTCCGTCGGCACGGTGGGGGAGCTGTTCACGGGCAAGGGCCTCGCCGCACATGCCGAGAGCACGCTCAACTTCCTGTCGCGCGACAATCCGTTCAGCTCCGAGAGAGCGCGCGCGGAGCTGAGCTGGTCACCTCCGGTGAGGCCGGAAGTGGGAATTCCCGAGGCGTTTCGGTGGTGGAAGGAGCATCGCGCCCAGGCGGGGCACGGCCGGAGCAGCCGCGCCCACTGACCTGAGGCGTGTTCGTCAGGGTGTGGTCGACGGAGTCGTGTCGCTCCGCGCGGTGTCGCTGAAGGCCGTATCGGCGCGCAGCGTATCGGCGCCCGTGAGACCGGTGTCGGTCGTCACCGGCGGCGTCGTGGCGGGGGCTCCAGGGGCCATCGCTCCCGTCGACGTGTCGTCTACCATCGCATCGTCATTCGTGCCGCCGCATGCCGCCAACATCGCCACGGCTGCCGCAACTGCGAGATACCTCATAAGTGGCTCCTCCGAGTAGCGCGCCAAAGCGCGGGTGCGTGAACGTCTGGCATCCGGCAAGTCCCGGACCGCACCGTCCGAGGTGACAAAAAGGGCGCAACTCTCGCGATTGCGCCCATCTTGCGTTAAAGGGGGAAGGACTGGTGAATCAGGGCGTCTTCTTCATCGCGCCGGTGTCGGCCTTCATTCCCGTGTCCATCTTCATCATGCCGGTGTCGCTCTTCATCATACCCGTATCGGCAGGCGCTGGAGCCATGGCGGGCGCGGCAGCCGTATCGGCCGCGTTCTCATCCTTGGCCTGACAGGCGACAACCATGAGCACTGCAGCGACCACAGCCAGGCGCTTCATCTAAGATCTCCTTGTGGGGGGGCAGGTTATCTTCGTCCGCGCACGCTCGGTGCACATCCGGAACGAGCGGCTGTTATTCTACGATATCCCCCCCTGCTGTCAAGAGATGCAGGCTCCTGAGGTGCGAATCGTCACATGATCTCTCGCGATGAGTACTGGCGCGGTGCGACTGAGTGATTTGGCCCGCGAAGCGGGGGGCAATCTCGTGGGAGGCGACCCGGAGATCACCGGGCTCGCCATCGATTCGCGTCAAGTTCAATCCGGGCAACTATTTGTAGCCGTCGCGGGGGCGCGCGCGAACGGCCTCGACTTCGTTCCCGATGCGCAGCGTAACGGCGCCGCCGCCATCTGTGCACCGCAGGCGGTGGTGGGCATTCCGACGCTGGTCACCGACGATCCGCGCCGTGCGCTCGCGCGGTTGGCCGCCGCGTTTCACGGGCATCCGGCGCGAGAGCTCACGCTCGTCGGCGTGACCGGATCACTCGGAAAGACCTCATCGGCGCTGCTCATCGAGGCCGCGCTCACCGCCGCCGGTCGCCGCCCGGGTGTCATCGGATCGCTAGGCATCCGTTTCGATGGGACGGTGGTGCAGACAGGGATGACGACACCCGATGCCCCGGCCATTCACGCGGCGTTGCGCCGCATGGTCACGCGTGGCGCGACGCACGCGGTGATGGAAGTCACGTCGCACAGCCTTCGACTCCAGCGCGTCGACGGGCTGGAGTTCGACATTGGCGTGTTCACCAACCTCGTGCCTGACGAGCACCTCGAGTTTCACGCATCGGCCGACGACTACGTGCGCACGAAGCTGCGGTTCCTCGAGCTGCTACGGCCCGGCGCGCCGCTCGTCGCCAACATGGACGATCAGGTGGTGCGTGGCGCGCTGGCCGCGCGCATCGGCTCGGTCGCGTGGGTCTCGCTCCATGGCCGTGCCGACGCCACCGTCGGCGTCGAAGGACTCGTCACCACCGCAGCGGGCTCTCGGTTCCTCCTCCGTGTGAAGGAGGCGCTATCACGAATCGACGGCTCCAGCGTCGAGCCGTCGGCGATCCCGCTCTTCTTGCCGCTCCTGGGGCGCACGAACGTCGCCAATGCCGCGCTGGCATCCACGGCCGCGCTCATCGCCGGCGCTGGTGCCGACGCCGTGCGCGCCGCACTCGCCGCCACACGACCGATGCATCGCCGGCTGCAGATCGTGTTCGCGAGCGGCCCGATCGTGCTCGACGACACCGTCGGCAATCCCATCAGCGTGCGCGCGGTGTTCGAGGTAGCGCCGCAGCTGCCTCACGAGCGATTGCGCGTGGTGTACGGCATCCGGGGCTCGCGGGGCACGGCCATCAACGAGCGCAACGCGGTGGCGCTGGCCGACGGGGTGCGCGACACGAACGCCGAGCTCGTGGTGACCTCCAGCGAAGATGCAGCGAACGAGGCGAATGTCGTGACGTCCGAGGAGCGGGAGGCCGTGCTCGACACGCTGCGCGCCAGGCAGGTATCGTTCGAGCACGAGCCCACGCTCGAGCGCGCGGTCCGGCGCGTCCTCGAGTCGAGCACGGCCGCCGACCTGGTGCTCCTGCTGGGCGCGCAGGGGATGGACCGCGCCGGCGACTTCGTGCGGCGACATTTCGGGGTCGACCGGAGGCGCTCGCGGTCGGGGCGCGGGGATGCTGGCCCCGGGGCCGCCGCGCCGCCAAGTTGAAGACGATCCGTTTGCCGTCCCACATCGCCCATTCGTGACAGCGCTCTCCGCCACTCGCTCGGAAACGGTTCGAGCCGCCTGCCCGCACGACTGCCCCGACACCTGCGCGTTGCTGGTGACGGTGGAGAATGGCCGCGCCACGCGTGTGGCCGGCGACCCGGAGCATCCGTTCACGCAGGGATTCCTGTGCGCGAAGGTGAATCGCTACATCGAGCGCACCTATCATCCGGAGCGGCTCACCACACCGCTGCGCCGCGTCGGCGCCAAGGGAGCGGGACACTTCGAGCGTATCTCGTGGGACGAGGCGCTCGACGAGATCGCGTTGCGGCTGCGCCAGATCGTGTCGTCAGGCGATGGCCCCGAGGCCATTCTGCCATATTCGTACGCGGGCACGATGGGACTCGTGCAAGGGTCCTCGATGGATCGCCGATTCTTCCACGTCCTCGGCGCGTCGAAGCTGGATCGCACGATCTGCTCGCGAGCCGGCGGTGTGGGGATGCAGATGACCGTCGGGGCCAACATCGGCGCCGACGGCGAGGAGATTCCCCGCAGCGACCTGGTGCTGCTGTGGGGCACCAATACGCTGACCTCGAACCCGCACCTGTGGCCCTTCGTTCGTCGAGCGCGCGAGCGCGGCGCGCCGCTGATCGCGATCGATCCACTGCGGACCCGCACCGCCGATCAATGTGACGAGTGGATCGCCATCCGGCCCGGCACCGATGCTGCGCTGGCGCTCGGCCTCATGCAGGTGATGTTCGCGGAAGGGCTCGAGGATCGCGACTACATCCGGCGCTACACGCTCGGCGCCGAGCAGCTCCGCGAGCGCGCGGCCGAGTATCCGCCCGAGCGCGTCGCGGCGATCACCGGGATTGCCGCCGAGCGGATCGTTGCGCTCGCCCGGCAATACGCCGCGGCGAAGGCGGCGTTCGTGCGCGTGAACTACGGCTTGCAGCGTCACGCCGGGGGCGGCATGGCCGTGCGAACGATCGCCTGCCTGCCGGCCATCACGGGGCACTGGCGGCGTCCAGGCGGCGGCGTGCAGCTCTCCACCAGCGCGAACTTCCGGTTCAACCACGAGGCGCTCGAGCGTCCCGACCTCGGACCGGCGACGCGCACGATCAACATGATCCGCCTGGGTGCGGCGCTGACACGGGAGGACGCGGGCGTGGGCGGGCCCCCGGTGCGCGCGCTCATCGTGTACAACTCCAATCCGGCCGCGGTTGCGCCCGATCGTGGCGCGGTACGCACCGGGCTCGCCAGGCCCGACCTGTTCACCGTGGTGCTCGAGCACTTCCAGACCGACACCGCCGATTGGGCGGACATCGTGCTGCCGGCCACCACGCAGCTGGAGCACTGGGACGTTCACCTGGCGTATGGGCACCACTACGCAACGATCAACCGGCCGGCGATCGAGCCGGTGGGAGAGAGCAAACCGAACTCCGAGATCTTCCGGCTGCTCGCCGCCCGGATGGGGCTCGATCATCCGGCGCTCCGGGACGACGATCTCACGCTCATCCGCCGGGCCCTGGAGACGTCGCACGAGCACATGTGTGGCGTGACGCTCGATGCGTTGCTGACGCGGGGCTGGGTGCGGCTCAACGTTCCGCGCCCGTACGCGCCGTTCGCCCAAGGCGGGTTTCCCACGCCCAGTGGGAAATGCGAATTCTACTCGCAGCGACTCGCCGACATGGGGCTCGATCCGCTCCCCACGTACACGCCGCCCTATGAGTGCGCCGAGAGCGATCCCGCGCTCGCCGCCCGGTATCCGCTCACGCTGATCTCGTCGCCGGCACACCACTTTCTCAACACGACATTCGTGAACGTGGATGCGCTCAGACGGCATGCGCGCGAGCCCGAGCTGGTGATCCATCCCGACGATGCGGCGGTGCGCTCACTCGCGTCGGGGATGCGTGTGACCGTGTTCAACGACCGTGGTGAGTTCGCGGCCACGGCGCGCGTGTCGGACAGCGTCCGTCCCGGCACCGTGTGGGCACCATCGATCTGGTGGGGCAAGTACGCGGTGGACGGCAACAACGCCAACGACACGACGTCGCAGCGTGAGACCGACATGGGGCACGGTCCCGTGTTCTACGACAACCTGGTCGAGGTCGCTGTCGGCTGAGGGCGTTGCCCGATGCGCCCCGACGGCGCCCACTGGCGCGCGGGCATGCTCGTAGTGTACGCTCCGACAGGTGGTCCCTCACCCGCTTCGTCGAAGCATGGTGGTGGCCGGTGGTCTTGCTGCATTCCCGGAGATGTTCGTGGCATCCTATCCAGAGACACTGGGCGCGCTGAAGCGCTCTCCACTCGCCGCGCCACACCGCGCCAGGCGGTCGGTGAAGGACGAGGTGCGCGCCAACCTGCTGGCCAAGCTCTCGCGAGGCGAGCCGCTGTTCCCCGGGCTCGTCGGGTACGACGACACGGTGATGCCCCAAATCGTCAACGCCCTGCTCTCGCGCCACAACTTCATCCTGCTGGGTCTCCGCGGACAGGCCAAGTCGCGCATCCTGCGCGCGCTCATCACCTTGCTCGATGAGGTGACGCCGATCGTGGCCGGGAGCGAGGTGAACGACAATCCGTTCTCGCCGATCTCGAAGTACAGCCGCGAGCGGATCGCGGACATGGGCGACGACACGCCGATCGCCTGGATCGATCGCGATTCACGATACGTGGAGAAGCTGGCCACGCCCGACGTGACGATCGCCGACATCATCGGCGACGTCGATCCGATCAAGGCGGCTCGCGGCGGGCACCTGTTGTCGGATGAGCTCACGATTCATTACGGTATGCTGCCCCGCGCCAATCGCGGGATCTTCGCGCTCAACGAGCTGCCTGACCTGGCGGGGAAGATCCAGGTCGGGTTGTTCAACATCATGCAGGAAGGCGATGTCCAGATCAAAGGCTATCCGGTTCGCCTGCCGCTGGACGTGCTCATCTGCTTCACCGCCAATCCGGAGGATTACACCGCGCGCGGCAAGATCATCACGCCCCTCAAGGACCGCATCGGGAGCGAGATCCTCACGCACTATCCGGAGACGGTCGAGCTGGGCATGACGATCACCAACCAGGAGGCGTGGCAGGAGCGCGGCGGCTTTCCGGTGAGGATCCCGGACTTCGTCTCGGAGGTGATCGAGCGCGTCGCGTTCGAGGCGCGCACCGACAAGCGCATCGACAAGCGGTCCGGCGTATCGCAGCGCATGCCGATCTCGGTGCTCGAGAACGCGATCTCG
Source organism: Gemmatimonadaceae bacterium (assembly GCA_035249955.1). GTDB lineage: Bacteria > Gemmatimonadota > Gemmatimonadetes > Gemmatimonadales > Gemmatimonadaceae > DATFFQ01. The sequence continues at coordinate 8,368 of DATFFQ010000139.1, forward strand.
AACGCCGAGCGGCGCGCAACGCTCACCGGCGAATGCGAGGTGGTGCCGCGCATCAGCGACGTATTCGCGGCGATGCCGGCGATCACCGGGAAGATCGAGCTGGAGTACGAGGGCGAGCTGGTGGGCGGATACGTGATCGCGCACGAGCTCATCCGCCGTGCCGCCGATACCACCTTCCAGGCGCGCGCCGGCGGTGCGACCACCGATGACATGGTGATGTGGTTCGACCGCGGCAACGCCCTTCAGGTGAAGGATGACCTCTCGAGCAGCGCGCTCGTGCAGGGGTTCGAGCGGGTGCCTGGGCTGCTCGAGCTGGTGCAGTCGGTCGGCCTGGCCATGGAGGGCGACGACGCGGCGACGGCAGCGGCGTGCGAGCTGGTGCTCGAGGCCCTGGTGGCGCGCAAGAAAATCTCGCGCTCCGACACCGGTCAGTACGGACGCGCCCAGCCACCGGAGCGCCGCCGGCCGAACCAGGATCTCTTTGGCGGCGGCATGATGGCGTGAGCCGAGAGCACGACGCCGGACGGTCGGGAGGCGCCCGGCACTTCCGCGCGATCACGGTGCGCGAGGCGACCGAGGCGGATCTCGGCGTCGTGCTCGAGTTGCGGCTGGCCCTGCTGGCGGAGCATCGCGACAATCTCATCTACCGCCGCGTGCGGCCGGACCTCCGCGAGCGGGCGCGCGAGCTCTACCTCGCGCAGCTACGCTCACCGCGCGAGATCACGCTCCTGGCCGAGCGAAACGGCGAGGTGGTTGGCATCCTGCGATGCGTCGAGAGCTCGGGCTATCCCATCCTGCTGCCCTCGCAGTACGGCTACGTGTCGTCGGCCTACGTACGATCCACCGCGCGACGGGAGGGCGTGTTGCGGACGCTCATGGAGTCGGCGATCGCCTGGTGCCGCGAGCGGGGGCTGAGCGAGATGCGTCTCCACAGCACCGTCGAGAACCTCCGGGCCAACTCCGCATGGGACGCGCTGGGCTTCGAGGTGGTGGAGCACCTGCGCGTGCGGCTCCTGCGCTGACCGCCTGCCTGACGAGCCCATGGCGCTGATCACCATCTCACGCATGTACGGCTCGGGAGGCTCGGACGTCGCCGAGCGCGTCGCGCGCGCCCTGGGCTGGCAGCTGCTCGACAACGCATTCGTCGAGGCCGTCGCCGCGCGGCTGGGAGTCTCACCGGCCGAAGTGAAGGCGCGTGAGGAGCGCGTGCCCTCCCTCGTGCAGCGCCTGGCCAACACGCTGGCGCTGGCGTCGCCCGAGATCCTCCCCCCGGCCACCGAGGCCCCGCTGCCGCCGAGCGAGGAGCGGATGATCGAGGTCACGGCACGGATCATCACCGAAGCGGTCGCGACCGGTCACGCCGTGCTGGTGGGACGTGGCGCGCAGTCGGTGCTCGCCACCCGCTCCGACGTCCTCCACGTCTTCTGCTACGCACCGCGGCCGGCGCTCGTCGCCCGCGCGGCCCTCCGGCTCGGCCTGCCGGCCAAGGAAGCCGAACGGGTCGTCGATGACACGAACCGCCAGCGCGAGCAGTACGTGAAGCAGTACTGGAAGCGATCGTGGCTCGCGCATGAGAACTACCACCTGTGCCTGAACACCGACTGGCTGGGCGTGGACGGAGCGGCCGACGTCGTGGTGCGCGTGGCGCGGGAGCGCTTCGGCTGACGCGCGGAGCTACAGCTCGCGCAGCTCCGGATACCGCGTGAAGGTGAACGCGGCGTACAGCAGCGTCACCATCGCGCCCAGGGCGATCGCCCACGGCGCGCCGAGCGCACTCGCCAGCGAGCCGGCGACCATCGCACCGATCGGCCCCAGCCCCACGAACACCCACGTGTAGGCCGACATCACCCGGCCGCGGAGCTCGTCGGGCACGGTGGTCTGGATGAGGCCGTTGGTGAGGGCATTGTTCAGGATCATGGTGAAGCCGATCGCCAGCAGCAGCGCCGCCGACAGCGCCATCCACCGGGAGAGCGAGAAGGCGATGAGCAGGAGCGGGAACGCGTAGGCCGCGTACTGGAGCAGCCGGCCCCGCGCGATCCGCGGCGCGGCCGCGGCGAGCGCCAGCGCGCCCGCGAATCCTCCAATCCCCACCGCGGTGAGCAGACCGCTGTAGCCCGTGGCGTCGCTGTGCAGCACGTCGCGCGCGATCACCGGCATCACGACCAGGTAGGGAATGCCGAACACCGAGTACACCGCCACCATTCGAATGAGCACCGCGACCGTGCGCGTCTCGTTCAGGTAGGCGAGCCCTTGCCGCAATCCCTCCAGCGGGGAGATGGCCACCGGCGCCAGCGTTCGCGGAGGGAGCTCGATGCGGAGCAACCCGATGAGGACCGCGAGGTAGCTCAGCGCGTTCACGGCAAAGCACCAGGCGATGCCGAACGCCGCGATGATCGCCGCCGCGATGCCGGGTCCGATGATCCGCGCCAGGTTGAAGCCGCTGGAGTTGAGCGCGATGGCAGACGGCAGATCGTCGCGGGAGACCAGCTCGACGATCGTCGACTGCCGGGCGGGGATATCCAGCGCGTTCACCGTGCCGCTGATCAGCGCGAGCGCCAGCAGCCAGTCGATGGTCAGGTGCCCCGACCAGGCGAACCACCACAGCGTGGTGGCCTGCGCCAGGAGCAGCGATTGCGACACGATGACCAGCCTGAGCTTGTCGGCGCGATCGATGACGACCCCTGCAAGGAGCGACAGCACCAGGACCGGAAACGAGCCAGCCGCGCTCACCAGGCCGACCATGAAGGGATCGTCGGTGAGCACGAGCGCGAGCCATCCCTGCGCCACCGATTGCATCCACGTGCCGACGAGCGAGGTGGTCTGCCCCACCCAGAACAGCCTGAAGTTCCGGTACTGAACCAGGACGCGGAACGGGTTGAGAGCGGCGAGGGACGAGGGCGTGACGGGCGGGTCCGTCTGCTGCGCGCTCATCTCGCCCACCGGCCGCGGCGCTGCGAACCGCTGGCCAGCGGGCTACATTGATCTGGAGGGGTGTATAGCACTGTCGACCGTGAAGTAGCTGGCATCGCGTAGGGAGCACGATTCCTGCTCGGCTCGCCCCTCGTCCCCCGTCCCTCTCGTCGTATGGCCTTCCACACCTACACCAAGTCCGACCCGCAGATGGCCGATGCGGTCGATCTGCAGGCGCTGCTCGACAAGCTCGCCGATTTCCTCCTGCAATCCGGCTTCGCCGGGGGAAAGATGTCGCACCCGTACTGGGGCGATTTCGGCGACGAGGAGGATCGCTCGATCGATGCGCTGCGGCAAGCCGTGCTCAAGGCGCTGATGGAGAGCGGTCAGTTCACGCCGGAGATGCTGGAGGCGCTGCGCGGTGAGTCGGAGGACGGCGGTGAGAGCGAGGCCAGGCTTGCCAAGCTGCTCGATGAGATCGTGCAGCGGCTGGTAGACGAAGGATACCTGAACCTGCAGGCGCCGCCGCAAATGCCCGCCGGCCACCAGGAGGTCACCGGACCCGGCGGCCTGGCACGCGCCGCGTCGCGCGACGTGCAGTTCAACCTCACCGAGAAGGGCATCGACTTCCTGGGATTCAAGACGCTGCGCAACCTGCTGGGCTCCTTCGGCAAGTCGAGCTTCGGCAGCCACGATACGCCGTACCTGGCGACGGGCGTCGAGGCCGATTCGGCGAGCAAGCCGTACGAGTTCGGCGACACGCTCAACCTCGACGTGAACGCCACGCTCCAGAACGCGCTCGTCCGCAACGGCACGCTCGATGTCCCGATCGACATCGACTACGGCGACCTCATGGTGCGCCAGGCGGAGTACCGCTCATCGTGCGCGACGGTGCTGATGCTCGATACGTCGCACTCCATGATCCTCTACGGTGAGGACCGCTTCACGCCGGCCAAGAAGGTAGCCCTGGCGCTGACGCATCTCATCCGCACGCAGTTTCCCGGCGATTCGCTTCGCGTCGTGCTCTTTCACGACTCCGCCGAGGAGATACCGCTCGCCAGGCTGGCGCACGCGCAGGTGGGACCGTACCACACGAACACGGCCGAGGGACTCAAGCTGGCGCGCCGTATCCTCACCGCGCAGAAGAAGGACATGCGGCAGATCGTGATGATCACCGACGGCAAGCCCAGCGCGCTGACGATGCCGAACGGGATGATCTACAAGAACTCCATGGGGCTGGATTCCCTCGTCGCCGCGCAGACGCTGCGCGAGGTGGCCGACTGCCGGCGATGCGGCATCATGATCAACACGTTCATGCTGGCCCGCGACCGCTCGCTGGTGGAGTTCGTGAAGCGGGTCACAGCGATTAGCCGCGGCAAGGCATACTTCACCACGACGATGACGCTGGGCCAGTTCATTCTCATGGATTTTCTGCGGCGGAAGACGAGACGGGTATCGTAGCCCGGCATCGTTGGCCGGCGGGTCAGGAGCCACGCCCCAGCACGGCATCTCGACTTGGCCATCCGGCTGGCGCTCGCTTAGATTGGCGGCGTCGCGGCGGAACCCGGCGCTGACCTCGCGAGTCTCAGTGATGCATGCTGTTACGACTGGCGGGGTCCTACAGTCCTGAGAACGCGGACCGTGCTCCGGCGACGGATCCCCTTGCCACACTCGCACCTAGAGCTCGTCGCGCCCCATCGAGGGCGTGAGGACGGGCCCTTCATCTCGTAGCCACCTCGTGAGAAGTCAGTGTCTTCGCCCTCCTCCCCCTCGCCCACCCCGGCGTCGTCACCAGTTCCCTCCGCTCGCATGAAGAACGAGCCGCCGCGCACGGTGCAGCGGGAGCGCAGGAACTGGAAGCTACGCAACCTGTTCTCGCTCTCACTGCGCCGCGGTCCGGTTCGCTACTGGCCGCTTGGGATCGTGCTGGTGGGGACCTTCGCGGTCGCCGCCATCGCCTGGCGCGTAACGAGCCGCGAGCGGGTGCAGCATCCGGTGGTGGCCTACTCGCAGGTCGCCGCGGCGATCGCGGCGCGGCAGGTGTCGGAGCTTCGCGTCGAGGAAGGCGGTGCCCGCATCACGGCGACGCTCCGCGCGCCGGTGCGGATCGACGGCAAGCGCGTGACGATCATCCAGACCTCCGTGCCCACACGGGCCGTGACGCTCTCCGACCTGGAGCGGTGGAGCCAGTCGGGCGCTCGCGTGCTCGTCAACGAGCCGGGAAGCCCCAAACGGACCGAGATCGCGATTCAGCTGCTCAGTCTGCTGGCCATGTTCGGTGTGATCGCCTTCGTCGTGATCCGGCAGCGCGGCGGACTGACCACGGCGAAGTTCGTCGCGGCGCCACCGTCTCGTCAGCTCACCATGGCCCACGTGGGTGGCGCGCGCGAGGCGCAGGCCGACCTGCGCGATGTCATCGCGTACCTCAAGCATCCCGAGCGCTTCAAGGCGCTGGGTGCGCGATGCCCGAAGGGGATTCTCCTCGTCGGACCGCCGGGAACCGGCAAGACGCTGCTGGCCCGCGCTGTTGCCGGCGAGGCCGGATGCCCGGTGATCATCGCCGCCGGCTCGGACTTCAACGAGATGTACGTCGGCGTCGGCTCCCGGCGTGTGCGCGCGCTCGCTCGTCAGGCACGCGAGCAGGCACCGTGCATCATCTTCATCGACGAGTTCGACTCGCTCGGCGGACGCCGCGGACGTCCCAACCGCTCCGGCGAGGAAGAGGTCACGCTGAATCAGCTGCTGGTGGAGATGGACGGCATGGCGGGCAGCGAGGGCGTCGTCTGGATGGCGGCGACGAACCGTGAGGACATGCTCGACCCGGCGGTGCGCCGCCCGGGTCGCTTCGACCGGATCGTCGAGGTTCCGCTTCCGACGTCCACCGACCGCCTCGAGATTCTGCGCATTCACGCCGCCGAGTCGAAGCTCGCTCCCGACGTCGACCTCGAGCGGCTGGCGCAGCTCACCGTCGGACACTCCGGCGCCGAGCTCGCCAATCTGCTCAACGAGGCGGCGATCATCGCCGTGCAGAGCGATAGCGACGCGATCAGCAACGAGCACATCGAGCAAGCGCGCGACCGGATCCTCCTGGGACGCGTGCGCTCCGGTGTGATCGTGACCGACGGCGAGCGGCGACTCATCGCCCTGCACGAGGCCGGACACGCCGTCGTCGGCATGGTCGCGTGCCCCGATGACAAGCTGCACAAGGTGACCATCGAGCCGCGCGGGCGGTCGCTCGGCGCCGCGCATTTCGCGCCGGAGTCGGATCGCCACCTCCACCCCCGGAGGTATCTGGAAGGGATCATCGCCAAGGCGCTCGGCGGACGCGCGGCCGAGCTGGTCTTTTTGGGTCGCGACGCCGTCACGTCGGGCGCGGGGAGCGACCTCGTGCACGCGACTGCCGTCGCGCGTCGCATGGTGGCGGAGTTCGGGATGAGCGACGAGGTCGGTCTCATCAGCGCCGACCCCCTGGCGCAGGGGGGCTCGCCCAGCGGTCAGCTTCAATCACAGATCGATGGCGCCGTGCGAACCCTCATCACGGCTCAGGCCGACCGCGCCGAGGCGATCATACGCGAGTACCGCGATGCCGTGGAAGCACTGGCCGACGCCCTCATCGAGCACAACGTCCTGCCGGCGCAGGATGCGTACGAGATCGCCGCGGAGCATGGGGTGCCGCTGGGGTGACGTGGTGACGCAGGTGGAGTGAGTGACAAGAGCTCGCGTGAGGCGCATGAAACAGCTGATGGACCCATCACCGGTCATGCGCTTCACTCGAGTCGTTGTCACTCACTCCACCCAGATCACCCTCGTCAGGTTCTCAACACCTCTTCCATTCGCTCGGCAAAGCCATCCACTTCGTCGAGCGTCGTGAACACGTTCGGCGTGACTCGCAGGCCGTGGAACTCCGGGTGCAGGATCGGAGTGGTGATGATCCGCCACTTCTCGAAGAGCCGCGTGTGCAGGGCCTGCGTGTCGATCCCCTCGAGCCGAACGAGCGCGATCCCGCACGACTGGGCCGGATCGTCGAGGGGAGTGAGGACCTTCACGCGGGGGCTCGCGGCGAGCAGGCGCCGTGCCCACCGGTCGCGCAGAAAGCGCAGCCGCTGCGCCTTTCGCTCGGCGCCGATGCCCCGGTGGAAGATGAGCGCGGCAGCGATGGCGTTGTGGTTGGCGGCGGGATGCGTCCCGATCTCCTCGAACTTGCGGATGTTGTCGTCCATCTCCTTGGGCGCCGCCATGAGTGGCCACAGGGACTTGATGCGATCGCGTCGAACGTAGAGAAAGCCAGTCCCCACCGGGGCGGTGAGCCATTTGTGCAGGCTCGTGGCGTAGTAGTCGCACTCCAGCGCATCGCGCTTGAACGGGAACTGCGCGAAGGCGTGCGCCCCGTCGACCAGCACCGTGATCCCCCGCTCGCGCGCCATGCGCACGATGTCGCGAACGGGCATGATCTGACCGGTGAGGTTGGTGATGTGCGTGACCTCGATCACGCGCGTGCGGGGCGTGATCGCGTCACGGAACCGGTCCACGAGGTAGCTCATCGATGGCGGCGGCACGCGGAACGAGATCTCCTTGACCACGATCCCATCGCGACGAGCGCGTTGCCGCCACGTCGTCAGCATGCGCGGATAGTTCTGGTTGGTGACCACGACCTCGTCGCCCGCCGCGAGATCGAGCCCCAAGATCATGTTCTCCATGGACTCGGAGGCGTTGCGGGTGATCGCCATCTCCTCCGGATCGCACCCGAACTCACGTGCCAGCTCGGTGCGCACGCTCTCGATGCGCGGCTCGATCACGTTCCACATATGGTGGACGGGTGCCTCGTTCGAGAACCGCACGTCGCGGATCATCGCCTCGAGCACATAGGCGGGCGTCGGACTGACGCCGCCGCTGTTCAGGTTGATGAGGGTACGGTCGACGTCGAATGCGCGCTGGATCTCGCCCCAGTACTCCTCATCACCCGCGAGGGAGCCCGGTGTCCGCACCCCGGCAATGGCCGTGGCGCTCCAGAGCCGCCGCATCGCGGTTGCCTGAAAGGACGGTAGCGCCGCGCCGGCCAAGGCCACGGATGAGAGAAACGCGCGCCGAGTGGGCATGTGGCGTAATAGTGCTCCCACCTGGTTCAGCGCGCAACGAGCCCGTAGGGCCGGCATTGACGACAACTGCCGAGGGGATCGACCCGACCCATTGGTTCGCACCGATACTGCAACGGCAACGACATTTACAGAGGGATCAACCGGAAACAGGGCCAGCGGTCAGTCCACAGGCATGCGGGGCAGCGTCACGAATGGCAGAGGATCCACCGGCCCCTCGCCGGGCGCGTAGATCCCGAAGTGCAGGTGTGGAGCGGTGGAGCGCGCGTTACCCGTGTTGCCGACGAACCCCAGCGTGTCACCCGCGCGAACGCGCTCGCCGAAGGTGACCGCCTGACTGTCCAGGTGTGCGTAGTAGTACGAGTGCCCGCGCGACTCATCCCACACCCAGACCACGTTGCCGCCCAGACTGTTCGTTCCCACGCGGCGCACGAAGCCCGTGCTCACCGCCAGCGCCGGCGTCCCTCGTGGCGCGAAGATGTCGATGCCCTGATGGCGCCGCCGGCCGGCATCCCGATCGGCGCCGAAGTAGCTGCGCACGGAACGGCCGTCGCGCCCGGCGACGGGAAACGCGAGCGCCGGCTCGACCTGGACCGACAGCTCGTAGTCTCCGCCGCGCAGCAGCTCGGGCTGGATGCGCAGGAGATACTCGCCGTCGCGCCGAGCTTCGGCCTCGAGGAACGTCGACCTGGACTCGGCGCTCTCCACGTGCCGCGGCGCTTGACCGGAATCGGTGGGCGCGCGAAAGAGATCGATGAACAGCTGGATGACCTGCACGGTGTCCATCGAGACATCGACGCGGAGCCGCTGTCCACGCCGCAGCGGGAAGCGCAAGCCGAGCGCCGGCGCCTCGCTCGCCGCGAGCGAGCCCTCGAGTCGGTACGGAAGGCTGACATCGCGGGCGTGGCGCAACGCGCTGTCGCTGGAGAACAGCCAGTCCCGGCCCAGAGCTGTCTGCTCGAGCCCCGCGTTCCTCAGCGCCTCCGCGTACTCCTGGTGCGGCGTGCGGCTCTCGAGCCGCTCGCCGATCTCACGCACCTCGTCGCACGAAGCGACGATCGCGATGACGACGAGCGGAAGCGCCGCCCGCAATCTCTCCAGCGAGTGGAACCCGGCCTGTGCTGACACAAACCCCTCACGGCATCCAGTGAGCGCCCCCCGCCCCGCCCTCCGCGTCACGCGCCACGCGCACTACGATGTAAGCCCGTAAAGGAGTTTCGTTCCCCGCGCTCTCAGAGACGCGAAGCGACCGGCAAGTCGAGGGTGAAGTGGAAGCGGGTGCCGTAGTCCGGCGCCGTCTCGACGTTGAGCTCGCCGCCCATGGCGATCACCAGCTTGCGGCAGATCGACAGGCCAAGCCCGGCGCTGGAGAACATGTAGTCGCCCGGCTTGAGACGCCGCCGGAAGGGCTCGAACAGCGTCGCCATGACCTGCGGCGGGATCCCACGACCGGTGTCACGCACCGAGAACTCCACGCCTGTGGGCGAGATCTCCCTCCCCCTGACCTCGACGCACCCTTCGGCGGTGAACTTGAGGGCGTTGGTTGTGAGGTTGAGCAGCACGCGGTTGAGCGCCGACGGCTGACCGATTCGGAAATCCGAGTCGGGGGACGCGAGCTTGAGGGTCAGCCCCTTCTCCTCGGCCATCGGCAGCACGATGTCGTACATCGACTGCATGATGCCGGAGACGGAGAAGGGCACCGGGTCCACGTCCATGAGGCGGTCACCGCCGCGTGCCAGCTCGATGACGTCGCTCGCGAGTGCGCTCAACCCGAAGGCAGCGCTGTAGACGAGACCGAGCTGACGTTCCTGCACAGGTGTCAGCGGCCCGCTCTGTCCCTTGCGAAGCGTCTCGGCGAGAAAGAGGATGGACGCCAGCGGCGATCGGAGGTCGTGCGCCACCTCGACGATGAGCTCGAGTCCGTCGGGGCCGGCGAGACGGCTCGTGAAGCGGTGCGACATGTCTTCTTCGAGCGCGTCAGCCACAGCATCGAAGGCCCGCAGCACCAGGAGCAGCTCTTGCGCCGGCGGATCGCGAAGGGGGGCAACCTCGCCGAGGAACGCGGTGCGCAGGCGATCGAGCAGGCGGCGCGTCGGCACCACCGGCGGCAGCCGGTCGAGGGATGGCTTCTCGCCTCGTGCAGCCTGGTGGATCGCGTCGGCAAGCGCTTCCAGGTGCGCGTCGATGTCGCTGCTGTGGTGGCGAAGCTCTCCCGCCTCGCGCGCCAGCTCGTGCGCACCGCGGGTCGCGCGTCGAAGGGCAATCCAGAGCGGTGACGTCGCGTCCTGCGATCCGGAGGTCTCCGAGTCCTGAGCTCGCGATGCCGGTGCTGGCTCCCGCATCGTGGTGCCGCCGGGACGCGGCGGCTCAGGCTTCATGTGGCTCGCCGCGTACGCTGCGCGAGCCTTCACTCCGTCTCACCCTCGAGCTCCGACCGGCGCACGTTGTGCTTTTCCATCAGGCGGTAGAGGGTCGTGCGATCGATGTTGGCCAGGCGCGCCGCCTTCGACATGTTACCGCCCGCTCGCACGACCAGCCGCGACAGGTACTCCTTCTCGAACTGCGCAATCAGGCGGTCCTTCGCAGGATGATACGGCTCGTCCATGATCGCGCTGCCGATCGTGTTCACCGTCGGCGGCGCCGGGCTGTCGTCGTAGACCGGGATGTCCTCCGGACGGATCTCCTGCCCCGGCTCGGCCAGCACGGCCACGTGCTCGATGACGTTCTGCAGCTCGCGCACGTTGCCGCGCCACGGGCGAGAGCGCAGAAAATCCATCGCTGACTCGCCCAGCTTGGGAGACGCGTCTCCCGCCTGGCGGTGGCGCTCCCAGTAGTGTGCCAGGAAGTGATTGGCCAACAGCGGAATGTCTTCGAGCCGCTGCCTCAGGGGCGGCAGCTTGATCGGCACCACGCGCAACCGGTAGAAGAGATCTTCACGCAGCACCGTGCTCGACACCGCGTCCTGCGGATCGCGGTTCGTGGCCGAGATGAACCGGATGTCCACCACCGCGTCCTGCTGCTCGCTTCCCACGCGGCGCACCACGCCGTCCTGGAGCACGCGCAGGAGCTTGGCCTGGATGGGGTGCGACATCTCCGTCAGCTCGTCGAGGAAGAGCGTGCCGCCGTTCGCGGTCTCGAGGAGCCCGGGCTTGTCTCTGTCGGCGCCCGTGAAGGCGCCCTTGCGATGGCCGAACATCTCCGACTCGAGCAACGGCTCGGGGAGCGCGGCGCAGTTGATCGGCACGAGCTTGCGGCTCGCGCGACGGCTGTGGTGGTGGATGAACTGCGCGATCACCTCTTTGCCGGTGCCGCTCTCACCGGTGATCATCACCGATGCGTCGGTCGGGGCGACTTTGCGCGCGAGCTCGACGGCCTTGCGGAACGCGGGCGAGATGCCGAGTAGCGTGATCTTATCGCTGTTCCCGCTCTGCTTCACGAGCTGGAGCCGCAGATCTCGCGTCTCTCGCGCCACCATCACGGCGTGCGACGCGCGACCGATGAGCACCTGGAGGTGTGTCGCCGAGAACGGCTTGGGCAGATAGTCCCACGCGCCGGCGCGGAGCGCCTCGATGCTGGACGTGACGCTGGGGTTCCCGGTCATCACGACGACGATCGTGTCCCGGTGCGCCTCGAGCGTGGCCTTGAGGATGTCCATCCCGGACACCGGCGTCATGTAGAGGTCGACGAGGCAGATGTCGAACTTGCGCCGCTTGACCATCTCCAGCGCTTCGTCGCCGCGGCCGGTGGTGGTGACGTTGAACCCGTCGAGCTGGAGCACGCTCGCGCATCCTTCGCGCAACGTGCGGTCGTCGTCCACCAGGAGGATCCGGATGCTCGCCTTCACCTCCGATGGGATGGAGAGTGGATCGCGGACGACGGGCTGATCCGGGGGCGGCAGCTCGGCTGGGAGGACGAAGGGCGTGGACATCCGGTATCTCCTTGCCAGGACCGGCGATCAGCGATCACCGGCGCGGGCGGCTCTTCAGGTGCGCCAGCCGTGAGCGGCGCGCGAGGCGTTTGCTGTGACGAACGAGCGATTCATGACATGTAGCGGCAAGCGAGTACGAACGTTGCGCCGAATCTACAGGGCAGTGTTTGAGCCGGGCAACATTGCGGTCGTCACGGCCCAACAATTTGACGCGCGAAGGCCCATTGGCGGCACGGAATAGGTACACCTGTCGGAAACGCGCGTTTCCGATCGCTGGGCCTGTTATTGCGTGGAGCGGAGGCGCGTCAGTGGGGTATGCATCGGCTGCACATCTGTTGCGTCAGTAGAAGGCCATCATGAGATTGCTCTCACCTCCAGAAAGCAACGAGCGCGCATGTCGTCCAATCTCCCAACGGTAAACCAGGGGGGCGGTCCGCCGCCCACCGAGTACCAGGAAGCTAACCTCCCGCAGGCCTGGCCCGGTTACGGGGCCGAGCAGCGTCAGGAGGGCGGCGTTCCCTGGGGGCGCTACTGGTCGGCGGTGCGTCGGTACAAGTGGCTCATCCTGCTCATTCTGGCGGTGGGCCTCGCGGTTGGCGCCATCCTGCCGCGATTCCTCATCAAGCCAGAGTACGAGGCGCGAGCCACCGTCTGGATTCAGCAGGAGCAGCCGGTCGGTATCACCCCGGCGGGGGCGAACGTCGTCAACACGCCGAACGCGTGGGTGGAGCTGCTCACGAGCCGCAGCGTCATCTCCAACATCGTCCGCAAGCGGCAGCTCTATTTGTCGCTCGATCGCGCGGCCGACTCGCTCCTGTTCACGACGTTCCAACCGGGCGTGCGTCTCCGCCCCGGCTACTACAAGCTGATCGTCAACGCCGACGGCACCGAGTACACACTCAACACTATCACCGACGAGCCGATCGAGCGCGGTGCGGTGGGCGATACCGTCGGCCGGTCGCTGGGGTTCAAGTGGGTGCCGACGACGGGACTGCTGCGTGGCGGCGAGGTCGTGTCCTTCCGCCTGACGGCACCAGAGATGGCCGCGCAGGCGCTGGCCAACCAGCTGCGCGCGGTGCTTCCGCAGTACAGCAACACGCTCCGGCTCTCCCTCACCGCGCGCAACCCGCATCACGCCGCCTCGACGCTCAACGAGCTGCAGCGTGAGTTCGTCTCGATGGCCCAGGAGCTCAAGCGCCGCAAGTACGTCGAGATCGAGAAGAATCTGGAGGGCCAGCTACGCGCCGCGGAGGAAGAACTCCAGGAGAAGCAGTCGGCGTGGGAGAACCACCAGAGCAGGATCGTCACCGGTAGCGGAGCGATCCCGATCATTCCAGGATCGGATCAGACCACGGACCTGGTCACGAAGGATCTCTTCGAGAAGAAGGTGCAGGCCGCAAAGCTTCAGCAGGATCGCCTGACCCTCGAGCGGCTCATTGCGCAGATGCCGGCGGAGGGCTACTCGGCCGACGTGTGGCTCATGTTGCAGTCCGTGCAGACCGGTGCGCGCGATCTGCGCGCCGGCATCGATGCGCTGCTCGAGAAGGAGAAGGAGCTGCGCGCCGCGCGGGCGCAGTACACCGAGGAGCATCCCACGGTGCAGCAGCTGGTGGAGGACGTGCGCCTGCTGCGCACCCGCACCGTGCCGCAACTCGCGAGGACCTGGGCGTCGCTGCTTGGCGCCGAAGAGCGCCGGATCAACGATCAGGCGCGCGTAACCGAGGGCGCGTTGAGGCAGGTTCCGGCCATCGCGTCCCAGGGAATGCAGCTCCGCATGAATCAGGAGATCGCGGCCGACCTGTACACCTCGCTGCGCGAGCAGGTGGGGAAGGCGCAGCTTGCCGCGCTGAGCAGCCCGAACGAAGTCACGCCGCTCGACACGGCGATCGCGCCGCTGCTGCCGTCCAATGCGAACGCGGCGGCGAGACTCATGCTCATGGTGCTGGCGGCGAGCCTGGCCGGCGGTATCGGCCTCGCGCTGCTGCTCGATCACGTCGATCCGCGCTTCCGCTATCCGGAGCAGGTGTCGAACGAGATGGGGCTGCCGATCCTCGGCGCCGTGCCGCGCATCAAGAAGCGCCGTCACGGCCTCCCCGACTCCGACGAAGCGGCGCAGGTCATCGAGTCGTTCCGGTCGCTGCGGCTCAACATCGCGCACGCCTACAATCAGACGGGTCCGGTGCTGCTCACCATCACGAGTCCCGGAAGCGGCGACGGGAAGTCGCTCATCTCCGCCAACCTCGCGCTGTCGTTCGCCGAGGCCGGCTACCGCACGCTGCTCGTGGACGGGGACATCCGCCGCGGCGAGCTGCACGCGATGTTCAACGCGAATCGCCGGCCGGGACTCGTCGACTATCTCGTCGGTGAGGCGCCGCTCGACGCCATATTCCGCAACTCGGTGAACGAGAATCTCACGCTCGTGCCCTGCGGCACGCGGCGCCATCGCGGGCCGGAGCTGCTGGTGTCCGAGAAGCTGGCCAACTTCATCGCCGACATGCGGCCGAAGTACGACGTCGTGGTGGTGGACAGTCCGCCGCTCGGCGCCGGCATCGATCCGTTCGTGCTCGGCACGGCCACCGGCAACATGCTGATGGTGTTCCGCACCGGCGCGAGCGACCGCAAGATGGCGGAGGCCAAGCTCAAGCAGCTCGACCGGCTGCCGATCAGGATCCTGGGTGCGGTGCTGAACGACGTGCAGACCGTGGGTGTATACCGGTACTACTCGTACCTGTACGGCTACACGGCAGCCGACGAGGAGACGCCGCGTCTGGAGTCGAAGGTCGGCGAGCTCAGTGCCCGCGTCTGAGCGGCAGGGCGTCGAAGGCCTTCACGCCAGTCACGTCCGAATCGGAGCGAACCTGCCGCAAAGCGGCCGTCGCGCGTAGCAGGATCTCACCGACATCGACCGATGATTCCGCGAAATCCGGGACGGCGTGATAGCCGGCCCGGATTTGCATCGTACGGTCGACGTCGCCGTGCACCGGGAGCGAGGCGGCACGCTCCTGTAGACGTTCGACAAGACGGGCGGCCCCGGCCGAATCGGTCGCGGGAGCGATGATCGCAAACTCGGCCGGCCCGATCCGTCCGACGATATCCGACTGCCTGCCGGTGCGACGGATGAGCTCTCCGAGATGCCCGGTCACAGTGGCGTCGTCCTGTTCCGGTGCGTCCGCGAGCACTCGTGGATCGGGTGCCAGAGCGACGCACGCGACGGCGTCGTGACGCCGGTGCGCCTGTGCCCCGATCTCGCGCGCGCGGCGGGTGAGTCCGCGCATGTTGTAGAGACCGGTGAGATGGTCGACGAGCCCTTCGTCCCGAATACGATCCGATTCTCGCTTGGCGCGCGTATAGGCTGCGAGCTTGAGCAGGAGCACCTCGGCGTCGAGGGGCTGTGTGTAAAAGTCCCACGCACCTGCCTGGTAGGCGGCGAGTCGGTGCGGACCCAGCTCCGTTCCAGACGTCGTCACGATGATCGGCGTGGTCGGGCTCAATCGCGGGTCGTCGCGCAGCAGCTCACACGCCTCGATACCGCTCATGTCCGGCAGGCGCGTGTCGATGATGATGACGTCGGGCTGAGCACTTCGAGCGAGCGACAGTGCCTGGCGCCCGGTGAACGCGCGCAGTACAGCGTACCCGTTAGGCCCGAGTATGCTCTCGAGCGAGCGCGCAGCCCATTCCTGATCGTTCGCCAGCAGAATGAGCGGCGGACGCGACGAAAGAGAGGACGCTGTCATAAGCTCCGTGATGAGCGGCAGAGGAGAGTCGCTCGAGCTACCGCTCTCCGGTACGGTGTGGAAGCTGTCCTCTGCAGAAGTCATGCGGGACCGCGAGCTGTATGGCAACGCATTGCGACGAGCCGATTTGGCTCCGGCAGGGCTGCGGTGACGAGGGTCTCGCTTGCCGCGCGTGCGCTACAAAGCGATGGGTCGGGGAGACGCCTAAACGCTTGTGACGATTGATTCTAGAAACACCCGATTGCCGAGAAGGCGCCGCTGGTGGGGGTCGGCATTCTTCTGACGCCGTGGGTCCAACTCGGTGCCGTCCTTGCGCCCGTTCTCCGCCGCGCTGGTCGCAGGGCACGAACCACTGTTGTGGCGCGCTTGGGCTTTTTGTTGCGCTCCCACAACATTCCGTCCGTTTCCGGATTTTCCGTAACCTTGCGTCTTTACAGATAACGACATGCTGCCAGCCGAATTAGCTCCGAACACTCGATTCCGTAGCGCTAGCACGGGGGGTGCATTGGAGGCAGCCACAATGCAGAGAACTCATTTCGCGAAGACACTTCGCCCGGTCCGGCTCACGATGGCCGCGGCCGCTTTCCTGGTAGCCGCCGCTCCCGCGATGACCCAGGAAAATACCGACCGCCGCTATGCCACACGGGCCGAGCTGGAGGCGCAGGCGGCTGAGGCCGAGCGTTCCTCCAGTGAGGCGCGCCGAAACGAAGCACGCCAGATCCGTGAGCGGTTGCGCGACGGTGATTTCCAGACCGGCGATCGCATCGTATTGGCGGTGACCGGGCAGCCGACGCTAACTGACACGTTTGCCGTTCGCGCGGGAAGGACACTCCTGCTTCCGAACCTGCCGGAGATCTCGCTGAATGGCGTCCTGCGCTCCGAGCTCGGTGAGTTCATGACGCAGCAGCTCAGTCGGTTTGTCCGCAACCCGACCGTTCGTGCGGAGTCGCTGGTGCGCGTCGCGGTCATGGGCGCGGTGACGCGACCGGGCTTTTACTCGATACCGGCCGACGTGTTGCTCAGCGACGCCATCATGGTGGCCGGTGGACCCGCGGGGAACGCCGAGCCCAAGCGGACGGTGGTGAGGCGGAGCGGCACGGAACTGCTGGAGGGGAAAGAAGTCCAGACGGCTCTCACCGCCGGCCGGACCTTGGACCAACTGAACATCCGTGCCGGCGACGAGATCGTGGTTGGGCAGAAGAGCGGATTGAACTGGAGCACGGCACTGCAGGGATTAGGGATCGCGCTAGGGCTCGTCGGCACGATCGTCGCATTGGGGAATTGAACCTCGTAGTGGCCGCGGGTTGGTGTGGGGTGGGGATGGTCGGGACCTGAGCAGGTACTGTTGCTGACCCTGAGGGCACCAACAAATGGACGGCCACATCGAGGGGTCGCGCATGCCAGAACTCGGAGGAGTGCAACACATGGGTAGTGAGCGCCCTGAACGATACGACTCATTCGACGAGTGGGACCTGCCTCGCCCCATCGAGACGGTTCGCAACGCCGATGCGGCGAAGCGGACCGAGGCGAGCCAGCAGCAGCCGCGGGTCGAGCTCGAGGTCGTGCCAGGTACCCGCTCGGAGCGACTGAACCGCCTCGTGAACGTGGTGCTGGCAACGCTCGCGCTCATCGTGCTGTCTCCGCTGCTCGTAGTCATCGCACTGGCGGTGCGCCTCACCTCGCGCGGCCCCGTGCTCTATACGCAAACGCGTGTCGGTCTCGACCGGCGTGGCATGCACGTGGTGGCGCTGTACGACCGGCGCCAGCGCGACCACGGCGGTCGCATCTTCACGATCTTCAAGTTCCGCTCGATGTACGTGGACGCCGAGCAGCACACCGGCGCCGTGTGGGCCACCCAGTCCGATCCGCGCGTCACACCGGTGGGTCGCGTGCTGCGCGCGTATCGCCTCGATGAGCTCCCGCAGCTGATCAACGTGATCAGGGGAGACATGAACATTGTCGGTCCGCGTCCGGAGCGGCCGAGCATCTTCGCCAGACTCTGTGGCGACATCGCCGAGTATCCGCTGCGCCAGCGCGCGCGTCCCGGTATCACCGGTTGGGCGCAGATCAATCACGCCTACGACGCGTGCCTCGATGACGTGCGCAAGAAGGTACGCTACGATCTCGAGTACCTGCAGCGGCAGAGCCTCGCCGAGGACCTGAGGATCATGCTGAAGACGGTCCCGGTCATGCTCTTTCGAAGGGGAGGCTGGTAAGATCGCGGGGTGAGGGCATGAAGTGAACGGGGGTGAGTACTCGCGCTGAGCACTCACCCCTCGGTTTTTCTCACCCCCTCACCCTTCCCCCTCTACGCGGCGCGTCTCGTCGGCTCCCACAACACGTTTCGCTCGCCGCGCATCACCTTCACCCACGCCAGGAACCCGGCCAGGTTCGACGCGAGCAAGAAGCCGGGCAGCGCGAAGACACGAGGCACGCGGCGGTTCGCCGGCCAGCGCATGCCGATCGTCCCCATCGCGATCCCCACGATGGTCACACCGAGCAGCACGCGCGCGATCGGGTGCGCGATGCTCAGGACCACGAGACCCAGCAGCGCCGTCGGCAGCAGCAGATACACCAGCCAGCGACAGAGCTTGTGGCTGATGAGCATGAGCGCGAACCCACCGTAGCGGAACGGATTCATGAGGTGGCGCTTGAACCAGAGCGTCTCCAGCCCGCGGGCCATCGTCCGGATCTTTCGCCGAAACTCGGCCCGCAGTGCCGGGGCGCGTGGCACCACGCACACGGCGTCATCCACCGAGACCGCGCGCAACCCATGCTCGCGCGCCATCAGCGCGCACGCGAAATCGCGGCTGAGCGCTTCAGGAAAGCTCGTGTCGTGAATCTCGCGGCGGAATCCGTAGAAGCATCCGCTGGCGCCGACGATCGACCCCAATCGCGTCTCGAGCGAGCGCACCCACATCTCGTAGCCCACGTAGCCCGACTCCGCCGTGTTCCCCTCCGCCTCCTCCGCGCCCACGCTCACATCGCGACCGGATGCGACGCCCACCGTCGGGTCCTGAAACGCGGCGATCAGCGCCTTCAGCGACTTCGGGCGCACGCGGATGGTCGCGTCGATGTTGACGACGATGTCTCCACGCACCACACGCCCGGCCGCGTTCTCGATGGCGGTCTTCCCTTTGCGCTCGGGCATGGCCAGGAGCTCCACGCCCCGCGACGCGAAGCCGCGAACGATCTCCTCCGTGCGGTCGGTCGATGCATCCGACACCACCAGGATCTGCCGTCGGTCGGCCGGATAGTCGAGTGCGAGGAGACTCTCCAGCGTCGCCGCGATGGATGCCTCTTCGTTGTAGCAGGGAACGGTGATGCTGATCATCGGCCAGCGCTCGAACCCCGCTGCCGGTGGCGCGCTCGGGCGCCAGGAGGTGAGAATGCGCAGCAACAGTGGATAGCCGATGTACGCGTATACCAGGAAGAAGAGCGGAGCCAGGAGGAGGACGAGCGCGAGAACGGTCATAGCGATGACTGCGGCCTTGCCGCGTGAAGCCCACGGTAGATGGTGTCGTACCCCGCCAACCAGGCGTCGATGCCATACACCGACTCGAGCCGGCGGCGTGCAGCCCGGGCGCGATGCGCGGCCGCCTCGCGGTCCCCCATCACCGCACGGACCCGCCCGGCGAGCGCCTCGATGTCCTCGTTAGGCACGAGCTCCGCCACGCCCCCCGCCAGCAC
Organism: Gemmatimonadaceae bacterium; assembly: GCA_035249955.1. Classification (GTDB taxonomy): domain Bacteria; phylum Gemmatimonadota; class Gemmatimonadetes; order Gemmatimonadales; family Gemmatimonadaceae; genus DATFFQ01. The sequence goes on from DATFFQ010000139.1 coordinate 27,723, forward strand.
GTCGGGCAGCCCGCCTACCGCGGTCGCAACGATCGGCACCTCCGCCGCCATCGCCTCGAAGGCGACGATCGGCGTCCCCTCGGCGCGCGAGCTCATCACGAAGATGTCGAACGCCGCGAAGCAGCGACCGGCTTCAGGCACCAGGCCGTGCCAGATCACCCGGCCACCGATCCCCAGCCGCTCCGCCAGCGCGCGCAGCCGGGGCGCTTCGGGTCCACTCCCCAGGACCGACGCGACCACGGAGGGGTCGCCGATGCGCGCGAGGGCCTCCAGCAGGACGTCGGCGCCCTTCTCGTGGCTGAGGCG